>JBAQCH010000053.1:0-2492 GCA_049294015.1 Anaerolineae bacterium
ATAAAAACCCTTGACCGCGAGCCACAGGCAGTTTTAATTCAGGGCGCTTTCGACAAGGTCGCCCAACTCGGCGCTATTCATCCGTCAATCCCGGGTTCGCGAGGCCCGTAATTGGCGAAGGTATTGAGTTACTGGAATGGATTATAACACCGCATGCACCATCAAAGCTTTCATGGTCGCCTCCTTACGCTCTGGTCTGACTCGAAAATACCCGCTTGGGGGCGTATCGCATGGCCTGCTGAACGTCCTCGACCTCTAGTTCGGGATATGCCTCGACTACTTCCCGGACAGATGCTCCGTTTGCCAGCATCTTGAGAACCACACTCACTGTGATCCGCATGCCTCGAATGGTAGGTTGGCATAAACAGATGCCAGGGTTGATTGTGATGCGCTCAAGGCTCTCCATGATATTCATCTCCTAATACACTGCGCCAGGTTGGGCTCAATTACACCCTGGCTACTGCTGGTTTGACAACAGCAGCCCACAGCCGATGAAGTCGTACGCTTGCCGGAACATGGCCGTGAGCGTGTCGCTCAGTCCTTCGCTGCGCGAAGGTTTGAGTCGTGGTGTCGAGGCGCTGGCGCAGGGCGCCCAGGTAGCAGGCGCTGGGTGAAAGTTGGGTCAAGCCTATCTACGGATGCGTCGTCCCTTGCCGCGCGTGCGCCGCGGCGGGTGGTCCGTTGGCGGCTGGCCGCTGCGCTCCAACTGGCTGGGGTCCACCTCCAGCTCGTGCAGGCCGCCCAGGAACTGCAGCAGCACCCGTACGCGCTGGGCGGGCCGCATGGGGCCCTGGAACACCCCCTCCAGCCCACCCAGCGGGCCCTCGGTGATGCGCACGCTGTCGCCCGGCTGGAAGGGATGCTGCGGCAGGCCGCCCTGCTGGTTCAGCTCCTGCACGCGCGCTTGCAGGCTGGCCATGGCCGCGGCGGGCACAGGCTGGGGCTGGCCGCCGAAGGCCACCAGCCGCAGCACACCCGGCGTCTTGTCGATCGCGCTGGCGCGGGTCTGGCCCAGGTCAGCCTGCACAAACAAGTAGCCTGGAAAGAGCACAACCGCTTTGGCCTGTTGACCTGCGCGTTGCGTCACCTGCGGCAGGTAGACGACCACATCCTGCATGGCCTCCAGCAGCCCGGATGCCAACAGCTCCTGGCGTGGCTTGGTATGGACGACGTACCACCGACGACCGGCTAGGTCCGGAGCTTCACTGTTCACCGGCCTACCTCTCTGCTCTACGCCGCTCCAGGTGGCCGACGGCTGCGATCCCCACAGCCCCTGGCGCCTCGGCGCAACCGAACGGGAAGCCGCCCCGCCGGCGGCTGTAGGTCAGGCGCTTGTCAGGCCGCGCCCGGCGCCACGTGGTCTATTATCGCGCAATGCCGCGCGCCGCGCTATGATCTGGATCATAAAACGCTGCCAGGGCGCGCTGCCTCCAGCCGAGTCGTCCAATGCTGCTGCCTTCTCTGCCAGCATCCGAAGGGCGTCTTTTGCGCCGGCAACGCTCTTGTGTTAACCTACGCCTACGTCTTGCGGAGAAAGGATGCAACTACCGCGCTATGCTTGATCTCACCATCATCCGTTCCCACTTCCCTGCCCTGGCCATGCAAGTCAACGGCCAGCCGGCCGTCTTTCTGGACAACCCCGGCGGCACCCAGGTCCCTCAGGCCGTGATCGACGCGATGACCGATTACCTGCTGCACGCCAACGCCAACCGCGGCGGCGCGTTCGCCACGGCCGAGCGCAGCGACGCGATTCTGGATGACGCGCACGCGGCCATGGCCGACCTGTTGGGCGCGGCCTCGCCGGACGAGGTCGTTTTCGGCCCCAACATGACCACGCTGACCTTCGCGCTCAGCCGCGCGCTGGGCCGTGAGATCGGTCCGGGCGACGAGATCGTGCTGAGCCGCATGGACCATGACGCCAACATCAGCCCCTGGGTATTGCTGGCCGAGGAGCGCGGCGCGACCGTGCGTTGGGCCGACTTCGACGTGGAGGATTATACGCTGGACATGGCCGGCCTGCGCAGCCTGCTCAACGAGCGGACGAAGATGGTGGCCGTGGGCTACGCCTCCAACGCCACCGGCACGGTGCACGACATTGCGACCATCACCCGCTGGGCACACGAGGTGGGCGCGCTGGTCTTTGTCGACGCGGTGCAGTACGTGCCTCACGGCCCCGTGGACGTGCAGGCGCTGGGCTGCGACCTGCTGGCTTGCAGCGCTTACAAGTTTTTCGGGCCTCACGTCGGCGTGCTCTACGGCCGCTACGAGCTGCTGGACCGCCTGCGCGCCTACAAGGTGCGGCCGGCCAAGAACAAGCCGCCCCACAAGTTCGAGACCGGCACGCAGAACCACGAAGGCATCGCCGGCGCGCTGGCGGCAGTGGAATACCTGGCGAATCTGGGGTCTCGCTACGGCGGGTCTCGCTACGGCGCAGACGCCTACTCGACCGACGATTCGCCCCCTCTCCCCCTGGGAGAGGGCCGGGGTGAGGG
>JBAQCH010000054.1:0-3257 GCA_049294015.1 Anaerolineae bacterium
ATAAAAACCCTTGACCGCGAGCCACAGGCAGTTTTAATTCAGGGCGCTTTCGACAAGGTCGCCCAACTCGGCGCTATTCATCCGTCAATCCCGGGTTCGCGAGGCCCGTAATTGGCGAAGGTATTGACGAGGATGTATTGAATATCTGTGTAGTGCTAGAGAAAGTCCAATATGACTCAATAATCGGTTTTTTTGCCGAAGCAATTGCTGATTCTATGACAGCGCGCTCTCGAGATCGACCGTTTTCGAGGCAGCAGAAGATCGAAGTAGCAAACAGATTGGGTCAGCTAAGTGGTCGTCTCCCCTTGGGAGACCGGGGCATTAAGCACGCGGGATTCAAGATCATCGTTCAAGCGAACCAAGCGCGCATTTACTCTGCAAATGATCAAGAATGGCCCGAACTGATCGAGTCAGCTCGAAACATTCCCAATGTCTCAGATCGCGTGTTTGTTTTGGCGACTCTTGCATCCTATAAACTGAGCTACAAGAGAACGGATGCTAGATCACAGGCAGCTCAGTTTCAGGAGGCAATTGAGCTTGTTAGCCACATTCCCTCTCGAGTTGATCAAATCGACAGGTACGAATACCTTGCAACACTGGCTGATGACCAAACAACACGGAAAAAATGCCTGGAATTGGCAATGCAGTCGGCAATCGGGAGCGCTGAGCCTGAGATTGTTACCCGGAAACGCAACCTCGTCGACCTCGCGTATCAGAGTGTTAATGAGGGCTTTGCCGCCTCATTGGCGTCCTTTGCAGACGATGATCCAGCGCGCTTACCTGCGCCTCCAGTTTCTAATCGACTAGCATTTCTGGACCTCAAGCATAAGATGGCAAACGAGGTCTCAGCAGGATTAGATGCCTATGAGAAACATATTGACGAATACCCGTCGGTTGCGTGGGCTTTGCTTGGAGATCTCAACGCCGGAAAGTTGGGGCCATTACGTTTGGAAGACCTGCGAGGGCACTTCCAGATTGTCGCACAGTTGCCTCTTGAGGATAGCTATCCCATTGCGGCATTCATCATTGAGAATACAGTCAAGCGGCTCTCCGACACTGATCAAGCGACCTCGATATTGCGTCCTTTGTTCGAATCGATGCTTCTTACAGCTGAGTTGACTCGACGCTTAGTGACTCCTTCGGTTGTGCGCTTGGGACAGATCCGGAAATATGTTGAGCGGTCCTCAGAGTCAGGCAGCACAGTGGTCAGCTTCGGTGATAGAAGTGCCGCTCTGAAGTGGATCGAAGAGTGGTTCGGTCAAGAAGTGAGCGAATTCCTAATCATCTGTGATCAGTATTTCGGACCTCGGGATTTGCATATCCTTATGCAACTTCGAGTCGCACAACCATCATGCAGGGTATCAGTCTTAACAAGCTGGAAACAACAGCAGCATGAGGAGCTGCGCGAACCCTGGAATGACTATTACCGGGATTATTGGCGGACGCATGTCTCGCACATTCAGAACCCTCCCGAAACGGATATAATTGTCGTGGGAACTCAATCTGGCAAAACCCCTATCCATGACAGATGGTGGCTTACGAAAGGTGCGGGAATCGCAATTGGAACATCGCTGAATAGCCTGGGACGCGACCAGATATCGGAGATTTCTCAAATGAGCCGAGCACAGGTCGAGGAGAAACTAGAAATCGTGGAACCGTATCTGCGTCGAAGTATAAGGGAGCATCGAGGTGAGTCCTTGAGATATGCGCGGATAACTTTGCCTTGAGAAAACCTAATCCGGTCCCAAAGAAAACGTGCTCTGCCTCTACACACACCTGCTCAAACAACCCCATAGTGCTACTAGCGGCAGCAAATCCAACTTCTTGCACGGCAGCTCAACGGAGCGCTGGTAGGTTCGCAGGGCCTGAACCCGGTTCTAGAGCATTTCGGTCAATCGGTTGTGCTCGCCTAAGCTCAACGTCATGTCACGGATGGTTTTGCACATCAGTGGTCGCCAGATACACCTGAATGGCCTCGCGCATGTTCTTCTCCAGACTGGCCATGTCCGGCGCCTGGGTGTAGCAGCCGGGCAGTTCTGCCACAGAGCCAACCAACCAATCGCTTTCGGGATCCCGTTCGATAATCACGGTAAACTGCTGTTGCATCTCGTCCTCTCTCAACCTGGCGTGACGCCTGGTTCGCACGTGGGCGTGCGAACTCCGCTGACCGTGCAGCTTCAACGTACAGCGGCATTGTACCATCGGCGTTGGCTGCCGTCAAAGCGTTTGGCGACGGCCCGATCCGCCGTCACCCCACCCGCAACTCCTCCGCCAACCCCACCGTCGCGGCCGAGGGCGGCACGTCCAGCTCCGCGCGCAGGCGCTCGACACAGCGCTGGTAGGTGCGCAGGGCTTGGGCGCGGTTGCCCAGCCGGGCGTGGGCCAGCATCAACAGCCGGTAGGCCTGCTCCCAGCACTCGTCCCTCTGCAGGATGGCCTGGCCCACGTCGATGACCTCCTGCCAGCGCCCCCGCTCGGCCAGCGCCACGGCCAGCCGGTCGGCCGCGTGCAGCCACACGCCCAATAGCCGCTCCCGCTCCTCGCTGCACCACTCGTCGTAGGGGTAGTCGCGCAGGAAGTCGCCGCCGTACAGCGCTAGCGCAGCCCGGTAGCGCTCGATGAAGGCCTCGTCCCCTTGCCCCGCCAGCCGGTCGCCCTCGGCCGCCAGGCGCTCGAACTGCTCGGCGTCCAGCCAGAGGTCCGCGCCCGGCCGCAGCCCGTACAGCGTCCCCTCCCGCAGCACGTAGGCCGAAGGCGCGCGCGCGGGCAGGGCCGGCTCCAGCACCCGGTAGAGCGTGCTCAGCGCCACCTTGAAGTCGCGCTCGGCCGTCTCGCCGCCCAGCCCTGGCCAGAGCAGCTCCACGATCTGGTCGCGCTCCAACAGTCTTCGACGCCGGGTCAGCAGCAACTGGAAGAGCTGGCGGGCCTTGTCGCGGCGCCATTCGTGCGGCGCAACCGCCTCCGCGCCCCGCCAGACCACAAACGCGCCCAAGGTCTGCACGCGCAGTTGGTAGCCGGGGTGCAGCTCGAGCCGGCTCAGCCCCAGCCGGCCCAGCAGGCTGCCGGCATAGGACCGGAAGCGCTCGCCGCTGCGCGCCTGCACCAGCAGCGGGACCATGCGCCGCGGGTCGGGCGGGCCCAGCAGCGTCGGCCGCAGGAAGAGCCAGTCGTAGCCGTGGTCGCGGGCCGGCCGCAGCAGCTCCTCCAGGCCCCGCTCCAGCCGCGCCGCGTCGCCGGTGGCCTGCCAGAGCAGGCAC
>JBAQCH010000055.1:0-5352 GCA_049294015.1 Anaerolineae bacterium
CTGACTTGAAAATAGCGTCATAGTGTGCTATCCGGGAACTGATACGGTCACCGGCTCGATCGTTACCCGGTAGCCGAGTTGCTCGATACGATGCTTCATGCGGCTGACGACTTTCGGCTTGTTGCGCTCGTCGAGATAGGTGGCGCCTAAGTCTTTGTACGGCTCATGTTTCTTGAGCATGTGATAGATGGCAATGAGCAGGCGATGAGCCACGGCGATAATCGCCCGCTTGGCGCCACGCCGGGCGGCTAAGCGGTGATAGAAGGAGGAAAGATAAGACTTCTTGACCTTAACTGCGGCCCAGGCAACCTGAACCAGGACTGTGCGCAACCAACGATTGCCATGCCCGATGGCGCCAGAGTAGCGCTTGCCGGCGCTCTCGTTGTTGCCCGATGAGACCTTGGCCCAGCTGGAGAGATGTGCCTCGCTGGGAAAACGGCTCATGTCAAGACCGATCTCGGCCAGGATCATCTCGGCAGCCCGTGGTCCGACGCCGGGGATGGTGTCCAGCAACGCAACAGCAGCCTCCCAAGTCAATGGTGCTGTTGTGTCTTCGGGCGGCGTGACTACAACCTGGGATGCGTCTGGCTGTGCAGGCCCTGGCTCATCAGGCGGCTGCGACATGTCCTGCATAGCCGCAGTGATCTGCTCATCGAAGGCAGCAATCTGCTGATCCAGAAAGTCAATCTGCGTCAAATGCTGGCCAATCATGAAGCGATGATGGTCGCGTACCGCACCGGTCAACGCCTGTTCCAGGGCGTCGCGCTTCTTGCGCAGGCGCCCGCGGGCCAGCTCACTCAACGCTGCCGGATCGACTTGATCCTGGACGATGGCTTCGAGCATGGCCCGAGCCGAGACGCCAGTGACATCCGTGGCTACCGAACTCAGCTTGATGTTGGCCCATTCCAGCACCTTCTGCAAGCGGTTGACCACGGTCGCCCGATCTTGCACCAGGTTAGTACGCTGCCGTGTCAAATCGCGCAGATCACGCTGAGCTTGAGGCGGTATGAAGCTGCCACGTACCAAGCCGTGCCGCAACAGTTCGGCGATCCATTCGGCGTCCTTGACATCGGTCTTGCGACCGGGCACGTTCTTGATGTGCTTGGCGTTGACCACCAAGATCTCAAAGTTGCCTTCCAGCAGGTTGTAGATCGGCTTCCAGAACTCGCCTGTGCTCTCCATGGCCACATGCGTGATCTGCTGACTGGTCAACCAATCTGACAACGCCAACAAATCGACGGTCATGGTTCCAAAAGTGCGAACCTCGATCTGCTTCTCGCCCTTCGCTCCAGGCGTGATGCAACACGCCACGACCGTCTTCTTGTGAACATCCAGACCAGCACAATGTGTGAAAGTGACTTCCATAGGTCCACCTCGGTGATGTACTATGGCTGGCGGGATGCTTTGCATCAATGATTCTGACTTGCGTGCTTCCCGGACTAGGCCGGGTACCACAGTTGACTGTGCCAATCTGCATCCAGGTCCGTCTAATCCTCAGGCTCTTGGCACCAAGTTTGTTTCGACCTCTGCGCCAACCAAGTGGCCTTAGTTTAGCACGCGACTCCATTTTCATCAACGGTTGTGCGCCCAGCGCATGAATGTCTTATCAGCAATAGCTGGATTATGTTAGCCTTCACCCACACGACCATAGTCTTTGGCGAGCCACTGTTCACAGGCTTAACCTCCCTTGCCCTGATCGGCCGGTTTGTTCATCTTGGGAAAGCCCTTGGCGACGCCGAGAGCGAAGAGGGTGTTTAGGTTGCGCCAATGCTGCTGTTCTTCCTCAGGCGCAATGGGATAAGTGACTTGATACCCGATGGCCTCCAGCAGCATGTGCCGGCGCAGATCGAACACAGCCTTGAGGGCTTCTCCATAGCTCAAAGCCTGCGACTCGGCCGCGCCTTTGGTCACCCATGACAGCGCAAGTCCGCCCAACAGCACGACGGGGAACGTCCACGGCGGCCCGCCAAAGAACAACAGCGCGGCCGCGCCCAAGACCGCCCACACGGCCGACCAAAAGGAGAAGAGCAGCATCATGTTGAGCGAAGCCTCGGCGTTGATCAGGCGCAGAATGACGGAGTCTGTTACAGCGCCCTCTTCGGGCTTCAGCACATTGAGCAGACGCGGCAGGATCGTGGCCGTGTCGATCCTGTAGACCTGTTCGGGATAGTCGGCAGCGGCAGCCAATGCATTACCCAGCCGCGTGGACCGCACCTCGGCGCCCTCGTCCGGCATTGCCCGGGCCGCCTCGCGCTCGCGACGCTCCTTCAAAGCCTTCCCCGTCTCCTGCCAGCGCTGGACTGCGCGGTAGAGGGGGCCTTGGAGGTTCCAGAACGCTTCGTGGGCGGTCTTGTGTTCAGCATCGTCCAGAGGCTTCACATACCAGGGCCGCTGATCCAACCGCTTCTTGAAGTCCACCAAATCGTTGACGAGCCTCTTCAGATTCTTGGCGCTTTGAACAACCGTTGCTTCCTGTGCCGCCGAACCTGAAAGAATCTTGCTCATGGGTGCCAGCGTATCCCAGTCGTTGATCTGTACGCGGAGGGACTTGAGATCCTCATCAAGGTATCCGTCGGCGTGCGTAAGGGTCAGTTCGACTGTGGCACTCTTGCTATTCCACAAATCTTCAATCAGAGGTTTTTTCCATGCAGGCACGGCAAGCTCGATGCGTTGCGGGCCAGCAGAGCAAGCACGCACGAAGGCCAATTCCGGTTCTCGAAGCGATACTACCTCGTTGCTGGGTCCGTTAACCATGACCTGCACCAAGTCACCACGGCGTATCTCGCTCCACGGTTTTTCAAGCGTCGCGCCACGACGGTCTTTGGCAGTGAACCGGTCTTTCTTTCCCTGGACGACCAGCGACAGCCAATCCGATGAGTCCGACACTGCCTTCTTGACGGCCGCCTTGGCGATCGGTCGCTCAGGCTGGATCGAGCGGTTTGCTACGACGTAGCAGTCCTGGACGTCATCTTCGCTCAGGCACATCTCGTCGACCAAAACGCCATCCCTGCCCTGGAAGAGCCTTGTGGCAATCTTGGCGGGATCGATCAGTTGATACGCCTCATGCCCTTCGGTCAAAACAGGAAGGCGGACAAAGGGATTGAGAGTGATCTTGCCACCCTTGTTCGCCAAGTTCAAGTGATCATTGAAAGCAACGCCATCGCGCACTGAGATAACACAGTGACTGCCACGGGTCAATTCGTGAACGTAACACAAGGGTTCACAGGCAAACGGCTCACTGTCGCCGGCCTTATAAAAGCTGACCTCGACTCGGTCTCCTTGGGCAATCGGATAAGCGCTATCAGCTAGGGAACTCGCTTCTTGAGTCGGGGATCCATAATCGATCATGAGGCGGTTGCCACTCAGAACACTTGCCCCACCCACATTAGCTGTGGAAAGAAGCGGGTCCAGTTCTATCTTGGCTTTCGGTCCGGGCAAGTCGAGCCTGTGCGCTAAGCGAGATTGGGCTGTGCCATCAGGCGTTTGAAAGATGAACCACGCGGCCTGGGTACCCGGCGGCACGATTTTGAGGTCGGATTTCGCGAAAGATTGGCCTCCTGTCAACTGGTTTGTTGCCGCCGCCGGCCAATACAGCTTGTTCACGATGTCGGCTTCGGTGACGAGAATCCCGCCCAGCGCGGCAACTTCGGCGGCTGTCTTCACCGCCCAGTCAATCTGACGGGCTAGCACAAGCTGTCCCCGCCGGATGGTTTCTCCCGTGCGCACCACCGGCACGGCCTGCAAAGGCCTCAAATCGGCCGAGGCATCGCGAGTCACAGTGAGCCGGCTGCCCGGCAAGAGTCCGATTAGTTGCTCTACATCAACCGCGGCGACTGAGACGGTGAGGCGGTTGCCGGCGCGGTCGAGCACGAACAGCCTCTCGAATTTCTCAACGATGGGCTTGCATGGTGGTTGCTCGCCGTGGCAGCGCACATGCAGGGTCACGACCAATCCAGGCGCAATCGAGTCAGCGATGTCCCCCGCAAAGAAGTCGACAGCCACAATCCGGCGTTGTTCCGATAAGTTGCTCTTGTCGGGTAGTGGGGCCACATCCTCAAGGCGCACCGGTTCGCCTGCCTTTAGGGCCCTCAGCGCATAGCGTCCCAGGAGGTCTGCCGGTGTGGTGATGACGCTCTCGACCGGCTTTGCCTCAGCCGAGCGCCAGTCCTGCTCTGAGATCAGGCAGTATGCGTCGACCGCTTTGGTAAGCACAGGATATCTGGGCAGGCCCGGCGCGTCTTGCGCCTGGGTCTTCCACTTTTCGAACTGGTCGTTCAAGTCGTTGAAGATGCTGTCGGCTTCGGCGAAACCCCACTGTGCGTTTTGCCAGGACAGGTGGGCGCTCAAGAACGGCAGCCTGCGCCGCCATTGCAGCCAATGCCAGGCCGGCCATTCGCCGCTGTAGAGCTGGCGCACCAATAGCGTCAAGGGTTTGCTTGCCTCAGCGACGATCACCAGGGTCAACAGGAAGAGCGCAATTGCCAGCGCCTTGATCTCACCGGTGAGGCCAGCCCACCAGACTTGCGGCGCCCCCGGTCCCAGAATAGCCATGACGACCGCCAGACAGGCCAGCACGAAGGCCGTGGCAGGAATGAAAAACTCCTGGCTGAAGCGTCCCTTCTTTTGAAAGTAGCTCGATATGGAGCTAGTAACGGCGGCAAGCGCCTCCGTGGCAACCGATGCAAGGCTGGATGGAGTCATGGCGCGCCTCGTGGTGGCTGTTTAGCTGCTGCTGAGGAGAATGAGAGGAGGTTGATTGTGGGCGTCGCTGGTCGGGGGCACGTTGCACACAGGAGGATCGGGTGGACGTAGCAGAGTGAACTTGTGTTCCGGGTTTCCCTGGCACTGGTACGTCCACGACCTGAAGCTCAGACCACTGCTCCTCAAGAGACCGCGAACCATGCTCAAGGCCCCAATTGAGAATGCAATACCCCCACTGGGCGGTGTCATCTGCTTATCAAGAAGGGCGACACATCGTTCAGCTGCCTGCTGCACGGCCTTCCGGTCGACGACCCGGAATCCATCTTCGTTCATCACAGCCGCTGCGCTGTAGTCGTATTTTGACATGATAGCCCACGCATCGATCACGGAGACTCGCGCATCGACAAAGTAGGCTGTTGGCTCAGCCTCGTCGGCTAGTACGCCGTCCGTTGCCAGGTCTCCCACAGTCAAGGGCACAGCTAAGGTCTCAAATACCTGCTTCAAGACATATGCGTCTACAGGTGACAATACCTTCGCCAATCATTGACTTCTCGAACACGGTTGTGGTTGGTGAATAGCGCCGAGTCGGGCAACCTTGTCGAAGAGAAGCTGAAATAGAATTGCATCTGGCTTTTCGGCAAGTGATTTGAT
>JBAQCH010000056.1:0-10427 GCA_049294015.1 Anaerolineae bacterium
CGCCGGGCCAGCGCCCTTCTCGCGCCGGCGCGACGCATCCTCTAGCTCGACCGCAGCCGCGTCGTCCAACAACTGCTGCAACTCGCGACGCGTCAGCGCCCGGCTCTCGCCCGGCCGCAGCTTGCGATCCAGCCGCAGCGAACCCAGGCCGACGCGCACCAACCGCCGGACCTGCATCTTCTCGGCCGCGGCCATGCGCCTGATCTGCCGCTTGCGCCCTTCGTGCATGGTGACGTATAGCCACACGCCCTCTCCGGCGTCTGGGTCGTCGGACGGCGGCACTACGGCCGGGTGCTCCAGCACGCGCCAATGGGAGGGCGCGGTCACTCCGTCGTCCAACAGGATGCCGCGCCGGAAATGGGCCAGCGTGTCGGTGCCAGGCTGGCGATCGACCAGCACCAGATAGCTCTTGGGATGCTCGAAGCGCGGGTGGCTCAGCTTCAAGGTCAGGTCGCCGTCGTCGGTCAGCAGCAGCAAGCCCTCGCTGTCCAGGTCCAGCCGGCCCACGGGATAGAGGCGCAGCGGGCCCTTGAGCAGCGATTCCAGGCCCGGCCGGCCGCGCGGGTCGTCGAAGACCGACAGCACGCCCACCGGTTTGTAGAGCATCAGATAGCTGCGCCGCTCCGGCGCGCGCGGCTTGAGCAGCTCGCCGTCGACGCGAATCTGGTCCAGTTGGGAATCGACCTTGACGCCCAACTCCGTCACCACCTTGCCGTTGACGGTCACCCGGCCAGCCTGGATCATCTCTTCGCAGGCCCGCCGTGACGCGATGCCCGCGTTGGCCATGACCTTGTGCAGTCGTTCTTGCGCCATCGATTGCGCTCCTTGCGGCCCAGGCGCCGGTCACTAAATGCCCGGCGCCTGGCGTGTTAGTTGTCCAACAGAATGGCTGGCGCTTCGGCCAGCCGTTGATTGCCCAGATACCAGCGAACCACGCCGCTGAACTGGCCGGTCTCGGCCCCGGTCGTCACCAGTTGCGGCCGCACCAGGGGCCATTGCCAGGCCGGCAGGAACAGGTCGGGCGGGGCGCTGGCTGCCACACGCCGCGGCTGGCCAGCCACCCACAGCCAACTGGCCGGGCCGACCGGTTGGGGCGCCGGGGCCCAACGCCAAAAGGTGCTGTAGTGATCGAACAGGGCGCGTGCGTCGCTGTAGCGATCCTGACTGCCCAAAATCACCACCACGGCCCGATGCCCGTCTGGGCTGGCCGAGCCGACCAGACTCTCGCCCGCAGCCACGGTGGTGCCGGTCTTGACGCCATCGGCGCCTGGGTAGCTGGTCAGCAACTGGTTTTGGTTGACAAGCTGGCGGCCGGCGACGACTGCGGCCGGCGTGGCCACGATCTGGCGAAACAGCGGATGCTTGAGCGCTTCCTGCGTCACCAGCCACAGGTCGTAAGCGCTGCTGGTGTGGTCGGGCGCATCCAGGCCGTGGGGATTGGCGAAGCGCGTGTTGCTCATGCCCAGCTCGGCCGCGCGCTGGTTCATCAACTGGACGAACGCCGCCTCGCTGCCGGCCACGTGCTCAGCCAGGGCCACGGCCGCGTCGTTGCCGGAGTTGAGCAGGAGGCCCCACAGGAGATCCTCCACCGACAACACCTCGCCGGCCGAAAGGCCCATGGTGGAACCGCCGACCAAGGCTGTCGGCGAGACCACCACCTGGTCTGTCAGACTGGCCCGCTCCAGGGTCAGCAGCGCGGTCATGATCTTGGTGGTGCTGGCCATGGCGCGCGGCTGGTTGGCGTCCAGCGCGGCCAGCACCTGGTTCGTGTCGCTGTCGGCCAGCAATGCGGCTGGCGCCGACAAGGGCGGCGCCTCGCGCGCGGCCTGGATGGCAGCGATCTGCTCCGGGTAGATAGGCAAATCGCCTGGCTGGCTGCCCTGCAGCACTGGCCCGCCCGCGCCCATGGTCAAGAGGGCCAGCAGGGCGAACATTAGGATCGCCGCCAGCCGGGTGACGGGTGAAAGTTGAAGCGTGAAACGTGAAACGTGGAGCGTGGCGCCCGTCTCGTGCTGCGAGTCCGGACGTAGCGCGCGGGCCGTGCCGGGAGGCTGGGTTGAGGTGGCGGTGTCGAGCATGGTGGGTAGCGGCGCAGCGGGCGACGGGAGTTGCGCCCATCTTACCTGAGCGCGCGCCTTCTGTCAAACGCCGCCCTGATCTCTCCGTTTCCACCCCCCGCCGTCCCATGGTACATCAACCCCAGCCCGCTGTCCAGTTGACCGGTGAATGTGTAGCCGGTCGGCAGGTGTTATTCGGCCCGGGCCGCACCGATCCCCAGGGATAGTAGCGCTGCGCAGTCGAGGTGCTATTGGCTGTGTTGTATGTGACGTGCGTGCTGCCCAAATGATCGGCGAACAGGTAATGAACCTGGTTCGCGCCCGTCACGCCATCCTGGACGCGCATGGCGACGCGCCGGCCGGCGGCATGGTAGTAGCTGCGCCAGACCTGGTTGGCCGGAGGGGTGGCTTCGAGCGCACTCTGAAGGGCCAGGCTGGCGTGGCCGGAGACACGCCCCGTCGAGCCAGGCGCCTGGCCGCCCGTGGCGTAGCTCACCACCAGCTTGGGTCGCCAGGCCGGATCCCAGTGGTCCAGGCTGGCGAAGCGGTAGGTCATGGTCATGCTGTTGACCGGCAGGGTCGGCCGCAGCAGCAAGCCTCGGTTGCCGGCCGGGCTGTTGACCCACTCCTGCGCCAGGCCGGTCACATTGAAGCTGACTGTGCCGCCCGCCGCTGCGTTGACCCTGGCCGTGGCGCGGCGCGCGCCCTCCCGGTCGCCGGAGCCGTTCGCGCCGGGCGTCGTCCAGGCTGCGCCGTTGGTCGCCTGGTTCCAGGTGGCCTGCAGCTCCTCCCAGCCGCGCAGCAGCTTGAACACGTCCAGGTCCAGTCAGTTGGCTGCGTCCCGCTCGGTCACGGTCTCCTCAAAGTAGGCGCAAGACAGCGGAGTCGAGCCTTCAGGCGGCTTGGCGCACAGGGCCGCGTGCGTCAATGCCGGCTGAAGCCTCGACTCCGCGGGGTGGGTTTAGCGCGGTCGGACCTGGCCTTTCCGGCGGTCTGCCAACGCCCCCGTTAGGGCCAACCCAGCCGCGACCAGAGCGAGCAGCCAGGACCAGCCAATGCCCACCTGTCCTTGCGTTGTCAGGCTGGCCAGCGTCACCGCAGTTGGCGGGGTCTCGGTGCACTTGAACTCGGCGTCGTCGATCTGTGCGTACCAGCCCAGCGCTTCGGGCGTATTCCAGTGGTAGCGCCAGCGCAGCATCAGGTTCGACTGGCCCAGGTAAGGCGCCAGGTCGGTGGTGATGTAGACGCCGGGCGTGTTCTGGAACGCACCCTGGTCGGTGGTGTAGGTGCGCAGCGGAGCCCAGGTGGCGCCGCCATCGGCGCTGATGTCGAAGGTCAGCCGGTCGATGCCTGCCCAGTTCTGGTAGTTCATCAGGAAGCTGATGGTCGCCTCGCTGTAGCCGACCAGGCTGAACACAGGCGTGCGCAGCTCGGCGTCGTAGGGCCCGGCCGTCAGGGTGCTGGCGCTGATGCAGGCTGCGTTGCCCAGGCCGCTGGTCCAGTTGCCGCCGTTGCCGTTGGGGCCGCAGGAGACGATGTCGCCCCAGGTTGGCCCGCCGGGCACGTTGTTGACCACCGTCCAGCCCCAGACCGGCACGCCGTTCTCGAAGTTCTCCTGCGGACTCTGGCAGGAGAAGTATTTCTCGTTCTGGAAAGAGAAGCGCCATAAGTCGTTCAGGTAATCCCCGTTGCCGGCGCTATCAAGGCCACCACCGCCAAGTAGCCACAGATTGCCAGCGTCATCAGCCCAGGAGATACCGCTTTCTCGCGCGCCAGGCACGTTAGCCGGGTCAGGCGCGCCCTGTACGCCGTAGATGCCCGTCTGACCGCATATGTTCGCGCCGCTAATCCAGGTCCACTGGCCATCAGACACGTCGTAGCGCCACAAATCGTTCAACCGGTCCTCAACATCGCCGACGCTATCACGGCCATAGCCTCCAAAGAGCCAAAGGTTGCCAACAGCGTCGATCCAGGAGCTGCTATCTTGCCGCGCGCCGGGCACGTTGGTGGGGTCGGGCGTACCTTGAATGCCATATATCCCAGCCTGCCCAATTGTGTCAGATCCGCTCATCCAGGTCCACTGGCCACTGGAGTCGTGTCGCCACAGGTCGTTCAACCGGCCGGAGGTGTCGACGCTATCAAGGCCAACGCCGCCAAATAACCACAGGTCGCCAACGCCGTCGATCCAGGAGACGCTGCCCATCCGCGCGCCGGGCACGTTGTTGGGATCGGGCGTACCCTGGACGCCGTAGACGCCGACCTGGTACCACGTGTTCGATCCACTCATCCAGGTCCACTGGCCGCTGACGTCGTAGCGCCACAGATCGTTCAGCCAACCCACGTTTCCGGCGCTATCAAGGCCCCAACCGCCAAAGAGCCACAAGTTGCCGACGCCGTCGATCCAGGAGATGCTCAGTTCGCGCGCGCCGGGCACATTGGCGGGATCCGGTACGCCTTGGGTGCCATAGACGCCGACTTGGAGAGCCGAATGGGCTCCACTCATCCAGGTCCATTCCCCATTGGCGTCATAGCGCCACAAATCGTTTAGGTAACCCTCGTTGTCCACGCCGTCTCGACCATCGCCGCCAAAGAGCCACAAGCTACCAGCGGAATCGATCCAGGAAACACTGCCCACACGCGCGCCAGGCACATTGGCCGGATCAGGCGCGCCCTTGACGCCGTAGACGCCGGCCTGGAATGCTGTGTTTGCGCCACTCATCCAGGTCCAATGCCCGTTGGAGTCGTAGCGCCATAGATCGTTCAGCCAGCCCACGTTGCCAGCGCCACCAAAAAGCCACAAGTTTCCAGCGCCGTCGATCCAGGAAATGCTGTTCCTTCGGGCACCGGGCACGTTGGCGGGATCGGGTGTGCCCTGGACACCGTAGATGCCAGACTGGTTGACCGTGTCCGCGCCGCTCATCCAGGTCCATTCGCCGCCGTCGGCAAGCGCGGCGGACGGGACGGCCAGCAGCATGATGATCAGCACTGCCAGCAGAGACAATGCGAGCCGAGTTGATATGGTGTTCATGACTCTCCTCTCTCTTGGCGACCATGTGCGCCGCAGCAGCAATGGATGTACAGCCTGTCACAGGTAGCTTCGCGGCGTGAGCCGGCTGCTGGCTCGATGCCGTAAGCGCATTGTCGCACAATTGAGAACAAGCGTCAATTCCCTGACGAAAGATGCACCCGTCACACAACAACACACGCATTCTTGTCTTGTAAAAGCAAACGGCGGGGTGAGCCTAAGCTCACCCCGCCGGTGTTTCACGGTTGGATATGCAACCGGGCCTACGCTGCGGCCGCCATCTTCGCTTGCTCGCGCGCGCGCTTGTTGGCCCAGTGGTCCCACGTCACCAGCAGCGGCGTGGCGTTGAAGATCGACGAGTAGGTGCCGCTGAGCATGCCCACCAGCAAGACCGCAATGAAGGGCTTGATGGTGTCGCCGCCGAACAGCAGGATGGCCACCATGATGAAGAAGGCGTTGATCTGGGTGGTCAGTGACCGGCCCATAGTCTCCAGCAGGCTGCGGTTGGCGATGGTCTCGAAGTCCTCACCCATGTGGCGCCGGCCGTTTTCACGGATGCGGTCGAAGACGACGATGGTGTCTTGCACGCTGAAGCCCAACACAGTCAGCAGAGCGGTCAGGAAGAGCGCATCCACCTCGTAACCCACCAGAATGCCCATCAGCGCGGCAAAGCCGGCCGCAATCACCACGTCATGCACCATGGCCACGATCGCGCTGACGCCGTAGCGCAGGGGATGGGCCACGTTGCGGAAGGCAAAGACGATCCACAGCACGATCGCCGCCGAGGTGAACAGCACGGCGAACAAGGCGGAGCGGGTCACTTCCTGGCCCACCGACGGCCCCACGTTGCGGTACTGCAAGGTCTCGATGCCGCCGAACTGCGCGCCCAACTGGTCCTCGATGGCCGCTTTGACCTCAGGCGTGACCTCCTTCAGGCGCGCCTGGAAGCGGTCGTTGTTGTCGCCCACCGTGGTCACGGAGGTGTCGCCCAACCCCTGATCCAGGAACACCTGGCGAACCTCGCCCGGCTGAGCGCTGTCACCCAAGGCCAGCTCCCAATAGACGCCGCCGGTGAAGTCGATGCTCAGTCGAAAGGGACTGCCGGTCGTAGCCAGGGAATAGACCATCAGCAACACGCTGACCGACAGCAGAATCGCAGACAGCAGGTAGTACTTCTTGCGATGTTGAACGATGTTGTACATAGAGCTAGACTCCCAGAAGCGAGGGCTTGGCCAGGGCTGACTGGTCAGCGTTGCGGCGTTGGTAGACCAAACGCATCAGAACGCGGGTGGCAAACACGGCGGTGAACATGCTCACCATCACGCCGATGGCCAGGGTGATAGCAAAGCCGCGCACAGTGCTGGCGCCGAAGGCGCTGCCGAAGTAAATCAGGATGGCGGCAGTGATCAACGTCGACAGGTTCGAGTCGAAGATCGACGTCCAGGCGCGGTCGAAGCCGGCATCCACCGCGGCCCGCAGCGGCTTGCCCGCCCGCACCTCTTCTTTCATGCGCTCGAAGATCAGCACGTTGGCGTCCACGGCTGTGCCCGTCGCCAACAAGAAGCCGGCGATACCCGCCAGGGTCAGCGTGACGGGCAAGAGCTTGAAGATCGACAGGTTGATCAGCACGAACAGGATCAGGGCGATATCGGCCAGCACGCCGGGCATGCGGTAGTAGACAATCATGAAGAGCAGGACCACGAAGACGCCGATGACGCCGGCCGTGATGCTCTTTTGCACCGAGTCAGCGCCCAGGGTGGCGCCCACCGAACGGGTGTCGATCACGTTGAGCGGCACCGGCAGCGCGCCGTATTGCATCTGCACGGCCAGGCTATTGGCCTCATCCTGGGTGAACTGGCCGGAGATCTCACCGCTGCCGTCGATGACAGCCCGGATGGAGGGCGCGGACAAGACGACCTTGTCCATCGTGATGGCAACCACATCGCCGATGTGCTGGCTGGTGTAGTCGCGGAAGGTGGTGCGTCCCTCGTCGGTCAGCTCAAAAACGATCAGCGGCGCGCTGGTCAGGTTGTCGAAGCCCACTTGCGCCGATCGCAAATCTGCGCCGGTCATGATGGTGCGGAACGGCTGGCCGGTGGACGGGTTGAGCAAGCCCTGCGTCCCCGTGACTCCGGCAGACGCAGCCACGCCGCCCAGGTCGGTCTGGATCAATGTACCGGCCGGGACGAACTCCTGGCCCATCTCGACGAACTCCAACAGGCCGGTGCCCTTGAGGGTGGCAATAGCCTGGTCGGGATCGTCGATGCCCGGCAGCTCGACGATGAGGCGGTTGTCGCCCTGGCGCTGCACCAACGGCTCGCTGACGCCCAGCCCGTTGACGCGGTTCTCGACGATGACCTTAGCAGCTTCCATCGGATCGCGGTCCGAGCTTCCCTGCAAGGCCAAGGCCGCCGGGTCAGCCTCCAACAGCACCTGCAAACCGCCCTGGAGGTCCAAACCTTGCTTCAGCTGCAGGTCGCGAAACTCCTGGGGCTGCCAAAACGCGATGTTGGTGAACCAGGCCGGGTGCCGGATCGGCAAAGCGATCGCCAACGCCAGAACGGCCACTACAATAACGATGATCAAAGACCAAAGATGGCTACGTTGCATCCCGTGCTCCTGCGGTTGCGTAGCGGCCTGTTGGCTGCGCATCTCCCTGGCAAAACAGAACCAGCCCAGGAGGCTGGTTGTTCGATGGCCGATGGAATGCGTCGCGAGCGGAGGCCTCTACGCAGCGACTAGATTTCTCAGGACCTCTTCGAGGCCCACAAAAAAACCGGCAAGCCTGACTTTAGCCGGTGTTTCGTCTGCGATTATAGCGCAGCGCCCGCGCGCTGTCAAATGAACAGGGAACTCACCTGCCAGCCGGAGGCAGGCCATGCTGCGTGAGAAAGCCCACCACCTGGCGCAGGACATCCTGCGGGCTGGCGTGGTCCGTGGCCAGCACCAGATCGGCATGCTGGCGGGCGTGAGCCAGCCGGCGCTGCTGGCTGGCCATCAACGCATCGCTCCAGTCGCTGCGGTCCACACGCACGCGCTGGGTCTGCGGCGTCACATCCAGAAAGATCAGATAGGCCGGCGGGGCAATGCGCTGCCACATGGTAGGCGCGTCTGAATGTTCCTGGCCGCAGCTGCGCGCCGTGTAGCCCAACGTGCGCAGACCCGCCACCAGGGTCGACTTGCCCGATTTGCAAGGGCCGACCACCTTGACGATCGGCGCCGCATCGGGACTGGCAGGCTCTGCATCGCTCTCCATCACGACGACTCCTCTAATAACACAGCAAGGCTGCACGCAAAACTGCGCCGGAATCAGACCGGGAAGCTGACCGTCATGCGCCGCACCTGGTCGCCCTGCGCGTCCTGCCGGATGCCCAGCACCACCAGGGTCATATCGTCGGCCGGCCGGCCGCGGTCCAGATCCATCGCCTCTTGCAACAGGCTGTCGGCCAAAAACTGGGGCTGGTCGCTGCCCGCCTGCATCAACTGG
Organism: Anaerolineae bacterium; assembly: GCA_049294015.1. GTDB lineage: Bacteria > Chloroflexota > Anaerolineae > JAAEKA01 > JAAEKA01 > JAAEKA01. The sequence goes on from JBAQCH010000056.1 coordinate 8,570, forward strand.
CCGGTGCGAGCCGCGATGCTGAAACGCTCGCCGTGGCGCTCACCGGCCGTCCACACGCCATCGGTGAAGACCAGGGCCGTGGTGCCGGCCTCCAGAGGCAACTCAGTCATCACCGGCTTGGTGCGGGCGTGAATGCCGATGGCCTCGCTGGGGTCGTTGAGCACCTGCCAGCCATCGGGCGACGTATGGCCAACCCAACGGGGGTTGAACAGCAGCACCGGGCAGTGGCTGTTGCGCGCGATCAGCAATGACCGGCTGTCCAGGTCGATGGAGACCAGGTTCAGGGTGGCCGACACCTGCCCGCCGCGCAGCGTGCGCAGGTAGTCATGCGACGCGCGCGCAGCCGCGCCGTCGCGCACGCCGTCGGCTAACAGCGCCACCGCCTTGCGCACAACCCCATTGCTGATTGACTTGGCGCCTTTGCCGCTACGCTGGCCGTCGGCAATTACGACCGAGATGCCGCCATGCGGCCGCTCGACCACCTCCACGGTGTCGCCGCTCTCGCTGGTGGCGTACTTGCCCACCTTGGCAACGGCGATGATGATCTCCAGATCAGAGCGCACAAAAGCCACGGGACGGTCCTCAGCCAGAGCCTAGCCGCCAGCAGCCGTGGTGACCGTAGCCGTCGGCGTCCAGGTGGCCGTCGGGGTCCAAGTGGGCGTGGGCGTGATGGTCGGCGTAGGCGTGAAGGTCCCTGTCGGCTGCGGTGTGGGCGTCGGCAGAATCACCAGCACCCGGAAAGAGTTGGCATAGGCCTGGAAAGGCGGGCTGGGGCAGGACGGGCACGCCCCCGCGACGTTGACCGTCGCCACATCCTGGTCAACCAACACCGAGGGCACGCGGTAGTTGATCGACACGGTGTCGCGCGCGCCGGCGGCCAGCGTGCGCGACGGCGGCGCATTGCCAAACTCGCAGTCCGCTGCCCAGCAGAAGAACACGCCCCAACCGATCGGGATGGTCTCGGTCTTGGTGAGCTGATACTCGGCCGGCCGGTTGCCAACGTTGCGGATCTGTACCTGGAACAACGTACAGCCGCTGCCGGTGCGGCAACTGGCATCCTGGCCGCTGATAGAGGTGATGCTCAGGTCCTGGGCGAAGACCACATTGACGAAGGGCGTCGATGTGGGAGTAGGCGTTGTGGTGGACGTTGCCGTAGGCGACGGCACCGATACCGTCACCACCTGGCTCAGCTCACGCACCGTGTTGTCACGCATGATCATGCGCAAGACGTAGGTGGTGGTAACCGACGGCCGCACGACCATGCTGCCGGTCGGACCGGAGATGGCCTGGCCATCGATGAACATGTCTTTGATGCCGCGCACGTCCCAGGTCAACGTGGAGGTCTGGCCGAAGGCGATGCTCAAAGGATTGGCGATGAATGACGCCGAAAACGACTCGGCCGTCGTCGTGACTGAAGCGACGACGAAAGGCGTCCAGGTGGGCGTAGCTGTGGCCGGGTCGAAGAACGGTGTGTTGGTGGGGAAGAAAGTCGGCGTATCGCGCGGCGTCGGCGTCTCGAAGAATGCAAAAGGCGTCCACGTCGGCGTGGCCGTGGGCTGCTCGAACAAGGGCGGTTCCGTCGGCGTTTCGACGAAGAAGGCGGTTTCTGTCGGCGTCGGCGTGGCCAGCAGCAGGGCCTGGGCCGTAGCCGTGGCTGCCACCTGGGCGGTGGCGGTGGCCTCCAATGGGTTGGGCGTAGGGGTGGCCACGATGACCACCACGCCGCCCTGCCCGCCGGTTGCCGGCGTTGCGCCGACTGCTTCGACCAGCGGTGTTGCAGTCGGTTGCAGCGCCAGTTGGCTGCTCAACGCCTGCCAGCCCAGCCAGCCGGCGCTCAACAAGCCGCACGCCATCAACG
>JBAQCH010000057.1:0-30433 GCA_049294015.1 Anaerolineae bacterium
GGCCACGGCCCAGGTCAGCGGCACGGCCAGCGCGCCGGCCAGCGCCGACGGCAGCCGCAGCCACGCTTCACCCTGGCCCAGAGCGGCCACGGCGCGCAACAACAGATAATAGCCGGGTGGATGGGGATCACACAGCGACCAGAGCAGAGTGGCAAGGGGTAGCTGGGAGTAGTAGAGGCTGCTGCCTTCGTCGGGCAGCAGCGCCCGGCTGCCTAGCCCCCACAGGCGCAGGGCCAGCGCAGCCAGCGTCAACAGCCCCAGCCAAAAAGCATCGCTGTGCGCAAATCTGCGGCGGGTAGTCGTCATGGTCGTTGGCCATTATAGACGCCGCAGCGTCCAGCCGCAAACCGGCGCGGCCGCGCGGGACAAACTTATGGCGCACTGATTCCCACGTCGGCGGGCATGCCGGGCTTGAGCGCGCCCTGCTGGCTGCCGGCCGGCAGCGCAATGGTCACGGAATGACCACTTCGCTGCGTTCCTCGCTGGCCAGGATGTTCTTCGCTGTAAACTCGGCCTGCGCGGCAATGGCCGTCACAACGCCATCGAAGCTAGCCATGAGCAACTGATTGCTCAGCGCGGCGGCCATGCCGAGCAAGGCAAAGGCCAGCGCATAGCCGCGCGGGGCCACCAGCGGGGCGTCCACCAGCCCATGGACGGCCAGGGCCAGCAGGCTGCCAAACAAACCGATGGTCAAGGCGGTCAACGGCTGGTTGGCTGCGCTGCGGCTGGCTCCCCGGCCGACGGCCGCCGCCATGCTGGCTCCACTGCCCACCAGCAGGGCGAGGAGGGCCACCAGTCCTGGGATGCCGAAATCAACGGCCGCCTGCAAATAGAGATTGTGCGCGTGTTGAAAGCCCCCCAATAGTCCGGTGAAGAAGGGAGGATAGAGCACCATGACCAACGGCTCGAACTGTCCTGGCCCGACGCCGGCCAGCCCAAAGTCGTGCAATACGGCCAGCGCCCGCACCCACAGCTCCAGCCGGCCGGGTAAGGTGTTGAAGTTGGTGCTTATCTCATCGCCGCCCATTGCCGGGAAGAGCAGACCCTGCAATCGTTCGGGGCCCCACGCCAGGACGGCCGCCGCGCCTGCCGCCACGACCAGCAGGACGATCCACCAGCGGCGGTAGCGCAGCACAGGCATGACCAACAGCGCCAGGGCCGCGCCCAACCAGGCCCCGCGCGACTGGCTGAGCAGCAACGTCAAGCCCACCAGCAGGGCAGTCGCCGCAGCCAGCGCTTGCATGCGCCGCTGGCCGCCCCACAGCGTCAGCGCCACGGCTGGCAGCAGCAGCCAGGCCATGGCGCCGCCGCTCAGGTTAGGGTGGATGCCCTCTGGCCGCCAAGGTAGGCGCACCGTGGGCAGCAGACTGTAGATCGCGTCCGACACCCAGGGCAGCTTGGCTGTGGCCCAGTTGGTGCTCACGAGCACTACGAGCGCCAGGCCGGCCGAGGCAAAGAGCAGCAGCCAGGGCAGCGTGCGGGTCCAGCGCGAGCCGGCCAGGCCGGCCAGGCCGTAGTAGATGGCGAAACCGGCGATGACCTTGTAGATCACCGGCCAACTGGCGGCGCGGTCCGTGCTGGCCCACAGTCCCAGGGGCAGCAGCAATACCAGCAAGATGTTGGGCCAGTCGACAGCGGTGTGGGGCAACCAGGAGCGCGTGAGCAGGCCGCGGACGACGAAGGCGGCCAGCAGCGCTGTCGTAGTGATGAGCAGTAAGCCCTGCGGCAGAAGCGCGGCGAACAGCAAGGGTACGGCTAGCAGCGCGCAGGCAGCCACAAAGGCCAGGGCCAATCGGTCGGAGCGCCCCGCGCTGGCTGCGGTCTGGTCGGATAACGGGCTGTCAGGTTGGCTGATGGGGAGTGGCTCAGGCTGCATCATAGTCGCAGTCATTATAAGCCGGGCGGCCCTGAGCGGCAAACCGGCGCGCTGGCGCTCGTTGTCAGGCATAGTTATGTTTAGCGGTAGCGGTTTGACACACGCGACAGGGTGTGTTATAGTTGCGCCGTTGTTTCCAGGCGCCGTGAGCGGCGCCAGCCGTTTTTCTTGCTCTGGAGAGGAGGTGCAAAACAAACAGCCGACGATGGCTGAACAACCGTTGTTGATGGCAAACCACTGAATCTGTATCGGTTTCACCCCAAGGAGGAGTACCCATGCGAAGCAAGCTCTCTATCGTGTTATCGGCCCTGCTGATTTTGGGCCTGTTGGTCACAGCCTGCGCGGCGCCGGCCGCAACGCCTGCCCCGGCGGCTGAACAACCGGCTGCTCCGGCTGCCAGCGCTGAACAACCAGCTCAACCAGAACAGCCGGCCGCCTCGGCCGAGCAAAGGATCCTCGACGCTGTCAAGGCGCGTGGCAAGGTCGTTTGTGGCGTTCACACCAGCCTGCCCGGCTTCGGCTACCTGGATTCCGACGGCAAGAACCAGGGTTTCGACATTGACCTGTGCCGGGCTGTGGCCGCGGCGGTGTTTGGCGATCCCAACGCGGCTGAATTCGTGCCGATTTCGGCTGCGGAGCGCGGCCCTGCTTTGCAGACGCGCGAGGTCGATATGGTGCCGCGCAACATGACGCAGACCTCCAGTCGCGAGATCCAGTGGGGCAATTTCGTCCACGTGATGTTCTATGACGGCCAAGGCATGATGGTGCGGACCGACTCTGGCTTCACCACCTTGGAGGATATGGACGGTGCAACGGTCTGCGTGACTACCGGCACCACCACCGAACAGAATCTGGCAGATGCCTTTCGCGAGCGCGGGCTGACCTTCACCGCCGTGACCTTCGAGGATACGGCCGCGGTCTATGGCGCTTATGAGAGCGGACGGTGCGACGCGGCTACCAGCGACAAGTCGCAGCTCGCGGCAGTGCGCAGCGGCTTTGCCAACCCGGCCGATCACCTGATCATGGATGTGACCATGTCCAAGGAGCCGTTGGCGCCGGCCGTGCCCTCCGGCGACGATCAGTGGACGGACCTGGTCAGAACCGTCATGTGGGTGTTGATCAACGCGGAGGAGCTGGGCGTCACTTCTCAAAACGTGCAAGAGATGAAAGCCAGCGACAACGTGGTGATCAAGCGCATGCTCGGCAGCGAGGGCAGCTTTGGCCAGGAGGACCTGGGCCTGGCGGCGGACTTCGCTGTCAACGTCCTGGCTGCGGTGGGCAACTACGGCGAGATCTATGACCGCTACATGGGTCCGGAGGGTCTCTCGTTCACGTTGGATCGCGGCCTGAACGATCAATGGACCGAGGGCGGTCTGATCTACGCGCCGCCGCTGCGGTAGGTGTCTTCGCGCCTGAGGCGTTCGCACGCCTGCGCGCGAACGTAAGTGCCACCGAGTTGTAGCGCGATCTTCCCAGATCGTGCTACAACTCGCACCCCCCCCATTTGACTCAAGCCTATGGCGACTTCATCCTCGTCCCTGCCCCGATTTCTCACCCGCAAAGGCGTGCCCCTGTGGCGCGACGTGGTTGTGTTGAAATGGGTTGCCCAGATCATCTCTGCCATCCTGGTGTTGGGCTTCCTGGCGTTTTTCATCAGCAACGTGTTGCAAGCCGCTGAGGCGCGCGGGTTGGGATTGGGGCTGGGCTTTTTGCGCAGCGCGGCCGGCTTCCCCATCGCAGAGTCGGCAGTGCCTTACGATCCCTCCCGCACCTTCGGTTATGCTCTGTGGGTAGGTTTCCTTAACACCCTTAAGGTCTCGATCGTTGGCATCGTTCTGGCTACTTTCCTGGGACTGGGGGCAGCGCTGGCCCGGCTGTCCACCAACTGGCTGGTCAGCAACATCGCCGCCCTTTACATCAACATCATCCGCAATATTCCCCTGCTGGTGCAGCTGTTCATCTGGTATTTTGCCGTCTTCCAGAAGCTGCCTCCCGTGCAGCAGGCGCTGACTCTGCCAGGGCCGATCTACATCAGTCAGCGTGGGTTGTACATGGTCGGTCCCCAGCCCACCGCGACCTTCGCGGTCTGGCTGCTATTCGTGGCGGTGGGCCTGGTCCTGGGCTACCTGTTGCACCGCTACCTGCTGCGCTATCAGGTGCGCACCGGCCGCAGCACCTACCCGATCTTGATTGGGCTGTTGGCGCTGGTGGGCGTGCCGCTGGTGGGCTGGTTCCTGGTTGGCGCGGCGCCCATAAGGCTGACGACGCCCGAGCTGGCTCGCTTCAACTTCGAGGGCGGCATGCGATTGACGCCCGAGTTCGCCGCTCTGCTGGTGGGCCTGGTGGTCTATACCGGCGCCTTCATTGCCGAAGTGATACGCGCAGGCATCCTGGCGGTGCAGAAGGGGCAGGTGGAGGCCGCCAAATCGTTGGGGCTGAGCGCCTTCCAAACGTTGCGCCTGGTGGTGTTGCCCCTGGCTATGCGGGTGATCATTCCGCCGCTGATCAGCCAGTACCTCAATCTGACCAAGAACTCCAGCCTGGCCATCGTGATTGGCTACGCCGATCTGTTCTTTGTCGGCCGCACGATCATCAACCAGGCTGGGCAGGCTGTGCCGGTCTTCGTGCTGATCATGGCGATCTACCTGGCCTTGAGTCTGCTGACATCGGCAGTTCTCAACGTCTACAACCGTCGCGTGCAGTTGGTGGAGCGCTGACCATGAACAGAGCCAGCGACAGCTTCAGCGGGCCACCTTCCCAGCCCGGCGCCGCGCTTTGGCTGAAGAAGAACCTCTTCAACTCCTGGTTCAACACGCTGTTGACCATAGTCTCAGTTGCCGTGATCTCCTTCGTGGTGGTCGGCCTGGGGCGTTGGATTTTGGTCGACGCCGACTGGAGCCCGGTGGTGCAGAATCTGCGCCTGTTTGCGGTGGGTCCCTACCCGGTTGAGCAGATGTGGCGCATCTGGGTCATCGTCTACATGGTTTCCTTCCTGATGGGCCTCAGCGGCGGCCGCTGGCGCGGCTCGGTGCAGACCTTCGCCCTGGCGCTGGCGCTGGCCTATACAGTGTTGGCGCTGCTGCCTATCAGCCTGGACTATCTGCCGCTGGCCAGCCGGCTGCGGCTGTTGGGCAACGTCTTGTTCGCCGGCCTGGGCTACCTGACAGGACGCAGGCTTGCTATCAAAGGCCGCTGGCTGGCGCTGGCCTGGACGCTCTCCTTCGTGCTGACGCTGCTGCTGTTAGGAGGCTTGCGCAGCGCTGCGGTTGCGCCCTACCTGCCCTTTGTGGAGAGTGGACGCTGGGGCGGCTTGCTGCTGACCTTCCTGCTGGCGCTGGTGGGCATCGTTGCCTCCTTCCCCATCGGCGTATTGCTGGCGCTGGGCCGGCAGAGCTCGCTGCCCGTGGTCAAGGGCCTGTGCGTTGTCTTTATCGAGACGGTGCGCGGCGTGCCGCTGGTGACGATCCTCTTCATGACCTCGATCTTGTTACCCCTCTTCCTGCCGCCGGAGGTGCGCATCGACCGGGTACTGCGGGCGGTTCTGGGCATGACCCTCTTTGCGGCGGCCTACATGGCCGAGAACGTGCGCGGCGGCTTGCAGTCGATCCCCAAGGGACAGGTTGAGGCGGCCCACGCGATGGGTCTCAACGGCTGGCAAACTATGCTGCTAATCGTGTTGCCCCAGGCGCTGCGGGTGGTGATCCCGGCCATCGTCGGCCAGTTCATCGCCCTGTTCATGGACACCACGCTGGCTATCATCGTCGGCTTGCTGGAGCTGCTGGCAATTGGCCGCTCGATCATCAACAGCAATCCCCAGTGGCTGCTGTTGGACACGGAAGTCTACGGCTTCATTGCCCTGGTATTCTGGATATTCACCTTCTCCATGGCCTACGCCAGCCGGCGCATCGAAACGGCGGTGGGGCTGGGGAAGCGGTAACTCGTAACCCGTAACCCGTAACCCGGAGTGTATGCGTAGTGCGCACATTTCCGGGTTACGAGTTACGTGGTACGAGCCAGCATGCGCACAGCTAGAATTCATCAAAGGGTACTCAGATGCAGGGAACAACCAGCGTGAGTTCAGACGAGATCATCATCTGTCGTGATGTACACAAATGGTACGACGACTTCCACGCGCTGCGCGGCGTCAGCATGACGGTCAGGAAGGGCGATGTGGTGGTGATCTTTGGGCCGTCAGGCTCGGGCAAGTCCACCTTCATCCGGACGATCAACCGGCTGGAGAACCATCAAAAGGGCGACATCATCGTCGACGGCATCGAGCTGACCGACGACGTGCGCAACATCGAGGCCATCCGCAGCGAGGTGGGCATGGTCTTTCAGCAGTTCAACCTCTTCCCCCACCTCAAGGTGATCGACAACATCACCCTGGCGCCGATCTGGGTGCGCAGGTGGCCCAAGGCCAAAGCTGAGGCCATCGCCATGGAGCTGCTGGACCGCGTAGGCATCCCCGAACAGGCGCAGAAGTATCCCGGTCAGCTCTCCGGCGGCCAGCAGCAGCGCGTCGCTATCGCCCGCTCGTTGGCGATGCAGCCTAAGATCATGCTCTTCGACGAGCCGACCAGCGCGTTAGACCCGGAGATGATCAAGGAGGTGCTGGACGTGATGAAGAAGCTGGCGGAGAGCGGCATGACCATGCTGGTGGTGACCCACGAGATGGCCTTTGCGCGCGAGGTGGCCGACCGCATGATCTTCTTCGACCAGGGGGTGATCGTCGAGCAGGGTCCCCCCGAACAGATCTTCAGCGCGCCCCAGGAGGATCGAACCAAGCTGTTTCTGTCGCAGATTTTGTAGCATCTGCCTTTTGGTTGTACAGGGGTTGACAAACAACTGGGCCGGCGCTCTTGCGCCGGCCCAGTTGTTGTTATGCGGCTGCCTCATCCTCGACAACAGGCGCCGCCTCTTCCACCGGCGGGCTGCCGGCCATGCGATAGGCCTGGCGGACGCGGTCGAAGGGTACCTTGTTGCTGCGGCGGCAGCTTGGGCAGGTCACGTGCGTCGTCTTGGGGCGCTTGTCGCCGGCCTCATGCACCGCCTGCGCCAGGTCGCCGTCGCTGAGGTTAATGGGAGCACGGCAGTACGTGCAGGAAATGTTCAACATGGTTGTCTCCTTCATGGGTGCGCCGCTGCCAGGCAGCGCGTCAGTGGGCTACACCGTACACCAACTGGCCAGGCTTGTCAAGCGGCGCGTTCGCCCAAGGCGGCCCGCAACTCGGCGCGCAACTCCATCAACAGCCGGCCGAACGTGTTTTGGCCGCTGCCGTCGCCGCCGTCGGTCCAAAACGGGTCCTTGGGTGAGTGTTCCACCAGTTCTGAGTCGCCTGTGCTGAGCAGCGTCTCAGCAACTGTTGGATGTTGCGCCAGCTTGGCCCGCACGGCTTTACGCATGATCTCAACCCGGACATTGTCCCAGTCGGGCCTGATCGGCATTTTGCGGCTATTGCCCAATCCTTTAGCCGCCGACGGATGCTTGTCCAGGCGAATGCGCTCGCGGTAGGCCGGATCGGCGAACTTTTGCGCCTGGTAGTAGTGCTCAGTGGTCGGCCAGGTCAGGCCATCGATCTCTACTGGATAGGGCGCGTAGTTCGAGAAACAGCCGTAAGGTTCGTGGATGCGGTAGAAGGTGATGGTGTCACTCATGTCGGGTCTTTTCGATGTTGCTGCATCGACGGTCATTCAGGTGGGGACCAGCCTGCGCCCGCGAACGGTGATCGCTACTGGTTCTTGGTTGTCAGGATCACATCGGCGATGAAGTCGGCCAGGATCTCGTTGCCCAAGGTGTTGAAATGACAGCAATCGTCGTTGTACAGCGTCCTGGGTTCGTTGTCGAAGATAGTCACAGCGCTGTGAAAAGCCACGCCGTTGTCCACCAAGCGCTGCTCCTGCGCCAGGAGGGCGGGATAGCCTAACTCCGCACCTGTGCGGTAGGGATGGCCCTCAGTCAAGGCCGTGCGCTGCTCCTCCGGGCTGAAGGGTTTTTGCGAGAAATACTGGTTGGGCTGCAAGAAGTGATAGTAGGGAATGCCGCGACTCTGCAGCAGGGTGTGCATCAAGATCGATGCATCGGCCCATTCCGTCGCGATCTGTTGGTAGAGGTCATCGCCGGCAAGATCTTGCATGGGAGGGTAGATTGCCATCATCGAATTGCTCAGGTCGCCCGTTGTAAGTTCCTGGAAGGCAACCTGCTTGCGGCCCAGGCTGGCCGACTGGATGCGATAAAGCTGCTGCCAGAGGAACCAGGTCGAAGCCAGGCGGGCATTGGCTGCCCGCGCGTTGATGCGTTCGAGCTGGGCCGTGCTGCGTTTGATGCCAGCCAGCGCCTCGATCCGTTCATCAGATAAGGTCGATTGATCGATCAAGTTCACCAGGGGCATCAGGTGATCACTGCTTGGCATGGAGATGTCCATGCCAAACGCATTGTTTCTGCTGGACAACGCCACCTCGTTGAAGCCATCCAGATTGATCACCATGTCCAGTTCCTGACCGATGGTCAGATAATAGCTCAGGGCCAGAAGTTGCTGCGGCTGTTTGAATCCGCCCTGGGCAAAGCTCAGCAAGACGATCTCCTTGCCCTTGAAGGCCGGGTGCTGCTGAAGCCGTTGCACCAGATGTTCTTGCCCCGCGCGCACAAAGCCAGCGGCCACCGATCCGCCAAACACACCGATCAATACCTGGTCTTCGTTTTGTTTGACAAAGGGGTAGTCAAAAGGAGCGGCCGCAAATCCATGGTTGTTGACATCGCGCGTGGGCGTTTCAACCCTGACGAAGCCGAAGTAGGGGTGCAGGCGCTGCTGGGCCTCCTCGCCCGGCGCCGCCTCGGGGCCATCTACACTGGGCGCTGTCCTTTGCGCGCTGTAGAACAGTCCACCCTGGGTCAGAGCAAAGTAGCCCAAGGAGAACAATTCGATGACCACCAGGCCTAGCGCCAGTCCGAAAGCGATGGCGAGTAGTTTTACTTTCATGGGCAGATGCCTGAGCTGGCACGGATCGCTTCAGGCGCAGTGTAAAGAATATCGGCAGGCGCCCTAAAAGCTTACTGCACGGAGATGATCTGCCAGATGCCGTCGGTGAGGTGCAGCACCGACATACACTCGGTGCAGGCGGCCTCGTCCCCGGCCAGCTTACGGGCTCCATGGCCGCAGGACGGGCAGACCACCAGGGCTCGCTGCGCGGCTTGGCGCAGCAGCGTATGCATCACCTCTGCGGGTGTCTCGATGCCCATCTCTTGCTGGAGGGCGCTGACTGCCTCTTGTTCTTCGCTGTTCAAGCTCAGCCATAGCTCGTTATTGCTTGGATCGGTCATGGAAGTGTTGCCTTTCTGAAAGCAGGTCTTGGTTGGATACGATGCGGCAAGTATACCGGTGATAGGGCACGCTGCCAAGCCACGGCCTGGCTCGCGGCTACGGCTATGTCTCTGACGCAGGTTCGACGAAAAGATGGAAGCCCTCCCGATCCACCACGACCAGGGGCGCGTCGATCGGCGCTGGGCCGGCGGCGTTGCGCAGCTCGGCGTCCCAGAGCTCGCCCTGCACCAGCACCTTGCCGCGTGGATTGAGCTCGCTACGCGCGATGGCCGGCTGGCCCAGCAGGCTCTCAGCGCCGGAAGCGGGCCGCTGTCGCTGCGCCCTAAACACCTTGGCCAGGACGAAACTGAAGAATAGCACCGTAATCACTGCCACTGTAATGATCGTGCCCCAGGGGATGGCCACGCCGGTGCCGCGGAACAACACCACCGATCCCATGATCAGTGTGACGACGCCGCCCAGCGTCAGCACGCCGCTGACGCCGGTGAAAAGTTCCAGGGCAAACAGCACGAAGGCCAGTCCGATGAAGGCCAAGCCCACCCAGTTGGCGTTCAGAATGCCCAGCGCAAACAGTCCCAGCAGCAAGGCGATGGCGCCAGCGATGCCGGCAACGTAGCCGCCCGGCTGGGAAAATTCGCCGATGATCGCCTGCACACCCAGCACGATCAGCAGGATCGCGATGCCAGGGATCGCGATGGCATTGATGATGGTATTGAGGAAGTCCTCGATGTTGGTCATGCCCACATCCAGCGTCTGGGCGCTGGCCAGGTCCAGCGTGCGCATTTCCCCCTGCACTTCCACCGTGAAGCCGTCGAGCTGGCGCAGCAGGTCGTTCACATCGGCTGCGACGACATCGATCACGTTCAAGGCCAGCGCCTGCTCGGCCGTGGCCGCCTGGGCCTCGATCACCGCCATCCTGGCCCATTCGACCGCCTCCTCGCCGCGTCGGGCGGCCAGGTTTTCGATGTCGGCCGCCAGGATGTTAGTGACCTTCTGCTGCAAGGTTTCGCCCAGGTCTTCACCGCCGCCGGACACGGGGCTGGCTGCGCCGATGCTGCTGCCGGGCGTCATCGCGGCCGCATGGCCGGCCAGCGTGATGAAAGTGCCGGCCGAGCCGGCCATTGCGCCGGTGGGCCAGACGTAGACAATGATCGGCACCGGGGCGGCCCGCATCATCTTAACGATGTCCTGGGTCAGGTCCACCTGACCGCCGGGCGTGTCCAGCCGTAGCACGATGGCCTGGGCGTTGCGCGCCGTGGCCTGCTCGATGCCGCGCTCCAGGTAAGACACCAACACGGGATTGACTGGTCCGTCGAAGGTCATTACGTAGACGGTATTGGAATCCTGGGCGGCGCTCGGTGAAATCAGCAGACCCAGCAGCAGGAAAACCAACCCCAATATATGCACCATTTGTCCTTTGGTTTTGATCTTCGACGCAGGAACAGACGTTGTTGACATGGCCGTTACCTCCCGAAAATGCGTTGAAACCTGTTTCGCCACTCCGTAGTTTGCGTCGGGTGCGGATCGGCGTCCACACTGGCCAGGGGCGGAGCCCCAACAGGGTCGTTATTTGTTCATACACTGGTTGTCATACACCGTGTCAATTGTACCTCAAGGAGCGAGATGGATCAAGAGAGAAAGACACCAATTCGCATCGACAGCCCGACGCCAAGCTGCTACCGGCATCAGCACGCGATGAGCAGATCTTCCTTGTGCTGCTTCCTGCTGACCGCCATAGACAAAACAATGGGCTTCCAGGTTGGCTGGAAGCCCATTGTTGGTGGTAAACGGTGTCCGAGTACGAGTTACTTAGGGCGTAACACTATAGCCGTTGTAACCTGCTGCCCAACTGGGGCCGAGCGACGGGATGACGAAGGCGTTTTGGTACGTCTCGGCGACAGCCACCAAAGGCTGGTTGGAGGCGATGTACACGCTGCCTTCCCAGTTGCTGCCCAGCGCAGCTAGCGCGGTGCAGTCAACACGGGTGTGGCGAGTTAGCGCTGTGCCAGCCGCAATGCTTCGGTTCAGCTCCGAGGTCGCCAGGGTGCCGTTGCGGTTGTAGTAATAGATGTCGACGTCCGAGGCATTGTTGGTTGTGGGGTTCTGGATGCGAATGATCGAGAACGTCGTCCAGTTAGTTCCGCCGTCGCAGACGCCGCGCTTGTAGGCCGCCGGCAAGTAGGTGCTGAGACCCGCGTCCACAGCGCCAGCGCCGCCGCTGCCGGTGGCAATCCGCTCATCCGGCCGCTGGTTGTAAGCCACCACTGCTACGTCGGTGCCGTTCAACGTGCTGACAATCACCGAGCCGGCCCACAGATTCTGGCCCGCAGGATTGCCGGTGTCGCGCAGTTGGTTGAACAAGTTCTTGTCGAACTCATCGCCAGCGCGGGTGTTGGCCGAGATGGCTGCACCGGCAGCAACAGTCCTGTCAGGCAGCGTCAGGGAGGTCATGGTGCTGGTCTGGCCCACGAACTGAATGCGCACTTGGCAGGGTGTGGCTGACAGGCACTGCACGTTGACGACCGAGAAACCGCGCCAGGCGCCGACTACGCCATTGATGGGATCCCAACCGCAGTTGGTGCAGCGGCGCTCGACCGAGGAAACGAAGCTGCGATTTGCGCCGGAGGCCACGCCGCTGTAGGCGCCAGCGTAGTCACGCCAGTGGTTGGTAGCCGCCGCAGTGATCTTCTTGCCGTTGGTGGACTCGACCTTGACTGCGCCGCTCCAGTAGCAGTAACCGGTGCTACAGTTGTTCTGCCAGAATGAAGACCCCTGAAGTTGGTTGTAGTTGCGCGGATCGAAGCTCTTGGAGCCGAGAGCAGGCAGTGTGTCGTTGACCTGAAGATCCTGGCCGCCGTTGCGGTTTAGGAATGTCAAGCGAATGTTGGCTGTAGTGCTCTCGGTGTTCTGCACAGAAAACAACGTGAATTGAGCGGTCGGCGCCCAGACGACGTAAGGCACGTACATGGTCGTCGAACCGGTAGAAAAGCCTGTATAGGCGTCGGCCGTGGTGCCGTCGGCCGAGCTACCGTTCGTCCAGATAATCTCGGCAACGGCAGCTACTTCACCAGCCGACTGGACGACCATTGAACCGCGCCAGTTGTCGCCTAGCGGCGTCGCTGCGCTGGCTGCAAAGCGATACGAACCTTTGGCGGCCAGGTTGGTGTTGGCGGTGTACTCGGGGTTGCCGCCGGGGCTGTAGTAAATCGCCGTGGCTGCTGCAGCGGCCGATCCCATGTTCATGACTACCACATCGGTGTTGCCTCTGCCGGGATTGGGATCGACATCAGGGTCTGCCATGACGGGGGTGACCGTCAGCGCCAGGACCATGATCAGCCCCATGACTTTCAAAAGGGTTTTCTTCATTGTAAATCGTCTCCTTCGATCGGGAATTCACGTGCGCAGACCGTGCTGCGGAAGCCGCGCACAGCCTCTTACCAGCTTACGATCTCCACGATAGCACAAAAGAGTGGCAAAATCAATACCACTTTCGGGGTATTATCGCCTGATTGGCGCGGGAAACGGCTAAAATGCTCCCCGTCCGCGCAGCACGACCCCTATGGTGCGCCAGAGAATCTGCAAATCCAGCAAAGGCGAGTAATTTTGAATGTAGTACAGATCGTCTTCCGTGTGCAGATGCATCAACCGTTCGCTGCGGCCGTTGATTTGCCACCAGCCGGTGATGCCCGGCGGCACGGCGAAGCGACGCCGCTGCCATAACTCGTAGTTCTCTACCAGCCACGGCAGCTCCGGCCGCGGCCCGACCAGACTCATCTCGCCGCGCAGTACGTTGAAGAGCTGCGGCAGCTCGTCGAGGCTGGTGCGCCGGATGAAGCGGCCTACACGCGTCACGCGCGGATCGTTGGGAGTCTTGTGGATGACCACACCGTCGCGTCCACGGACGGCTACGGCGGCATTTAGGCGTTCTGCGTCCACCACCATCGAGCGAAACTTGTACATCTTGAACGGATGGCCGTTTTCTCCGATGCGCTCCTGCAAAAACAGCGCAGGCCCCGGGCTGTCCAGTTTAATCGCCAGCGCAACCAGCAGCATCACCGGCCACGTCACCAGCAACAGCAGCGTCGACAGCGCCAGGTCAAAGAAGCGCTTGATCACACGATCGGAAGCAGCCATGGCCGGATCGCGCAGGCCGACCAGGGGCAGGCCGTTGAAGTCCTCGACGGTCGCCCGGCTCATGGCCAGATCCAGGTAATCAGGTACGACGCGCACGCGCACCGGGTGGTCCTGCAAGGCCAGAACCAGCCACTCGATCACGCCCTGGGAGCGCAGCGGCAGCGCAAAGATCACTTCGTCCACAGAACCGGCCTTCACCAGCGCGGGGGCATCCTGCACAGCGCCCAGCAACGGTCCAACCACATCGTCAGGGCGCAGAAACTTCGTCTCGTCGTCGACGCAGCCTACAAGCTCCAGGCCAGCCGCGCTCTGAGCGCGCACGCCGCGCGCAACTTGTCGCGCCAGCCGGCCCGCTCCAACGATCAATACCCGGCGCGTCTCGCTGCCTGGCTGGCCAGCATAGCGCAGCGCCGACCGTAGCCCGACGCGCAGAACGATCAGCAGCGTCAAGTTGCTCAGGACGAAGTAGAAGAACAGCCGGCGGGGCAGCTCCCGATAGGTCAGATAGAGCACGCCAGCGAAGACCAGATAGGCGACGCCCACTGCCCAGGCCAGTACCTGCGCTTCGGTCGATGCTCGCGCCGTGTAGCGCGTGTCGTAGACCCGCATCACCGTGAAGGTAACTCCCCAGATCATCGCCACCAGCAGATACATTACCCACGGCTGCGCCACTTCGTCCCAGGTTAGCTGGACGCCAAAGGGCAGCCAATAGCGAGCCTGCACGGCTGTAAAGAAAGCCACCAGGGTCACCAGCAGGTCTGCGATGATCAGAAAGTTGATGGTGTTCGTGTCAGGTTTGCGCATACCACCGCGACCTTACAACCCGCACAATCGGCAAGGAGTCAAGCGAGCGGGATTATACCACAGCCCGGCGACTATACTCAAGTCTCCAGTTATCGCCACCAAGTCAGCGCGCCCGGAAATGGGCGTCGAGCTGAGGCAGGTTGGCGCCGGTGTAGGCAACCCGAACCAGGCTGTCCAGCGGCAGGTCTTCTTGCAGATGGGCGCGAAACTCCCACGCCAGCTCCGGGATGAGCACGGTGACCCGTAAACCCATCTTCTCCACCACTACCCCCTCGCCGCTCCAATCGGGGTGCTGTTGCAGGTAGACGATGGTCCAATGCTGGCGGGCCAGCGCTTCTGCCCGGCGCACGGCGCCACCGATCGCCTCGGCTGCGCCTACTCGCTCCACCAAGGCCGCCTCGTCCAGCAACGGCCGGCCGGCCAGCCAGGCCCGCAGTTGTTGGTGGGCCACCAGGTCCAGGTAGCGGCGCAATGGGCTGGTCACGCGCACGTAAGCGGGCAGCCCCAGCCCGGCATGGGGGCCAGGCCGGGTGCTCTGCTGGCTGGGGCGCATACGCCGCCGCCCGGCAAACATGTCGGACATGGTCTGCGGCGTGTCCATCGGCTCGCCCGCGTCCTGCACGGTAAACGGCAGGAGTAGCTCACGGTTGATGGCCAACTGCGCCACGGCCTCGCCCGCCATCAGCATCAGCTCGGTGACGGTGTCCCGGCTGCGCAGTGTGGGCAGCGGTGCGATGACGACCTGGCCATCGACGACCTTGATGCGCACTTCGGGCAGGTCCAGCGACACCGCCCCCTGCTGGCGCCGGCGTGCAGCATGTTGATTGGCCCAGGCGTGCAGCGTGCGCAGCGGCTCCTGCTCGATCCTGCCGTCGGCCTCTTCATAGGTCAGCCGCGTCACCCGGACCCAGCTTGGCGTGATCTCCAGATCGGCCAGAGCGCCATCGGGCAGGACGCGCAGTCCGAAGGAGAGCGCCGGTGAGATCTCGGCCAGGCCCAGGCCCAGCGCCTCGGTGGCCTGCCAGGGCAGCATGGTCACGACGCCCTCCGGCAGGTAGAGGTTGGCGCCGCGCGCGCGCGCCTCCAGGTCGGCCGCGCTATCGGGCGCCACCAACGCTGCGACGTCGGCTACATGCACCCACAGCCGGTCGCCGTCGAGGCTGATGGCGTCGTCGGGGTCGCGGTTGCCTTCATCGTCGATGGCCCAGGCGGCCAGGTGGGTCAGGTCGCGGCGCGCTTCGGCCGGCAGCTCCGGCAGCTCGAGCGCGGGCGACTCGTCGGGCAGGTCCATGCGCCGCGGGTAAGGGTTGACCGCGACGTCCCAAACGCCCAGCTCCAGCAGCAGGCCGTGCGCGCTCTCCGGCGTCTGCGCCCGCCCCAGCTCGGCCAGCACCTTGCTCTTGTCGCGCCGGCCATAGGCTACCTGCTCGACCTCGCTCAGGTAGCGGCTGTCCTCGGGCTCGAACCGCCGCTGATGGGCGCGCTCCAGGAAACCGCTCCAGGCCCGGGCCTCAGCCGTGCGGGCGGCGCGCGTTGCCTGTTCCTTCTCCACTTGCGGGCCTGTGTGGACCTGAATTGCTTCCGGTAGGCCGGAAAAGTACAGGCCGTCGATCACCCACTCCCACACGGCCCAGGCGCTGGCCGGCGTGTAGGCGCCGTAGGCCAGCTCAGCCAGCTCAGCCAGGGTGGTCGTTTCACCCTGGAGCAGTTCCCAGGCGGACAGCACGTCGCCGGGCGGCGGCTTCAGCTCGCTAAAGTCGATCGGACCAGGGTGCAGCACCACCAGGTCTTTGGGACGCACGCTCAGAGTCTTGCCATCCTGGAACAGGATCTCCAGCTTGTCGCCGCTGCGGGCCACAATAGCGGGTTTAGACTTGTGCAGCACCAGGCTGTCGCGGCCAATCGTTTGCGTCATATGCCTCCTGGGCATGATTTCAGTTCAGCCAGCCAACGAGCGATCGGCCGGGTTCGCATGCCCACACGCGAATCCGGCGTACCTGCGGCGCGCAGGCAGGTGTCTGGGGATGCCTCACCTGCTCCTCAACTGTGGTTGACACAGCGTTAGTGTACCACAAGCCTGCCAATGCTACGTAGTAGCGCGCAGTACGCAGCTTGGCAGCTCTCTGCTTCTGGGCTACAATCGGGTCAACGCACCCTGGACGGTTGAGCATGATCAGCAACACCTGTGAAAACCTCGCGCAGTTCATCAAAAAGCACGCCATTGCGGCCGAGCTGGTGCGGCCAGAGCGGGAAACGCCGACGGTGGCGTTGGCGGCGCTGGCTCTGGACTGCCAGACTGAGCAGATCGTCAAGTCGGTGCTGTTTCTCATCAAAGATGGCGAGCAGTCTGCTCCGGTTCTGGTCATCATCAACGGCACGGATCCGGTTGACTTTCGCAAGCTGGCCGATCTGTTCCAGGTAGGACGCAAACGCATCCGGTTGGCGCCGGCCGACGTGGTGCTGGCGTACACGGGCTATCCAGCCGGCGGCGTGCCACCGTTTGGCTTCCCCCAGCCGCTGCCAACCTGCATCGACCCCCGCGTCTTCGAGCAGGTTGTGGTCTACGGCGGCGGCGGCGACGATCGCACCATGCTGCGCATTGCGCCGGCGGAGCTGTTGCGGGTTACCGCCGGCCAGGTGGTGGATCTCCGCCAAACAGTCACATAAGGAGCACCTGATGGAGTGTTACAACTGCGGTTACAAGCTTCCCTCCGACGCTGAGCGCTGCCCGCGCTGCGGCCAACGTTTCAAGCCCCGCACGGCAGCTCAGCCCGCCCCGGCTAAGCCCTCGCTGCTTGATCGGCTAAAGAGCAAGCTGGGCAAAAAGGACGACGAGGAACCTGAGTCAGATCAGCCGTGAGTGGCGCATCTTTGTTGTTGGTTTGGCGCAAGAGCGAAAGCAACCGGGTATCAACCAGCGCAGTGTTGCGGGCAACTGCGGTTGGGATATGTGGGAAAACACTGGCGACGCTTTTTTGGCCCATTTACACGACAGATAGTGGTGTCATGCTCAGTATTGGCTGTATTTAGTGATATGGATTGACTCGTTCGCGAACATCTTGTTAATCCAACCTTAAAGTTTTTGGGAAATTTTCTGGCTCAGAAGTCAACCATAAGCGCAATGTTATGCTGAGTCCGGTGAAGGGCCTTGTGTTTTGGTGAAATCGCAAACACTAGATGCCGCGTAAGACACACGTTCTAAAACATGGGTTTTACAATAACCTGACCTGTGACTGGCAGAATCGATTTGGCTGAGCAATTGACGGGCAGCAGCCTTGCGCATACAATGACCCCAGATCGCAGGCAGGATTGTGGGCCGCAGACCTCGCCCAGCATGGCAGCTTCAGCCACCGTCCCGGTGAAGAACTGACATCGTTTCCAACGACGTGCTGGCCAGCCCACACATCAGTTGGACTGGCAAGACCACCGCAGCCATCATCGCACCTGGCAGTCCAGGCTGGTTTCCCACTCTATCCTGATCGGCCGCCGCATAGGCGCCATCACCCTGTGGTCTGACAATCTCCGCCTTTGGGCAGGAAAAATCCAACGTTTCTTTTCCGCTCTAATGCACACCGCATCTGGGTTAAGCAGCACGCGGCCCCATATGTTGGTGTTGAGGTATTGCGCTATGACCGTGGCAAATACAACGACTGTGATTGACGCGCCTTTGATCAGCCCAAGCAAGGCGTGGCAGGCAGCTCTTGGCGAGCTTCAGCTACAAGTCACACCTGACATCTATGAGATGTATTTGCGCCCGACTCGGTTCCTGGCTTATGAGGACGGCACTTTTCTGATCGCTGTCCCCAATGGCTTCGTCAAGGACTGGCTCGATCTGCGGCTGAACCGGATCGTTAAAAGGACGCTGCGCCACATGGTTCACCGCGAGGTCGAGATCACCTATAGCGTGCAGCCCCAGCCGTTGCGTGAGGCCGAGCAGCCCTCGCCAGCGCCGCTGCTGGAGACTGCGGCCCATGTTGACGCAGCCCTGGTCGAATCTGCGGCGCCGGCGGCGCCGGATCAAGGACTGCCGCTGGTAGCCAGCAACACCTTCGACACGTTCGTCGTGGGCTCCAACAACCGTCTGGCCCACGCGGCGGCGGCGGCAGTGGGCGACCGGCCGGGCGGACGCTACAATCCGCTGTTCATCTACAGCGGCGTGGGGCTGGGCAAGACCCACCTGATGCATGCCATCGCCCACCGCTGCCGGCAGAATGGCTACAAGGCGGTCTATGTCTCGTGCGAAATGTTCACCAACGAACTGGTGACAGCGATTCGCACCGGCACGCAGGAGCAGTTTCGGGCCAAGTACCGCACCAGTGACGTGCTGCTGGTGGATGACGTGCAGTTTTTAGCCGGCAAGCCCAGCACGCAGGAGGAGCTTTTTCACACCTTCAATGCGCTGCACGAAGCGGGCAAGCAGGTCGTGCTGGCCTGTGACCGGCCGCCCAAAGCCATGGCTACCCTGGAAAACCGGCTGCGCTCTCGCTTCGAATGGGGTTTGATTACCGATATCCAACTGCCAGACATGGAAACACGGCAGGCGATTCTTGCAGCCAAATGCGTCTCCTATGGCATTGATTTACCCTACGCGTTGCTGGAACGCATTGCTGCTCTCGTCACGACTAACGTGCGCGAGCTGGAGGGGGCGTTGACCAAAGTGGTCGCTCATGCCAACCTGAACGGCGTTCATCTCACCCCAGACCGGGTAGACGCGATTCTGGCCGACATGGTGCCGCTCAAGGCGCAGGCGACGGCGGAGGAAGTGGTGGCCCTGGTGGCCCGTCACTTCGCAATCGGCCTGGACGAGCTGGCTAGCCCCAGCCGCAAGCGCGAGATCGTCCAGGCTCGCCAGGTCGCCATGTACCTGTTGCGCAACGAGTTGGAACTGTCCTATGCCAACGCTGGCGCGCTGTTCGGTGGACGTGATCATGCCACGGTGATGCACAGCGTCGAGAAGATCGAGGGACTGCTGCAAAGCGACGAGTCCATGCAGAACGCGGTGGAAAACCTGCGGGCCCAGATCACCGCTCCCCAGCCCGTGTTGGAACGAGTGAGGGTTGAGAGGTCCCATTAGGGCCTTGTGAACTGTGGAAAACCTGGCCGAATCGGTGGAAAAGCGGCGCTGGTTGTGGATAAACCAGCGCCTTTGCGCGCCTGGCGGCGAGGGCGACTGGGGTGTTTTGGGCAGCTTCGCACCGCGACCACTACATGTGGGCAAGCAGGAACGAGTCGCGCCGCGAGTTTTCCACAGACGTACGATCTCGTGGCAGTGGCGCACAGCCAGGTTCGATCTCGCTGCTCTTGCTGTGGTATAATGCAGCCAGGTAAGCCACTATGCACGACTCTGAACAACTCACCGCAATGCGCGCTGCCCTGCGCACTTTACACTACGGTCTCTGTGTCCTGACCGCTGGCATGGGCCGCGCGGCCCATGCGGCCACCATCACTTGGGTGATGCAGGCCAGCCTGCGGCCGCGCCGGGTCGCGATCGGCGTGCGCAAGGATAGCCACATCTACCCGGTGCTCCAGCAGTGCGGTGCTTTTGCACTGAACGTTATCGGAGAGGGCCATGAGGCGCTGGCCGCCAGCTTCTTCAAATACGTTCCTGCCGACGGCCAGCGTTTTGCTGGCTACTCTTTCGAGGACGGGGCGGCCACTGGCTCGCCGCTGCTGCTCGACGCCGTAGCCTGGCTGGAGTGCCGCACGGTCGAGGAGGCCAACGCAGCCGGCGACCACGGATTGTTCGTGGCCGACGTGTTGGCGGGCGGCGTGCGCCAGCCGTTGGCCAAAGCGCTCAGTCTGGCCGCTACCGGCTGGACCTATGGCGGATAGTTCGCAGGTTGGAGGCGCCGGGCGCTTGGCTGACGCTTCGGAAACCAAGCGCCCGGCGCCAACTTGTTCGCAGAGGTATCTCTATGCTCAGCAAGATCGCCGGACCGTTTCAAGTTAAGCAGTACTTTCACTGGGTGTCGCACGCACTCAATCTGGGCAGCGATCTGCAAGAAGATCTGTCCTTCGTGCGTGCGTTGCGCCAGACGCTGCTGCCGCTTCCTTATCTGGACAGCGAGCCGGTGCTCAGCACCGAGCTATTTCCTCCCTATCGCCCGTTTACTGTTCAAGCGTTGGCAGGCAAAAAGATCGGCGTCGTGGCCACCGGCGGCAGCGGCGCCCTGATCTCCACGCTGGGCGTGATGCGCGCCCTGGAGGAGGCGGGGCTGGAGGTAGCGGCCATCTCCACCTGTTCTGGCTCGACGCTTTTCCTCGCGCCTATCGCTGCTGGGCTGAACGCTCAGGAGGCGATTGATTTCGTCTTGGGCTGGCGCAGCGACGAGTACATCGATCCTGAGTGGCGTTCGCTGCTCAAGATCCCCTTGACCCTGGGGCGGGGCTTCACTGGCGTGGTCAAGGTCGAGGCGCTGGAACGGCTTTATCATCAACGGCTGGGGGGCGTGATGCTGGGCGATCTGCCGATCCCTTTCTACGCCAATATCTGGGAGATCGACCACAACCGCTTGCTGTACCTGGGCAGCAAGACCGCGCCGGCTATGCGGCTGGCCCGGCTGGCGCGCGCCGCGGTTACCTTGCCAGTCTTCATGCAGCCGCTGGAGATCGACGGCGCGCTGTGCGGCGACGGCGGCGTGATCAATATCTTCCCTGCGCAGCCGTTGGTGGAGCATCATCCCGAAATCGACTATTTCATCGGCGTGAACTGCTTCTATCCAGAGAATTTCGACGGCGAGGATCACTCCGGATGGCACGACAAAACCTGGAGTGTGCTGCGCGTCAGCCCTCAGTCACGCCACGGCCAGCACCTGGAGGCAGCTCGCATGCAGTTGCGCCTGATCCAGGATCGCACGCTGCTGCTGCATCCGGTACCTTACCAGGAGATCAAGGGCGTCAAGTTCTACGAGCAGTTCATCGACCGCTCGCGCTGGCCTGAGTTTATTTTGCGCGGCTATTATCACGCCCGCCGCAGCCTGGCGCTGCTAGATCGGGCGCAGGCCTAGCGCGCCAGCCAAAGCGCCAACTTTTCCGGTAACTAGCCACCCATAGGCGCCGGGCACTTGAATCTGCGCTTGCACGGATGTCCGCAACGCCGACTCAGGCCCACAAATCGATCGCAAGTGCCCGGCGCCTGAATAGGTACCTTCTCCGAATAGTTGGCAGCTTTGGCTGGCGCAAGGACACCGTCATGACACCCGATTTTACCCCCCCAGCCCACGCGCTGGCCGGCCAGTTGACTGCCTGGCGGCGTGACTTCCACCGCCACCCCGAGACCGCCTTCGAGGAACAGCGCACCGCCGCGTTGGTAGCCGATTATCTGGCAAGCCTGGGCCTCGAAGTGCAGACTGGCGTCGGCCAGACCGGCGTCGTGGGTGTGCTGGAAGGGGCGCGGTCAGGGCCGACGGCCATGCTGCGCTTCGACATGGACGCGCTGCCGATCCATGAGGAAACCGGGCTGCCCTTTGCCTCGCAGGCTGCGGGCAAGATGCACGCCTGCGGCCACGACGGCCACACAGCCATCGGCTTGGGCGTGGCCAGCCTGCTGGCTGGGCAGCAAGAGCGGCTGGCCGGCCGGGTCAAGTTTGTCTTCCAGCCGGCCGAGGAGATTGCACAGGGTGCGCGGGCCATGATCGCTGACGGCGTTCTGGCCAGCCCTAAGCCGGACGTGATGTTCGGCCTGCACCTGTGGAGCCAGATCCCGCTGGGTCGGGCCGTGGTCAAAGCTGGCCCGTTGTGGGCCTCATCCGACCGCTTCGCCCTGGAGATCGTCGGCCGCGGCTCGCACGGCGCCATGCCGCACCAGGGCATCGACGCGATTGCCGTCGCGGCTTACGCTATCGCCCAGCTTCAGACTATCGTCAGCCGCGACCGCGACCCGCTGGAGCCAGCCGTGCTGACGATCGGCACGATCCGGGGCGGCGACGCCTTCAACGTGCTGGCCGAGCGGGTGCAGATGAGCGGCACGCTGCGCACCTTCGACTTGGCGACGCGGTCGCGCATCCTGGAGCGGATGGATGCCCTGCTGGCCGGCGTCTGCGCGGCCCACGGCGCCAGCTACCAGTTGACCTGGCGCGATTTCACCCCCCCAGTGGTGAACGACGCCGCAGCGACGGAGCACCTGCACGCTGCGGCTGTGGCGGTGTTGGGCGAGGATGCGGTGGCCGGCGGGCCGATGATGATGGTGGCCGAGGACGTGTCAGAGTTGCTCGCTCGCACGCCCGGCAGCTTCTTTGTGCTCGGCGCCATGCCGGAGAGCCCGCGGCCTGAGCCGCACCACAGCCCGCGCTTCGACATCGATGAGCGCGCCCTGCCGTTGGGCGCAGCCATCCTGGCGCAGGCGACCTTCGATTGGCTGAACCGCCACCTGTCACGGTGATGTGTCACGTTGGTAACGTGACCTACGCTGCGTTCGCCCCGTAGGTCCGGCTACCAGCCGGACACCTTTGCCAAACACCGTGTCACGTTGGTAACGTGACCTACCGCAATGCACACAACATCGACCGAAGCCGACAAACAAGCCCTGGTGACGCGACTGACGGACGCGCGCAACGAGTTGTTGCGTCTGGTACGCAGCCTGCCGGCCGAGCGCATTGAAACGCCCGGAGCGGTGGGCGCTTGGTCGGCCAAGGACGTGATCGGCCACATCGCGAGCTGGGAAGATCGATTGCTAACCCTGGCGCAAACGGTGCTCAACGGCCACGCCGCTAAGATCGAATGGATTGGCAGCGACGAAGCGCTGCAAGCCTGGAACCAGAAGCAATACCTGCGCAAGCGGGCCTGGACCTGGGACGAGACCATCCGCGACCTGGCCCTGATGCGCGAGGAGGTGCTGTGGAACATCGGCTGGGCTGAGCCGGAGCAACTTTTTCAGCAGGTCACGCTCGATGTGGGCGTGGTCAGTCCTGCCGGCCTGCTGGAGGGCATCGTCGAGCATGACCAGGAGCACGTGGCGCAGCTGCGGGCTTGGGCGGAGGTGGGATGAGAGGAATTCAGAGGAACTCAGAGGAACTTTTCTACAGATGTTCACGAGTTCCCCCAGTTCCCCCAGGTCCACCAGCTCCCCAAGGAAGAATCCGTTGACACAGACACACGATACTTCCGATCTGACCGAACGCCGCTTCAGCGAAATGGAGCTGCGCCAATACAACGGTGAACGCGGCCAGCCGGCCTACATCGCCTACAATGGTGTGGTTTACGACGTCAGCGATGCGCCCAATTGGCGAGGCGGCATGCACCGGGAGATGCACTACGCCGGGCTGGACCTGACCCGTTCGCTGCGCAAGGCGCCGCACGACGCCGGCGTCTTCCAGCGGGTACGCCGCGTCGGCGTGTTGGCAGGCGATTAGCACCCAAGCGCCCGCAGCTAGCGGCGCAAAAGGAAATTGAGCCATGCAGATCACTCACGTCGAAGTCATCCCCGTCGAGCTAAAATTGAGCGTCCCCTACCGCGTGCTGTACGAAGATCGGGTCGAGCAGGCGATGCTGGTCTTCGTGCGCATCGACACCCAGGACGGCCGCAGCGCCTGGGGCTGCGCGGCCTTCGATCCGCTGCTGACCGGCGAGACGCTGGAGCAGGTGACGCGCGCCTGCCGCCGCTGCGCCGTGCGTGCGCTGGACCTTAACCCTCTCAACACCGAATTCGCACTGGCCGAGCTGGAGCCGCTGACCGGCGGCGCGCCGTCAGCCCTGTGCGCCTTCGACATCGCCTTTCACGACCTGCTAGGCCTGGCCGCGGGACTGCCGCTGCACCGCCTGCTGGGCGGCTACCGCTATCGCATTCGCACCTCCATCACCGTGGGCATCGCTCCGATCAACGAAACGGTGGAGTTGGCCCGGCTGCGCGCCCGCCAGGGCTTTCGTATCCTTAAACTGAAGGGCGGATTGGACGCCGAGGAGGACGTGCGCCGGGTGAACGCGGTCCACGATGCGCTGCCGGAGCTGACCCTGCGCCTGGACGCCGACCAGGGCTACGGCGTGCGCGAGGCGCTGGCCGTGGCCAGGGCGCTGGCCGGCAAGATCGAGATGCTGGAGCAGCCCACGCCGGCCAACGACCTGGCCATGCTGCGCGAGGTGCGGGAGCTGGGCCGCGTGCCGGTGCTGGCCAGCCAGAGCGTGCTGGGACCGGAGTCCGCGCTGGACATCGCCTCGCAGCGCGCGGCCCATGGGTTGAGCATCAAGCTGAGCACGTGCGGCGGCATCACGCGTGCCCGCCAGATCGACGCTATCGCCCGCGCCGCGCGCATGGCTACCATGGTCGGCTGCCTCAACGAGCCGGCCCTATTGATCGCCGCCGGCCTGGCCTTTGCCCTGAGCAGCCCTAACGTGGCCTATGGCGACCTGGACGGCCACTTCGACCTGATCGACGACCCAACCACGGCCAGCTTCCGCTTCGAGGAGGGCTGGCTGGTGGCGACGGACACGCCAGGGCTGGGTTGCCGGGTGGAGCTATGAGAAACGATGAATTCAGAACGATGAATGATGAATCTGGAGATTCCGGAGGTTCATCGTTCATCATTCATCGTTCATCGTTCGTCGTGGCCCTGGCTGGCGGCGTGGGCGGGGCCAAGTTGGCCTTTGGGTTGTATCGGCTGCTGGGCGAGCGGCTGGCGGTGGTGGTCAACACGGGCGACGACTTCGAGCACTGGGGCCTCGCCGTCTGTCCCGACCTGGACACAGTGATGTACAACCTGGCGGGGCTCAACAACCCGGAGTTCGGCTGGGGGCTGGCCGGCGAGACCCAGCGGGCACTGGAGATGATGCGGCGCTACGGCGGCGAAAGCTGGTTTGGTCTGGGTGATGGCGACTTAGCCACACACCTGCTGCGCAGCGACTTGCTCCGCCAAGGCTTAAATCTGACCGAGGTCACGTTTAAGCTGAAAGCGGCGCTCGGTATTGCGGCTGATCTGCTGCCCATGTCCGACCAGCCGGTGCGCACCCTGGTGCAGACGGACGAGGGGGTGCTGCCCTTCCAGCGCTACTTCGTGCAACGGCGCTGCGAGCCGCGGCTGCTGGGCCTGGAGTTCGCCGGCATCGAGGCGGCCAGGCCGTCGCCCCAGGTGCTGGCCGCGCTGGACCGCGCCAGCGCCGTGGTGCTCTGCCCCAGCAACCCCTACTTGAGCCTGGATCCGATCCTGCTGCTGCCTGGCCTGGCCGATCGGCTGCGTGCCTTTCCTGGCCCGGTGGTGGCCGTCTCCCCCATCGTCGGCGGGCAGGCCGTCAAGGGGCCGGCTGCCAAGATCATGCCGGAGCTAGGTGTGGAGCCGTCAGCGCTGGCCGTGGCGCAGCACATCGCCGTCCGCATCCGCCTGGACGGCTTCGTGCTGGACGCGCTGGACGCGCACCTGGCTGGCGCCGTGGCAGAGCTGGGCGTCATGCCGCTGGTGACCGATACCATCATGCGCGATGCCGAGAGCAAGGAGCGGCTGGCGCGCGGGGTGCTGGCACTGGCATTGCAAATAGCATGAGCGTTTGACTTTCGCTCCAAACAGGATACCATAGAGGAACTGGTTATTCCACTCCAGAGGTATGGATTGATGAGTGATCAACTGCTAGATGAACTAAAAGTTGACAGGACGTTGCTTCTTACATCGTCGGAGTTCGACGACTCGGATGAGAAAGCATTTTGGCTGTCGCAAACACCCTACGAGCGTCTGCGCCATTTGGAATTGCTCCGCAGGATAAACTATGGAGATAAAGCTACCGCCGGACTTCAAAGAGTTCTTGAGGTTGCTGAACAGCCATAAGGTTGAATACTTGCTCATCGGGGGTTACGCAGTCAGTTATCATGGCTATCCGCGGGCTACGAACGACATCGATATCTGGATTGCTGTTCACCCAGACAACGCAGCACGGATGGTAACCGTGCTGCACGAATTCGGTTTTGGCCTCGCTGAGATTTCTGCTGAGTTGTTCCTCAAGGTTCCAAGCATCGTGCGCATGGGCTATCCCCCAATGCGCATCGAAGTTACTACGAGTATCTCTGGAGTAGCGTTCGAACAGTGCTATGCGGAGCGTGTCACCGACACGTTGGATGGAGTGGAAGCCAACATCATTGGTCTGGCTCACCTCAAGCAAAACAAACAAGCGAGTGGGCGGCTCAAAGACCTAAGCGATCTGGAATACCTCCCGTAGCGTGACTCTCCACATCCTCATCCCCGTCAAACACCTCTCCGACTCCAAAAGCCGCCTGGCGCCCGTGCTGGCCGAACAGGAGCGTCAGGCGCTGGCGCTGCGTCTGTTGCGCGGCGTGCTGACCGTGGCGCAGCAAGCCCAGCAGCAGTTCGGCGCGGCTGCTATCGTCGTCAGCCCCGACCCCGCCGTCCTCGCCCTTGCTGCCACCTACAACCTGACTCCGCTGCAAGAAGACCCTGCCCTCCCCTCCGGTTACGGGTTACGGGTTACGAGTTACGGCGAACCAACTCTCAACGCCGCCCTGGAACAAGCCACTGCCCATGCCCGCGCCCGCGGCGCCTCGGCCGTGCTCGTCCTGCCGGCCGACCTGCCGCTGCTGACCCTGGCCGACGTGGCGCGGCTGTGGCGGGCCAGCCAGCAGCTCTACGCCGGCGCGGCCATGGTCATCGCACCGGACGGCCAGGAGCAGGGCACCAACGCGCTGCTGGTGCGGCCGCCCGGCACGCTGGCGTATCAATTCGGCCCCGGCAGCTTTCAGCGCCACTGCCAGCAGGCGCGCGACCTCGGCCTGGCCTGGCACATCGACCGCTCCGCGCGGCTGGGGCTGGACGTGGACCTGCCAGCCGATCTGGAGCACTGGCTGGCCATCGAGCAGGCCGACAACGCGTGGGCCGCTGGACAATCACCTCTTGAGGACATCACCATGCACGACGATCGTCACCCAACACCTCTGGACGACTCGACCCTCACCTTCCTGAACGAGCCTGGCCTGCTGATGCGCTTGGGCACCCTCGGCAGCGACGGCTACCCCCAGGTAACGCCCATCTGGTACCTGTACGACGAAGGCCGCTTCTGGATCACCACCGCCAGCGACCGGGTCAAGGGGCGCAACATGCTGGCCCGGCCGCAGGTGGGCTTCGCCATCGACAGCGACCAGCGGCCCTACCGCGGCGTCTCGGCGCGCGGCCGGGCGCAGTTGGTAGCCGAAGGGGAGGCCGCGCGGCCCATTACCCGCCGCATCGCCGCCCGCTACGTGCCGGAGGAGCGGCTGGAGGCCATGGTCGACACGCTGATGGAGGCTCCACGCGTCGTCTTTGTCATCGACGTGGCGCGGGTAGTCAAGATGGGTAGTTGGTGACAGAGAATCTTCGACGGCTGATTGCCCGATTTGGTCAATTGTGCTAAACTGCCAACACGCAGTTGGATCAGGCTCCCGAGACGGTTAGAGGTATTAAGATGCAACTAGAGAGCTACTTTGAGTTTCATAGCGAAGATGATATTCGGATAAGCGGCACCCGTGTGGGAATCGAAACAGTACTTGAGGACTACCTCGAGGGTTCCAGCCCCGAGGAGATTGCCGCGCGTTACCGCAGTCTGTCTATGGAGCAGGTTTACGCCACCATCACCTACTACTGGCGCAACCAAAACCAGGTTGACGGGTATCTTCAGGCATGGCGGGACTACACCGACCAAGCCGTACAAGAGCACGCGCGGCATCCATCAGACGTGGTAAGGCGTCTGAAGAAGATCCGCGAGCAGCGACCTCAGGCTCAGGACACAATTCATTGACCGGGTTACGTTTTCTCCTCGACGAAAACATGCCCCATGCAGTGCGCGACCATCTCTTGCTGCGTGAACCTGCGATTCAGGTGATCGCCGTGGGTGATGTTGACGCGCCAGCGCTGGGCACACCGGATCCGGATATTCTGGTTTGGCTAGGAGTCAACGGCGCTGTGTTGGTGAGCCGCAACAGACGCACGATGCCCGTGCATTTGCGTGACCATTTGGCCGCGGGCAATCATGTACCGGGCATTCTGCTGATCCGTCGCCGTTACACGTGGGGACAAGTGATTGATGACCTGTACCTTATCTGGGATGCCTCAACCCCAGATGAATATCGAGACCGCATCGAATATCTGCCCCTTTAGTTCCAGCCCCGCTAAAGCATTTTCCAGGACAATCAGCGCCTGTTATCTGCGACATATACGTTGCGTAACACCTGCCATTCTTCAGGAGTTCTCATGACAATCACCAACGCCTCCACTACCGCTGTCCTCAACAAATACAGCCGCCACCTGACCCAGGTGCGCTCGCAGGCCGGCTCGCAGGCCATGCTCTACGGCATCGGCCTGACTGACGAGGACATGGCCAAGCCGCAGGTGGGCATCGCCAGCATGGGCTGGGAAGGCAACCCCTGCAACATGCACCTCAACGATCTGGCCAGGGTGGTCAAGGCCGGCGTGCAGGAGGCCGGCCTGGTCGGGTTGATCTTCCACACCATCGGCGTCAG
Organism: Anaerolineae bacterium; assembly: GCA_049294015.1. Classification (GTDB taxonomy): domain Bacteria; phylum Chloroflexota; class Anaerolineae; order JAAEKA01; family JAAEKA01; genus JAAEKA01. Next base: position 28,559 of record JBAQCH010000057.1, read on the forward strand.
CGACGGCATCAGCATGGGCACCGAGGGCATGAAGTTCTCGCTGGTCTCGCGCGACGTGATCGCCGACTCCATCGAGATCGTCATGCGCGCCCAGTGGTACGACGCCAACATCTCGCTGCCTGGCTGCGACAAGAACATGCCTGGCTGCGTCATGGCTATGGCCCGGCTCAATCGGCCCAGTTTGATGGTCTACGGCGGCACCATTCGCCCCGGCCATCTGGGCGAGCAGAAGCTGGATATCGTTTCGGCCTTCGAGGCCTACGGCCAGTGGATCGCCGGCGCCATCGACGAGGCCGGGTTGCGGGCGGTATTGCGCCACGCCTGCCCCGGCGAGGGCGCGTGCGGCGGCATGTACACGGCCAACACCATGGCCTCGGCCATCGAAGCGCTAGGCATGACCCTGCCCTACAGCTCCTCCTATCCCGCCAATAGCCCGGAGAAGCTGGTCGAGTGCCGCCAGGCCGGCCAGGCCATCCTCAATTTGTTGGGAAACGATATCAAACCGAGCGATATCCTGACCCGGCCCGCCTTCGAGAACGCCATCGCCGTGGCCATTGCCCTGGGCGGCTCCACCAACGCGGTGCTGCACCTGCTGGCAATGGCTAAGGCTGCGGGCGTGCCGTTGGCCCTGGACGATTTCCAGCGCGTCTCCGACCGCACCCCGCTGTTGGCCGACCTGAAGCCCAGCGGCCCGTGGGTGATGGAGGATCTGAACGACGTGGGCGGCGTGCCGGCTGTGCAGCGCCTGCTGCTGCGCGAGGGGCTGCTGCACGGCGACTGTCTGACCGTCACTGGCCAGACCGTGGCCGAGAACCTGGCCGAGCTGCCCGATCTGAAGGAGGGCCAGCGCATCGTGCGGCCCTTCGCCAACCCTATCAAGCGTACCGGGCACCTGCAGATCCTCTACGGCAACCTGGCCTGCGAGGGCGCGGTGGCCAAGATCACCGGCAAAGAGGGCGTGCGCTTCAGCGGCCCGGCGCGGGTCTACGACTCTGAAGAGCTGTGCCTGGCCGGCATTGAGCAAGGGCAGGTGCAAGGGGGCGATGTGGTGGTGATCCGCTACGAAGGGCCGAGGGGCGGGCCGGGCATGCGGGAGATGCTCACCGTCACCTCAGCCATCATGGGCGCGGGGCTGGGCCAGCGCGTGGCCCTGATCACCGACGGCCGCTTCTCCGGCGGCACCCACGGCTTCGTGGTCGGCCACATCACCCCCGAGGCGCAGAGCGGCGGCGCGCTGGCCCTGGTGCAGGACGGCGACCAGATCACCATCGACGCCGAGGCCAACAGGTTGAGCGTGGACCTGTCCGACGAGGATCTAGCGCGACGACGGGCTGGCTGGGTCGCGCCGGCGCCCAGGTACACGCAGGGCGTGCTCTACAAATACGTCAAGAGCGTGGCGTCGGCGTCGCAGGGGTGCGTGACCGACGGGTAGGACTGACAGTGCTGTGACGGTTTTGGGGTCAATCATAGTCGTAGGCGATAAAAGCGACGTCGATCGCACTCTCCAGCCAATGGCCAGAGGGATCGGTGTATTTGAGCGGATTTCCGTTTACGTAGGCGTACCTGTTGAGCGATTGGAATGAACCGACGTTGGGAATGACGCTGTCAGCCGCCAGGAACCGGCCGATGGCAGGATCATACCACCGAGCGCCGTAGTCATACAAACCGGTGCCAGTCTCCACGCGTTGACCGGTGTAGCGATACAGCGTCATCTGCCCACCAGCATCGTAGCGCGTGCCGCCATACGTGAAGTAGCGTAGCTCCGTCTGGCGCACACCGCTGCTGTTGGTCGTTATCGCGGTGGAGGTCAGGTGGTCGTTGAGCAGGTAGAAGGTGTTGCCGCCAGTGCGCATGGCTACTCTGACTGCGCCAGCG
>JBAQCH010000058.1:0-1596 GCA_049294015.1 Anaerolineae bacterium
GCGCTGTGGCCCAGGCTGGTGGTGGCGGTGTAGACCAGGGAACCGGTAGGCGGGGCCGGGTCGCTGAGGCTGAAGTCGCGCGTGGCGTTTGGCGCAACCGCGCTGAAGGTCTGGGACAGGAGCGTCGCGCCGTCGCTGCGCAGAATCTGCAGGGTGATGTCGTCGGGGCTCAGGCCGGTGTTGCGCACCCGGCCGCTGAGCGCCACGGCGCTGAGCGCGTCGTCCGGGGTGTAGCCGGACACGTTGCGCCGGTAGGCCGGCCGGTCGGTGTGCAGCTCGACGCTGGTGGGCGCGTTGTTGACTGTGAACGGGTAGACGCTGCGGGCCAGCGGCTGGCGGCTGCTGACCGGGAGGGCGGCCGGCTCTGCGCCGTACAACACGCCTTCCAGGTAGAGCAGCCCGCGCGCCTGCGGGTTGTCGCCCAGGTCGGGATTGGTCAGCGCCAGGGGCAGGCTGAGCACGCCGTTGCCATCCACCGCCAGCCAATCCTCGCGCAGCACAGACGTGGCGGCCACGGCCCGCTCGCCGCCGCCGGACACCGGCCCGCTGCCCTGCAAGGCGTGAACTTCGTAGCCGCCCGACTCCAGCGCCAGCAGGCCGAACTGCTGCACCGCCAACTGGTCGATGGTGGACGCGCCGCTGGCCGAGATGTCGGACTGGCCCAGCAGCGCGCCGCTGGCGGCGTCCAGCGAGACCAGCGCCTGGTCGTTGCGGTCCACCAGGTGCAGCCGGTCGCCGCTGCCAACCAACGCGCTCATCTCGTGCTCGGAGCTGAACAGAACGGATTCGCTCAGACTGCCCAGGTCAACGGCGTATAGCGTGCTGACGACGTCGGCCGGACTGCGCGTGCCGCCGCCGGTGTCCACGGTGAGGTAGTAGAACCTGTCGTTTAGCAGGATCGAGCTGGCCTGGTAGGGGTACAGGCTGAGCGTGACCGCGCCCAGGTGCGCGCCGCTGGCGGGAGCGTAGAGGTGCAGCCGGTTGACCAGGTCGAAGGTGCTGTAGTCGTACTCCTGAAAGGCCAGCACGAACGTGTTGTCGGCCATGCGCAGCTCGCTGCCCTCTGGCATGGCGACCGACCACAGCAGCCCGCCGCTGGCGGCGTCATAGGCTGCCAGGGTATCGGCGGCGTCTTCGGTGTAGAAGCGATTGTCCACCAGCAGGGCGTGCTCGGTGTCGTTGAACACGGCGACGGCGCTGCCGTCGCTTGCGTCCAGCAGCCGATAGCCGTTGATGCTGGAGTCGAAAAGGGCCACCGCCGACTCCGAGGCCAACAGGTCGCTGGAGCTATCGAACTCCACCTGCCACAACTGGCTGCCGGTTGCGCTGTCGAACGCCGTGAGGTGGTAGCCGGTCTGCGGCTGCTGGCTGTGCTCGGCGGCCGACGGGCAGTAGGGCGCGGTCAGGGCGAACACGGCCTCCCTGTTGGCCGCCAGCGCGATCGGGTAGAAGGGCAGCGGAGACGGCCCCCAGCGCACGCTGCCGTCCAGGCTGTCCAGCGCCTGCACGGCCAGGCTGCCGCACTGGCCCAGCGCCACGATCACCAGATCGTCGACGGCCACGGGCGACACATCGTAAGCCTGAGGCGTCGTCGAC
>JBAQCH010000059.1:0-2195 GCA_049294015.1 Anaerolineae bacterium
GCCCATGCCGGCGCCTAGCCCCACGCCCGTCTCGGCCATGCCGCCCGCGCCGCCGCCGCCCTGGGCCGCGCCCTGGCCGACGCCGCCGATGGCCATACCGGTCTGGTACTCGATGAAGGAGCCTGCCCCCACCGCGCCCATGGCCGCACGCTTGTCGATGGCCTGCTGCGTCTCCTCGGTCGGGCTGACCGACTCCAGGAAGAACTGCTTGATGCCGATGCCCAGCAAGGCGAAGTCGTCGCTGACCTTGGCCCGCACGGCTGCGCTGATCTCGTTGAACATGGCCGGCAGGTCGAAGAGGCCCTTCTTGCTCTCGCCCAGCACGTCGGTCAACTTGGAGATGATGATGCTGCGCAGGTAGTTCTGGATCTGGTTGGTCTGATACAGGCCCATGGTGCCGACGATCTTGGCCACGAACATCTGCGGATCGACAACTGCCATGCTGTAAGCGCCAAACGCACGCAGCCGGGCCAGGCCCAGGTCGGGGTCGCGCAGGGCGATGGGCTCCGGCGTGCCCCATTTCTGGTCGATGAAGTCGCGGCGGTTGACGAAGTAGACCTCGGCCGTGAACATGTTGTTGCCGCCGGTCACCAGGCTCAACAGGCCGCTGAGCAAAGGCAGGTTGGCGGTGGTGATGGTGTGGCGGCCGGCGTCAAAGGTGTCCAGCGCCTTGCCATCGCGGAAGAAGACCGCGGTCTGGCTCTCGCGCACGATCACCTGCGAGCCAAAGCGAAAATCGCCCGCGCCGAATTCGGGCACGCGCACCACCATGTCGTTCGCGCCCTGGTTGGGGGCTTCGATGACGTCGATGATTCTTGCCATTGGTAAATTCTCCTTGTGTGTCAGGACTGACAGTCCCGGTGGGGGGCTAGTTGATCGCGCCACAAGCGGCGCCTAAGGCTACTCAGGACTGTCAGTCCTGGCCTGCAAGATCACTTCGCCGCGATGGCCGAACTGTGTGTTGAGGTTGTCCAGGGTGGCGGTCAGGGCCCGAATGCTTTCCATCCACTCGTTGTCCGGCCGGCCGCTCAGGGCGGTCATGCCATCGATGATGGTCTGGATGCGCGCCACATCTTCGATCATGGCCAGATCGAACTGGCCCAGCGCGTCCAGCTCGGCCTCCTTGACACGCGCGTCGTCGAACAGCGGCGCATAGCCGTAGCTGGCCGTGCGCACGCGATCGGACAGGGTCTGCATCTTGGTGGCGGCGCGCTCCATGTCGTCCAGCAGGTCGAGCTGGCCGTTGTTGACCAACTCCACTTGCAGGTTGTTCAGGCGCGCCTTCTGGTCGTCCAGTTGGCGGGCCACCATGGTGCGCACGGTCTTGTCGGTCTCGCGGCGCAGCTCCTTCTCCTTGTAGCCCTTGATGCCGGGCACGCCTGCGATGACTTTCTCGACAACGTTCATTTGATCCTTGGCTTTGGCCATCAGGTCATCAATCATGGGTGTTCGTCTCCTTCGTTGGGGGTGTCACAGTCGCTGTGACGGGCTTTGTCCGGCTGGTAGCCGGACCTACGAGGTCACTCAAGTCTACGGGTGTGGGTCGATTAGGTGGCCAGGAACACGTCGGTCCCGCAGTAGGGACAGGTGATGACGCCTTTGCCGCCGAACTGCATCTGGCCGCCGCAGTTGGGGCATTTCTTGGTCTCGCGGATCGAGCCGGCCTGTTTGGAATACAGGATGCCGTCGCTCCAGTTGATGTAGCCGCTGAACAGCCCCTTGCCCACCAGGTCGTAGGTCCAGGCCTTGACCTGGTCGCTGGATGAGCCCAACTCCAGCACCAGGTCGGACATGTTGACCTGGCCGCGCGAGAGGATGATGTTCAACAGCTTGCGCTGCTTGTCCACCTCGGCCAGCTCAGCGCTCTCGCGCCGGCCCTTGACCAGCAGATAGGCGCCGACGCCTACGGTGGGGGCTGTGACCAGGAAGAAGACCAGCGCCATGCCCAGCGCTGCGCCGCCCAGAGTCAGCGCGCTGTTGTCGCTGGCCATTTCAGCCAGGGCCCACACGCCCGCGATGCCGATGGCCGCAATGCCGAAAAAGATCAGGATCAAGCCAACAATTCGTCCGCTTCCGCGCATACCGTGCTCCTTTCCTATCCAAAGCTGCTTCCACCGCCGCCGCCGCCGCTGAAGCCGCCGCCGCCGCTCCAGCCGCCGCCGCTGAAACCGCCGCCGCCGCTCCAACTGCCGCCG
>JBAQCH010000060.1:0-8681 GCA_049294015.1 Anaerolineae bacterium
ATCCTGGCGCCCGGCGTCGGCGCGCAGGGCGGCGATCTCAAGGCTGCACTGGCGGCCGGACTGGACGCCGACGGCAGCGGCCTGCTGGTACCCGTCTCGCGCCACGTGATCTACGCCGACGACCCGCGCGCCGCCGCGCAGAGGCTGAGGGATGAGATCGAGAAGGGGAGAAAGGGAGAGGGGGAGAGAGGGGGCGAGGGAGAGAGCCGACAACGATCTCTCCCCGTCTCCCCCTCTCTCTCCATCTCCCCCTCTCCCTCTCCCTCTCTCCCGCTCATCCTCGCCCTCCACGACGCCGGCTGTGTCCAGTTTGGCGCTTTCACGCTGGCGTCGGGTGTGCAATCGCCGATCTATCTCGACCTGCGGCGCATGGCCAGCTATCCGGCATTGCTGCGCATGGCGGCCGATGCCTATGCAGAGTTGTTGCGGCCGTTGAGCTTCGATCTGCTGGCGGCCGTGCCCTACGCAGCCCTGACCATCGGCGCAGCCGTGGCGCTTGCCACCGACAAGCCGCTGATCTACCCGCGCAAGGAGGTCAAATCCTACGGCACGGGCCGGGCCGTCGAGGGCGATTTCCAGCCCGGCCAGCGCGCGGCGGTGATCGAGGACCTGGTCACCAGCGCCGGCAGCGTGTTGACGGCCATCCAAACGCTGGAATCGGCTGGGCTGGACGTGTCCGACGTGGTGGTGTTGATCGATCGGCAGCAGGGCGGGCTGCAAAACCTGGCCGCGGCTGGCTATCAATTGCACGCTGCCCTGACCATGGCGCAGATCGTCCATGCCCTGGAAGCGATCGGCCGCATCAGCGCTGCCCAGGCTGCGGGAGTGCGAGATTACTTGGGCGCGCCATCGTAGGACGATCTTCCCAGATCGTCCGTCTGCCCGCGTGATCTCGGAAGATCGTGCTGTACCGACACAAACAAAACAGGAGTATCGCCAAAATGGCCGCCCTCAACCTCGACCCGCTCTTCGCCGACGACGAACGCCGCAAAACCAGTCGCGCCAACGGCTTCACCGGCCAGGACATCCTGTCCGTCTCGCAGTTCAACCGCGAGAACCTGGAATACGTCTTCGCGCGCGCCCATGAGATGCGCGAGCTGGTGGACCGCGCCGGCTACAGCAACCTGCTGAAAGGCTACATCCTCACCTGCCTCTTCTACGAGCCCAGCACCCGCACCAGCGCCTCCTTCATTGCGGCCATGGAGCGGCTGGGCGGCAGCGTCATCCCCATCACCCAGGGCGTGCAGTTCAGTTCGGTCAGCAAGGGCGAGACCCTGGCCGACACCGTGCGCACGCTTGAGCAATACTCCGACGCCATCGTGCTGCGCCATCCTGAGATCGGCTCGGCCAAGGTGGCGGCCGACTACAGCGCCGTGCCGGTGATCAACGCCGGCGACGGGGCGGGCGAGCACCCTTCCCAGGCGCTGCTGGATCTTTTCACCATCCAGCAGGAGATGGGCCGCATCGATGGGTTGAAGATCGCCATGGTGGGCGACCTGCGCTTTGGCCGCACCGTGCATTCGCTGACCAAGCTGTTAGCTCAGTACGATGTCAGCCTGCGCTTTGTCTCGCCGGAGATCCTGCGTCTGCCGCTGGTGCTGATGAACGAGGTCAAGGACGCGGGGCTGAACGTGCGCGAGACCCACGACGTGGCCGACGTGATCGAGAACGCCGACGTGCTCTACGTGACGCGCGTCCAGAAGGAGCGCTTCAGCGATCTGACCCAGTACGAGGAAGTCAAGGGCCAGTACGAGATCACCGCCGAGCTGATGCAGCGGGCCAAGGCCAAGATGGTGGTCATGCACCCCCTGCCGAGGGTCGGCGAGATCCATTACAGCGTCGACTCCGACCCGCGCGCCGCCTACTTCCGCCAGGTCAAGAACGGCATGTTCATCCGCATGGCGTTGTTGGCGATGGTGTTGGGGAAGGCGTAGATGGGAAACTGGTAGATTGGTAGGTTGGTAGATTGGTCGGGCTCTTCGGCGGCAATGCCATCTGTCATATGCAAGCGCGACCAATCCACCAATCTACCAATTTACCGCTTTACCAATCTACCCTTCCCCTGAGCAACTCAGATGACAACGACACCCCTGGCCTGCGACTTCATGGGATGGCAACTCCATTCGCCGCTGGTGCTGGCTTCTGGCATTATTGGCACCAGCGCGAGCTTGATGGCGCGGGCCGCGCGGGCCGGCGCAGGCATGGTGACGGCCAAAAGCTGCGGGCCAGCGCCGAGAGCAGGGCATCCCAACCCGGTGGCGCTGGACTGGGGCGGCGGGCTGCTCAACGCCATCGGCCTGACCAACCCCGGCGCCGAGCATGAGGCTGCGCTGCTGGCTGAGACAAAGCGCCGGCTGGCGCCGCTGGGCGTGCCGCTGATCGCCAGCATCTTCGCCGGTACGGTCGAGGAGTTCGGCCAGGTGGCAGCCATCGTCGCCCAGGCCCAGCCCGACCTGATCGAGGTCAACATCTCCTGCCCCAACGTGGGCGACGAGTTCGGCACGCCGTTCGCTGGGACGCCGGAGAGCGCGGCCGCTGTAACGGCGTCGGTTCGCCGCGCGCTACCCCCTCTCCCTCTGGGAGAGGGCCGGGGTGAGGGTCTGCCCCCTCTCCCCCTGGGAGAGGGCCGCATCCCCATCAGCGTCAAACTCGCCCCCAACGTGCCCGACATCGCCCGCATCGCCCGCGCCGTGGTCGCGGCCGGCGCGGACGCCATCACGGCCGTCAACACCATGCCGGGCATGGTCATCGACGCCGCCTCTGGCCGGCCGGTGCTGTCCAACAAGGTCGGCGGCGTCAGCGGGCCGGCCCTCAAGCCGATAGCTTTGCGCGCCGTCTTCGAGATCGCCCAGGCGGTGAACGTACCCATCATCGGCACGGGCGGCGTCAGCACGGGCCAAGACGCGGCCGAGATGTTGATGGCCGGCGCCACGGTGGTCGGCGTGGGATCGGCCGTCTGGCGCCGCGGCGGGGACGTCTTCGGCCAGATCAACGCCGAACTGGCCGCGTTCATGGCCGAGCACGGCTATCCCTCGGCGGCGTCACTGCGCCGCGTGAGCATCGAGCGAGGCTGACGCGTGGCTGGCAACTTGCCGCGGGCCATGCGCATCGCCCGCATACAGGACGAACACGACCGCACCAAGACCTTCGTGCTGGACGGCCGCCTGGACGCTGCGCCCGGCCAGTTCGTCATGGCCTGGCTGCCGGGCGTAGACGAGAAGCCGTTCAGTCTGGCCCACGCCGAACCGGTGACGCTGACGGTAGCTGCCGTCGGCCCGTTCAGCCGCGCGCTGCACAGCCTGGCCGTGGGCGACCGCATCTGGCTGCGCGGGCCGCTGGGCCGCGGCTACGCCTTCCCCCTCTCCCCCTGGGAGAGGGCCGGGGTGAGGGTAAGGCCCCACACCCTTCTCCTCGGCGGCGGCTACGGCGTCGCGCCGCTGCGCTTCCTGGCCGAACGCCTGCTGGCCGCCGGCTATGCCGTGTCGATGATCATTGGCGCGCGCTCGGTAGTCGACCTGCTGCTGGTCGATGCCTGCCGGGCCATGGACGTTCGGCTGTGGCTGGCCACCGAGGATGGCTCGGCCGGACTGCGCGGGCTGGCCACTGACGCCATCGAGCCGGCCCTGGCCGCGGCGTTCGGCGAGACGGTCATGGTGTACGCCTGCGGGCCGAACGGCATGTTGCGGGCCATCGCAGCGGTCTGTCGGGACAAGGGCCTGCCCGTGCAGCTATCCTGGGAGGCGCACATGCGCTGCGGCATCGGCCTGTGCGGCAGTTGTGAGGTGGGCGACGGCTGGCTGACCTGTCTGGACGGGCCGGTGTTTCCTTTCGATCCCTTCGACCAGCGCCCCGATGCGGCATCGGCTGCCAGCCGCTGACGTTGCCTATGCCAAACCTGTGGCGATGGATCAGATTCAAGGCGATTCCAGCGTTCACGGCGCTGGGCTTAACGCGCGGTACCGTCACTCTGGAAGTCATAGGGCGCCGGTCGGGCAAGCCGATTCGGCTGTCGGTGACACAGGTGCGGCTGGGCGGCAAGCGCTATCTCGTCTCCCTGGGCGGCGAGTCGCAGTGGGTGCAGAACGTGCGCGCGGCCGGCGGCATGGCTGCTGTCGTTTCAGGGAGCCGGCAAGTGGTCGAGCTGGTAGAGATACCGGTCGCTGAACGAGCACCCGTCCTGTTTGCTTACGTGAATCAGCGCGCCTTCACGCATTCGGGTGCGCAGTCGGCGCGTCACTTCTTCGGATTCGCGACGCAGCCAAACCTGGACGACATGGCGCGGGTGGCAGAACGATATCCCGTGTTCGAGATTCGTCAGCTTGAGAACTGGTAGTCAGGCGGTCGGGCCGCCATGCATCAGCCGGCCGGCCGCCACCACGCCGCCCGCGCCCGGATAGAACACCGTCGCGCCCAGCCCTTGTAGCGTGAAGTTGAACTGCTCGGTTGGGTAGGGACCGGGCAGGCCAGGGTCGGCGGGCACGCCTTGAGCGTGGCCCGCAGATGCCGGCAGCGACGAGAACAGAAGCACGGTTAGCAGCAGGGCGAGCGATAGCCGACGGAGTGGCTGTCTATCGTAATCGTTGGGGCACGGCGTCTGCAGTATCATCACAGGTCCAGCGTAATGCGCAGCGCATCGTCGATGCGATCGAGAGTTGCCTGGGATACAGAGCCGCGCTGTCTGATCAAGCGTGACTTGGCAATGGCGCGGACCTGACCCGTCAGGACCATTGAGTCCAGGGCCAGACCTCCCTCCGGATGCTCGACCAGGACGTGCCCAGGGTAGATACGTTTGATGTTAGCCGCGTCAGTCAAGGGGACGACGACCACAACAGAACCATATTGGTTGATGGCATTGCGACTCACAATCACCACAGGGCGCGTTCCTGCCTGCTCTGATCCTTCGCTTGGACTCAGCCTGGCGTCAAAGACATCACCCCGCTGCATGACGAGCCTCCTCGCTTTGAGCCAGAGTCTCCCAATCACTCAACGCAAACTCTTCAGCCAGTGCAACGTCGAGACCGAGATAGGCCGCATCATCAGCCATAGCCGCAAACGCCTGATCGATTCTCTCCCGTTCCATCTCATTCAGAAAAGACTCCACCGCAGCAACGACCAAAGCGTTGCGGTTCGCCACGGTACCATCGTCGATGAACCGCTGGCTGCGCTCCACGAGAGCACTCGGCAGACTGACCGTAGTGCGGATAATCGCCTGGTTTCTTAGTCTAAGCATCAGAACCTCCATCAATTTTGATAGCAAAGTTGCTATCTCATTATACGGCCCAGGCGGAGAAAACGTCAATCTTGGCTGATGAGGAATTTCACCGCCCGCGTTGCCATGAAGGTGGCGATGTGCCGGTCCAGCACGAAGTCGGTCCAGCGGTCCTCGTAGAAGCCGGCAATGACGAAGCCAGCGTCGATCTGGCCGCCCACCTGGTCGTCCAGCGAATGGCCAAACTCCAGCGCCGCGCCCTCGTCGATCTGCCGTTGCCGGTCGGCTTCGCTGAGGCTGGTCAGGTCGGAGAAGGGGATGCTGTACTTGACCTCCAGAACGCCCTCGTCGTCGGCCTTGCGCAGGTCGAAGATGTAAGTGACAGGGTTGAGGAATCCGCTGAGCAGGCTGCCGCCCGGCCGCAGCACGCGATACGCTTCGCGCCACACTGGACGCACGTCGGGCACGAACAGGTTGGACACGGGATGGACGATCAGGTCAAAGCTGGCATCGGGAAAAACGGCAAGGTCGCGCATGTCTCCCTCGACCGTGCGGATGGACAGTCCGTCACGGCCGGCCACGTAGCGGTCCTGGGCCAGTTGGCGCGGCGAGTTGTCGAAGACGGTGACTTTGGCGCCGGCCGCGGCCAGCACCGGTCCCTGCTGCCCGCCGCCCGAGGCCAGGCAGAGCACGTCCACGCCGTGCAGGTCCTCCGGAAACCAGGCGCGCGGCACGGGGATGGTGGGCGTCAGAATGATGTGCCACTGGCCCTGCCGCGCGGCCGCGATCGCCTCAGAGCCGACGGGGATCGACCAGGGGCTCTTTTCATCCACCGCCCGGTCCCAGGCAGTGCGATTGTAGGCGCGTACGTCCATAAAACGTGTTACTCCTGATTCCAGAGGGGACACAGAGATCACAGAGGAGACGCAGAGGGCACGGAGAAGAGGAGGATAACCAGTTCTTCTCTGTGTTCTCTGTGCTTCTCTGCGTCCTCTGTGTCCTTGCCTTAACTTTGCCGGCATGGTAGCACAGTGCGCGCCGGCGGGCAAACCGCCGGACCCCAATTGGCGTGCAGGAGGATGTGGTGTACACTGGTTCACCGTTCACCGTTCACCGTTCACCGTTCACCGTTCACCGTTCACCGTTCACCGTTCACCGTTCACCGTTCACCGTTCACCGTTCACCGTTCACCGTTCACCGTTCACCGTTCACCGCGCCGGAGGCCCCATGTCCCAGCAAAGCTACTTCTACCAGGAATTACGGGAGACGTTGCAGCAGCCAGGCTGCCCCATCTGTCATGTCGGCCGCAAGGTGGCGCGCAGCCAGATCGACGCCATGCTTTATGACAGCGTCACCGACAAGGAAGGGCGCGAGAAGCTGGCCGGGTCCATGGGCTTCTGCAGCGCCCACAGCCGCGATCTGCTGACCTTTCCCGGCGAACGGCTGGGCGCCACTATCATCCAGTGGGCGCTGTTGCGCGAGGCCCAGCGGCGCTTACAGCGCAGCTCGCCATCGGCTGGCCCCTCCTTACGGCAGCGGCTGCGCGGGCAAGGGTCGGCAGCATCCAGCCTGGGAGCGGACGATCCCTGCCTGATCTGTACCAATCAGGCGGAGTTGGAGGCCCGTTCCCTGCGTGAGCTGTTGGAGCACCTGGTGGACGATCTGGATGCGCCGCTGCGCGCGGCGGGCGGGCTGTGCTGGCCGCACCTGGATCTGGCCATGCGCTCGGCCAGCGACGCGCGCGTCCACGGCGCGCTGGTCAACTTGCACAGCGACATCTGGCAGGCATTGATCGACCAAATGGGGGAGTTCATCCGCAAGCGGGACTATCGCTACAGCCAGGAGACGATCAGCGACGAGGAGACGGCCGCCGTGGAGCACTCGATTGAGGTGCTGACCGGCGCGTACCCACGTGTGTCCGAATGACGGCGCTGGTTCGCACGCCCACGTGCGAACTCCGCATAGCTAATCGTCGCCCCTGCCCCGACCCTCGGCCTCATCCTCCAGGCCGGTAGGGTGGCAGCTCACGCAGTCCTGAAAGTCGCTGATGCCTTCATCCAGATGCTTCTCGGCAATCTCATTAGGCTGATGTTCGTGGCAGCCATAGCAGCTGTAGTCATGCACCTGGGTGGGATGGCAGGTCTGGCAGGCGACGACGCCCGACTCGCCGTGGTCCAGGGGTAAAGTGTGGGGCCAGTCGAAACGGGCCGGCTGCCAGGCTGAGGTTGTGTGGCAGTCGCTGCACGCCGTCGCGCCAAACGCGGCCAGATGGAAGGCCGGCTCCACGTGGCAGGCGACGCAGTCGGTGGGCGTGCCCTGGAAGACGCGATCCACGTGGCATTCGACGCAGTCTACCCCTTCGTGCCTACCGGTCAGCGGAAACGCGGTTTGGCTGTGATCGAAGGTGGCGTCCTGCCAGTCGTCGGTGTTGTGGCAGGCCGCGCAGTCCTGGCCGAACTGGCCGTCGTGCGCGTCGTCCTCCACGTGGCAGGCGACGCAGTCGGTGGGCGTCGCTTGCAGATCGGCCGAGGTGCGGGCATTGGCGTGGCAGCCGGCGCAGGTCGTCTCCAGGTGCCGGCCGGTCAGCGGAAAGACCTGGCTGTGGTCGAAGTTGGCCTGGCTGTAGCTGTCGATGCCGTCGTGGCAGTCGAGGCACGCCGTCCCGAAGTCGGCCACGTGCGCCTGCATGTAGGCCGCGTCGAGGGTGCGGTGGCAGTCCTCGCAGGTCACAACGGCGAAGCGCGCCAGGCTCTCCGTGTGGCAGTCGCTGCACGTGAATGGGCTGCCATCGGCCCGCAGGCTATGTCCGGCCAGCGAATAGCCCACCCGGTCGTGGGGGAAGCTGTCCATGTCGGCCGATGTCAGGTTGGCAGCGGCGCCGCGGTGCTCGCTGTGGCACTGGCGGCAGTCCATGTCCGCTCCTTCGCTCTGAAGCGCGCCGTGCAGCGTGGCGGGATCGGCCAGGTCGTCGGCGACGGTGATGTGGCAGTCCAGGCAGCGCTCGGCCATGGTCGTGACATTCCAGGGCGCGGTGTGGCAGGCTGCGCAGTCGCCGCCGGTATCTGCGTGCGAGAGGACTCCGCCCAGCTCGACGCCGCTGGCCTGGGCGTGCAGCGGGCCGGGGCTCCACATGCGCCCGCCGCGCAGCACAAAGACGCCCAGCACCAGCAGCAGAGTGAGGGCGACGGCCAGCAGGCCGGTGGCGGTGAGACAGCCGAGACGACGTGATTTCATCAGGGTAGATCAGTGCAGCAGCGTGGCGAAGTAGATGGCGGCGATGATGTGGATGAAGGCCGCGGTGAAGAGCGCCATGCCCAGCGGGATATGCACCGAGTGCCAGACGCCCAGCAGCCGCCGCGCGGACGCCAACGACGCGGCCTGGCGCTGTAGCGCCTGACGGCGCGCCACTAACGCCTCCATCTGTCTGGCTCGGGCTCTGGCGGTCGGGTCCAGTTGGCGCAGCGCGCTGCGC
>JBAQCH010000061.1:0-62269 GCA_049294015.1 Anaerolineae bacterium
TCAACCAATCAACCAATCAACCAATCAACCAATCAACCAATCAACCAATCAACCAATCAACCAATCAACCAATCAACCAATCAACCAATCAACCAATCAACCAATCAACCAATCAACCAATCAAGGAGACCCTACCCATGCTTTGGACAACCGATGCTTCCCACACCAGTATCAACTTCGTCGCTCGCCACATGATGTTGGCCAAGACCCGCGGCGAATTCCAGAACTTCAGCGTTGACTTCAACCTGGACCCCGAGCAGCCGGAAGCCGCTTCCGTCGAGGCCCGCATCCAGACGGCCAGCATCTTCACCAAGGACGAGAAGCGCGACGCCCATCTCAGGTCAGCCGATTTCTTCAACGCCGACGTCTACCCGGAGATGGTCTTCAAGAGCACCAAGGTCGAGCGCACAGGCGACAAGACGGCTAAGCTGTACGGCGACCTGACCATCCGCGAGGTGACCAAGCCGGTCGTGCTGGATGTGACTTACCTGGGCATGTCTAAGTCCCCCTGGGGCACCACCTCTGCCGGCTTCGAGGCCAAGACCAAGATCGACCGCGAGGAATGGGGCTTGACCTGGAACGTGGCTCTGGAGACTGGCGGCTGGCTGGTGGGCAAGGAAATCAGCATCGAGATCGAGGCTGAGTTCGTTCAGCAGCCCGAATCTGTGCAGGAGCCCTCTGCCTCCGGCGCGCTGCGCTCAGGCGCAACGTCCAAAGCGCAGGCCGACAAAGTCCTGGCTGGCGTGAACTAACCGTGAGAACCACGCCGCACCTTCGTGCGGCTGAGTAATCTCAACTAGTGTTGCGTCAATCATGATTTGAGGAGTTCGCATGCCCACATGCGAACCCGGCGTCTGGGGACGCCTACTCCTCAAATGAGCATTGACACGATACCAGGTACCTTCAACAGAAGGCGGGTGTGCAGGCCGAGCGATAGAACGGCAAGCACACCCGTCCTTTTTGCATTGTCGGCACCCAGTATCCGCTCTTCCCGTCATTCGCAGTTTTTCAGAGGTGCGCTGCTCTAGCCAGTTACGCCCGGCGCAAGGTCGCGTGCGCGATGGCGCTGAAGCTGGCCTGAGCGGCCAGCAGCTCGTCGATGGCGACCCAACAGATTGGAAACAGGAGGTTTGTTGGCGGGCTTATAGTTCTGAAGCGTTGCGTGCGCGAAGATGATGCTTGCCAGGTACACCACCGGCTGTTAGCGCCGGGCAAGTCGCGCGCGCCGATGTGGCCGCGTTTGTGTTGCAGCAGCTGGCCGACGACATCTATTTGCGTCAAGCGACGGCCATCACGTGACCGTTGCAGTGACCGACCGAAGGAGTGCATCATGGCACAGGTGAAGGAGTACTGGAGCGACGAGATCGTCGTCACCTATGACGCGGCGCGCTGCGTTCATGCGGCAGAATGCATCCGCGGCCTGCCGCAGGTTTTTGACACCGGCCAGCGGCCCTGGATCCAGCCGGCCAACGCCGCGGCTGACCAGGTGGCCGAGGTCGTGATGCGCTGCCCGACCGGCGCGCTGCACTTCGAGCGCAAGGACGGCGGCCCGGCTGAACCGCTTCCCGCCGCCAACAGCGTGCAGGTGCGGCTCAACGGTCCGCTCTACCTGCGCGGCGACGTGGCGGTGACGTTGGCCGATGGCGGCGTGCTGAAGGACACGCGCATGGCCCTGTGCCGCTGCGGCGCGTCCAGCCACAAGCCCTTTTGCGACAACAGCCACCGCGCGGTCGGCTTTACCGCCAGCAGCAGTCTGGGTGAGAACAAGGTGCGCGCGGTCGAAGTGACCGACAGCACGGCCGAGCTGCGCGTCACCCCGAGCGCGCAGGGACCCTTGCGTCTGGAAGGGGATTTCGAGCTGCTGAGCGGCGATGGACGCACCATCTACCGCGGCAACCGCGTCTCGCTCTGCCGTTGCGGCGGCTCAGCCAACAAGCCCTTCTGCGACGGCACGCACAGCCGTATCGGTTTCGCAGGATAGCGGCCCCATCTACGAGAGGATAGTTCGATGTCATCAGCGAAGATCAACAAGAGCGATGCCGAGTGGCGGCAAGAACTCACCCCGGAGCAATATCAGGTGCTGCGCCAAAAGGGCACGGAGCGTGCCTTTACCGGCCAGTACTACCACAACAAGGCGGCCGGCGCCTATCTGTGCGCGGCCTGCGGCCAGGAGCTGTTCAGCTCTGATAGCAAGTACGAATCCGGCTCAGGCTGGCCCAGCTACTGGGAGCCCGCCCAGCCCGACGCGGTGGAGACCAAGCGCGATATCAGCCATTTTATGATCCGCACCGAGGTGGTGTGCAGCCGCTGCGGCGGGCACCTGGGCCACGTCTTCGACGACGGCCCACAGCCCACCGGCCTGCGCTACTGCATCAACTCGGCCGCCTTGCAGTTCAAACCAGCCGATGCCAAGTCATAGCTGGTTGACCAAACGAAAGATGCCCGGCCGCGGTTGATAGCCGAGCTTGCGGTTGATGGCCAGCATGGGCGCGTTCTGTGAGTCGTTGTCTGTAACGATGCTGGACGCGCCTTTTTCTTTGGCATAGCGGATAGTCAGCAACTTAAGAGCCAGCGCAATCTTGCGGCCGCGGTAAGCCCGATCGACGCCGGTGATCATGTTGTAGGCCCGGTTGGTGTGCTGGAAGAAGCCGACGGCGGCCAGCCCAATGACCGCGCCGCTGGCCGCATCCAGCGCCATGATCTGGCCGCGCGGATCGAACCACGAGGCGTCCAGGAGGATCTTTTGGAAGTCCTCGAACGCCACATAGCCGCTTGTTGAGCCTGGATCATCGGCCACAGCCCGATCGTTTGCTTCGTAGAGCTGGCGAAAGTAGCCGGGGTCCATGTCCACGTCAGCCAACGACTGAAAGCGGATGCCTCCCGCCTGCACCGCCTCCACCAGTCCGTCAAAAGGGGTTTCGTCGAAACTCGCCAGGTCGATAGCCGACTCGAACAAGCGCCGGTTGACGGCGAAGCCTCGTTGTTCAGCGAAGCGCAGGCCCGCAACGCAATCCTCGCGCACCTCGCTCTCCACCATGCTGGCTCCTTGGGCCAACGCGAAGTCAAGCGCCTTGTCGTAGATCCGCCTACCCAGGCCCCGATTGCGCTGCGCTGGGTCTACCGTCAGCCACAGGTAGAAGCGGCCCTCGCCCATCGACTCGCTATGCTGGACGATGCTGTAGCCGGCCGCCTGGCCCGCCTCGTCCACGGCAACCATACGCCGCCGGATTTGCCCTGCCAGCACGCGCCGTTCCCACTCCAGCACATCGGCTTCGGTGATGGGTTCCGGCTGTGTGGCGCTGATCAACTCGGCGATGCGGGCAAAGTCGGCTTTGGCCGCATCGCGTAAAATGATCTGATCCACGGTCATCTCCATGTGACGCAGTCTCTGAACTTCACGGATTTGGGTGTGTTCAAAGTAGGTTGAGTCCCCCTCCGGCTCGTAGGACGATTTTCCAAATCGTCCGTTCTTGCGGCCGTGAGGCGGACGATTTGGAAAATCGTCCTACGCAGGCTCAACCCATTTTGAACAGATCCCACGGATTTGGGCTCACGCAAGGGCGCCAAGACCGCAAAGAAAGGCACAAGAACCTTGTCTACTTGCTTACTTGCCTACCTGTCTGCCCGGCCCTGTGCCTGCCGCACGATCTGCGCAATCTGCCCCAGATGGCTGTCGTCGTGGGACAGGCCCAAGACGAAGCGCACGATGGCGTTGTAGCGCGCGCCGCTGCGGGCGCTGAAGAGGTTGTCGAGGTGGGGCGGAGAGGGCCACAGGTCCAGGCTGGCCAGCCGCATGCGCCGGCTCTCCTCCAGCCGTTGGCGGCACTGCTCGATGGTCGTCACCGTGGGCCAGGGCACTTCGTAGCGCGAGCGTCCCTCACGAAACGGTACGCCGCGCGCCAGCTCGGCCGCCAGGAAGGCCGCTTCCTCGGCCGAAGCTGTGGTGTGGACGATGACATGGCCCAGCGTCCAGGCCAACGACACCTCGTTGGGGTCGCTGGCATAGGTGTCCTCAGCTCCCGGATCGTCGGGCACGAAGACCACGTCGGCGTCTGTGCAGCCGGCGACCAGGCCTAGCATGACTTCGACCATCTCGTTGGTCAGGCGGCGCAGGTCCTCGACGTTCAGTTCGGCGCACAGCCGGTCGATGGTGATAGTTTTGTCGCGAACAGGCGCAAAATTCAGCATGGTTGGCAGGATATCCGTTTCTAGCGATGGGCCAGGTAGGTCCAGAAGTGCTGCAAGCCAGGAAAGATGTAGAGCAGCGGCACCAGGGCGTAGACCGTGAGGCTCAGGCGGGGGTTGATCAGGCCAACCAGGATGGCGACCAGGTAGCAGGCCGGCGCCAGCAAGCTGCGCTGCTTGCCGATGCGAATCGCCGCGCGCGGGATATCCGGATCGACCAGCCGGCGGTTCCTGGTGGCGTAGCTCCAGTGCAAGAAGAGCGCCAAGCCGATGAGCACCAGGTTTGCGCCGTACAGCGCCTCGACCAGCAGCACGCCAGGATAGCGCGCTACCAGGCCGGTGAAAAATGGCACCAGGCCAGACAGCCCGAAGAAGAGGATGTTAAGCCAATGCAGATTCTGGTCGGCGCGGCGAATGAAGTTGAACTGGTTGCGGTGGCCGACCCAGTAGATGCCCAGCAGCACGAAGCTGATCAGGTAGCCCTCCAGGTTGGGCAGCAACTCCAGCAGCGCGGCCGGCAGTTGGTCGGCTGGCACTTCAGGCACCTGGATGCCAAACACCAACAGGGTCATGATGATGGCGAACACGCCGTCGGCCAGCGCCTCGACCCGGTGTGTGCTCATCTGGCCGACCGGATCAGGCCGTCGTTCTTGAGGTTGGCCCCACGGCGTGCGAGGCAGCCCTTCTGGGTTAGGAGGGAAGATGGGGTCCATGAGGCATCTCTTCCTCGTCTGCCTGTTGTGTCAGATCGACCGCAATCGGGACGACATAAGCGGCGGCCAGGATGGCCATGAAGAGCACGGGGGGCAAGCTTGCACCCAGCACGGTCACGACGCCAACAACTGCGGCGGCGCCGAAGCGCCAGGCAGCGCGCGTGCGGGGGGGACGGGTGTTGTGGCTGCGCGTCGTCACCAGGTCGATCAACATGCCGAACACCAGGTAGAGCACCAGCGCGCCGCCCAGCAGCAGGCGGTACTTTTCCGGCAACACCTCGCCGCCGTGCAGGAAGATCACTTTCTTCATGCCCACGCCGAACGCGGTCAGGCCAATGGCCAGCGGCAGGTGGGAATAGATCCAGACGTAGGGCGCGCGGCCGGTGGGTTTGACGGGCGAGCCGGCCACGTCGTCGAAGTAAAGCCACCAGACCGCGCCCGCGATCAACAATCCCAACGCGCCCAGCAGCAGCGGTTGTAGCGTCAACGGATCGACCGGCGCGCTGCTGACCACCTTGACGAAGGCCTCGCCCATGACGATGATGGTGAAGAGGCCGTAGCGCTCGGCCATGTGCGGCACGTCGGGCGGCAGCAGCGCGTTCAGCTGGCGGGATGTGAGGGGCACAGCAAAGTCGGCTGTCATGGCCAGCAACCACAGCACGTAGCGCGCTGGCGGCGGCACAAAGGCCGAAACCAACCAGATAACCGCCGCCAGGCTGAAGCCGATGGCGTAGCGGCGGGTCAGCGGCCGGCCGGCCGGCACATGGCGGTAGGCGCGCGCATAGAGCACGATCAGGACTGCCCGGATGCCCACGTAAGCCAGGACGAACTGCTGGCCCAACGCGCCGAACGCGTCCTGCGTGCTCATGGCCAGAATAGCGATAAAGCCAATCTGCGTGAAGATCAGCAACCGATGCGCTAAGTCGTCGACCACGAAGCGGTTGACGTAGAAGGTGATGCCCGTCCACGACCACCAGATGGGGATGAACAGCGCCACGAAGCGGATGAAGCCGCCCCATGAGACGTCGTTGCTCAGGGTATTGCCCAATTGAATGATTGCAGCCACGTAGACCAGGTCGTAGAACAACTCCAACCACGTGACCTTCCGTTCATGCTCCCCGGCGTTGGCCGTATGCAAACGCGGGGGCAGCCATCGCTCACTCGCCATAGATTCTCCTTCTGTCTACAGGTTTCCAACGCCCAGCCTGGCCAACTGCTGATGCAGCCACTGCGCGTTTTTGACTTTGCCAGCCGCGCGCAGCGCGTCGGCCGCAGCCGTGAAATAACGGTGTCCCTGCAAAAACTCCAATTGGCTGGCATACCAGGCTTCGTCGGTCATGGTCTGGCCGTAGGTTGCCATCTCCGCACGCAAGTCGTCGTTGCGCGTAATGAAGTCGTCACAGCCCAATAAATCCAGGTCGGCGTCGGCGATGATCTGCTCCAGCAGCGTACAGGGCGACTGCGGCAGCCGCGTGGCCATGATCATGCCGCGAATCGCGGTGATTTGCTCCGAACTGTAGCCAAAGCGCGGCAGCACCTGCGCGGCGATCTGGGCGCCGATGACTTCGTGATCCGGGCCCTGCTGGATGAAACCGAGGTCATGGAACCAGGCCGCCGTGCATACCAACAGCAGCGCCTCGCCCTCGATCCCCTCGGCGACGGCCAGGCGTTCAGCCGCCGGCGCCACCTCGTCGCGCGTGTGAGCCACGTTGTGGTAGACTCGCTGGGGCGGAAGTTCCAGCTCCAGGCGCTTGATCACATAGCGCCTGGCTTGATCGAAGTCTGGATGATAATCCAAGGGTGCTCATTCCTTCCATCGTTGGAATCGGTCGTCGTCGGCAACAGCCCAGGGGCGATGGGCAGCACTGGCGTCGCGGCCCCAGCATGGCTGTCATGTCTCAACTGCGCGCTTGCGAAAGTCGAGCGCCTTCTGCTGCAGTTGCTGAAAATAGTCCGTTTCGGTGATCTCCGCCACCTGCTGGGCTTTTTTGGCCTCGTCGATCTCGATGCGCAGCTCGGCCACCTGGCGCTTCAGGCTCTCCTCGCGGGCATAGACCTCGCGCACCATGCGCTGAAAGACGCGCGCCAGTTGGCCTAGGGCATCGCTGCGCAGCGCCACATCGTCCAGCGCCTCGGGCACATAGACGCCCGCTTCGACCGCTGCCGCGGCCGATGTGACCTTGGCGAACTGCTGCAAGTAGAGGTAGTCCTCTTTCATGTCAGTCACCCGCTCGCGCAGTCGCTGGCACAAGATGTGGATCAGGCCGAGCGCGATCTCCGGCGAACGGCTGAGCAGTTGGTGAAAGGGCTGCGCTTCCAGACGAAAGAGGCGGGTGTCCTGCACTGCTGTCACCGAGGCGCTGCGCGCCTCTGGGTCCAGCGCGGCCATCTCGCCAAACACATCGCGCGCTGCCAGGAAGTTCAGCGTCATCTCGCCGTCGTGGACCCGCACCGAGCCATCGACCACGATATACATTGAGGCGCCCATGTCGCCCTTCTCGAAGATAGTCTGACCTGGTTTGACCGTGATCTCTTCCAGCAGATCGGCCACCTCGATCAACATGTCGGGTGGGGTTTCAAAGAAGATGCTTACTGATTTCAGAATATTGGCCTTGTCGGCCAGCGCCAACTCCGCATCCTCGGCGGGGGGATGTGCATCCATGCGCGTTAGTTCTCCGTCCAGTGGGTCGCCAATTCGATCGCTTGCTCGAAGGACAAGGACCGCCCTTGCGTCTCTTGCATCTGCTGGTCTTCCGGACTCAGTTGCTGGCGGGCGGAGGCCAATCGCTCCTGAAGCCGCGTCGCCTCAGCCGGCGACAGCGGCGCCCCGATTGACGCACGCAGCGCCGACGCGGCAGCGGTCAGACGCAACGCCCGCCGCGGCGCAGCCTGCAAAGCCGCCAGGCAGCCCAGGGCTTCAAACAGATAAGCCAACGCCAGCCTGTCGTTGAGCTCCTGGTTGATTGTCAAGCTTTCACTGAAGTAGCGGCGCGCGCTTTCGTAGTCGCCTTCTT
Source organism: Anaerolineae bacterium (assembly GCA_049294015.1). Classification (GTDB taxonomy): domain Bacteria; phylum Chloroflexota; class Anaerolineae; order JAAEKA01; family JAAEKA01; genus JAAEKA01. The sequence continues at coordinate 7,913 of JBAQCH010000061.1, forward strand.
CGGCAGCCACGTCGCCCAATCCGGTGAGGGTGTTGGCCAGGGCCCAACGCTCGCCGATTTGGCGCCAGATAGCCAGCGCTTGTTCCATGCGCATGCGCGCCTCGCTGACGTCTCCCTGGCTGAGCGCCAGATTGCCGAGGTTGTTGAGGGACATGCCAATGGCCCAGCGATTGCCCAAGCGCTCACGGATTGCCAGCGCTTCTTCGTTCAACGAACGTGCAGTGGCAAAGTCCTGGCGGAAGCGAGCCACGATGGCCATGTTGTTCAGCAAGTTAGCGATGCTATAGGGATCATCCAGCGCTTGACGCAAGCGGAGGCTGGCTTGATACGACTGTACTGATCCCTCGTAGTCTCCCTGGCGGGCCAACAGTGTCCCCTTGTGCTGTAAGGTCTCGGCAACTCCTGGGCGGTAATCGACCGCTTCGAAGCCGTTGCGAGCACGCTCTAGCCAGACAGATGCCTCGGCGTACTGGCCTTGCTTGGTAAGCAACTCGCCAATCTCGCTTTCACACCAGGCTTGGGTCACGCCGTCGTTCTGTCGCCTGGCCAGATCCAGCGCTTGTTCGTAAGCTTGCTTGGCCTCATCCCAGCGGCCCACCAACTCCAGCACGCGCCCCAGGTCCAACAGAACGTGCGGCTGCTCAGCATCGGCCAGCAGCGGGAGGACACGGCGATAGTAGTCGATAGCGGCCGTGTTGGCGTAGACCTGTTGGGCCCGGCGGGCAGCCTTCAGCAGATACTCGCGCTTCTTAGCGGAGTTCTGGCTGGCGCCGTAGTGATAGGCCAGCCGGTCCAGGTGCTGGTCCAGTTGATCGGCGAAGGCGTGCTCGAAAAACTGGCCTAGCTGTTCGTGCAGCACCGCCCGAGTGGCGAAGGGCAGGCTCTCGTAGGACACTTCCTGGGTCAAAATCTGGCGAAAGGCGTAGGTTAGCTCCGGCTCCGGCGCCTCCTGGATGGTCAGGTCGGCCTGCTCCAGGCTGCGCAGGCTCTCATTGACCTGCTGCTCGCTGCCCAGGGACGGATAGTAGCCCCACAGGGTGGCCGCTTCGAAGGAGCGGCCGACCACGCTGGCGATTTTGAGGGTGATGCGTGGACTGTCAGTCAATTGGTCCAGGCGGCTCAGGATCAGGCTTTGCAAGCTGGTGGGCAGGTCGAGCCTGGCCAGCGCTGCCTTGTCCTGGGGATCGATCCCTTGCGTTTGCAGATAGGTCAGCAGCTCGTCGATGAAGAAGGGGTTGCCGCCGGCGCGCTCTGCAACGCGCTCGACCAACTCAGAGGGGATCGAGAGCGCCGCGCCATGCGCCTGGTTCAGTTTGAGCGTAATCAGCGCCTGGGCCTCTTCGGCGCTAAAGGGCGCCAACTCGCGTTCGGTGTAGTGGTCCAGCCCGCTGATGCGCGGCTCCATCAAGTAGGCCAACTGCGGCTCGCGGTAGGCCAAAAGCAACAGCACAGGCATGGTAACAATCGCGCGCGCCACCACCTCCAGCAGGTCATAGGAGAGCGGATCGAGCCACTGGCAGTTCTCGGAGATCAACAGCAGGGGGGCTTGTTGGCTGCGGGCGCGCAGGCACTCCACTAACAGCGCCTCCAGCGATGACTTGCGCAGCTTGGCGTCGAACGAGGCGGTCAGGTCGTTGTCGGGGATGGGCAGGTTGAGCACGGCCCCCAGCAGCGGCAGACGGGGCGTCAGCGCGGGATCGATGCGATCCAACTGCCGCTGCAACGCTTCGACCTGGGTTGCCAGCGGCCAGGCAGGATCCAGCTCGAAGAAGTGCCACCAGATCGTGTGCCAGGCGTGGTAGCTGGTATTGATGCCATAGGACGAGCATTCGCAGCCGTAGTGCAGCCAACCGCGCTGGCTGGCCAGCCGCACGGCCTCCGCCACCAGGCGCGATTTGCCCATGCCGGCCTCGCCGGTCAGGCCCACGATCTGGCCGTGGCCGCCAGCCGCCTGCTCCATCTCCTGGACCAGCAGGGCCAACTCCTGCTCGCGGCCAACCAGCGGCGTCTCGTCCAGGGCATCGAACAGGGAACGCAGCGCCCGCCGTTGACGCTCGCCCAGCAGGCTGTGAATGACCACCGGCTCGCTGCGTCCCTTGACTTGGATCGGGGGCGGCGTTTGCCAGTCCAGCGCGTCGCCGATGGCCTGAAAGACCGCATCGTTGACCAGGATCTGGTCGGGGGCAGCCGCTTGCATCAGCCGGGCCGCCAGGTTGGTCGCGTTGCCCAACACGCCATAGGTGCGCATGGTGCTGCCGCCGTAGGCGCCGGTACGCATGCGGCCCTGCGCAATGCCCACTCCGGTCTGGTCGATGAAGTCCAGGCGACGCGCCAGGTCACGCAGCGCCAACGCCGTGGAGGCCGCGCGCAGCGCGTCGTCTTCGTGGGCCACCGGCGCGCCGAAGGCGGCATAAAGATAGCTGCCCTTGTCGCCGATGGTCAACTGGATCAGGGTGCCCTCATATTGGTTCAGGATCGTCTGCACCTCTCGGATGAAGCGATCCAGCTTGCGCTCGGCATCCGGGTCGTGATCGTAATCGATGCCAGTGAAGGACATGAACAGCGACACGGCCGGCCGCAGCTCGGCCAGGAATTCGCCCAGGCCGCTGCGCAGCCGTTCATAAACCGGCGGCAGCAGCCAGGGGCGGGCGATCGCGTCGTGGGTTGCGTGTTCGGCCAGGGGCGGCCAGGCTGAGGCCGGCGCCGGCCGCTTGAGGCCGTCGACCACGGCGTAGGCGCACGCTCGCTCTTGGTCGTTGCGCCAGTAGGCCACCCGCACCTGGTCGCCCAGCGCGATGGCTGTCACGGTGTCCAGCACCACCTCGCCGCCTTGGGTGTGATGGTCCACCTGCGCCAGCCGGTTCAGCGTCTGTCCGGCCAGCACCTCCACCAGCCCCTGCTCCGGGTTGCCTACCAGGAAGCGTCGCGCTGGTCCACAGGCGATAGATGTCTTGATGGCCAGCGGCATCGTCTTACCCGACGGCGCCGTCACCTGGGCAAAACGGGCCATGGCCTCCTGCATGGCCAGGCCGCTGGCCACGGCGCGCAGCCCGTTGTCCTGGTCGAACCAGCAGGTGATCGCGTCGCCGCTGAAGCCAATGACGCTGCCGCCATAGCCATGCACCTCGGCGATGACGGCATCGTAGACCAGGTTCAGGTGGCGCGTGATCTCCTCGCTGCCCCGCTGTGGCCCCAGCTCGCGCGCCAGGGTCTCGGTCAGCGGGGTAAAGCCAGAGATGTCGGCGAACAACGCCGTGCCCTGGACGCGCTCAGGCAGGCTCTTGCCCTGCGCCAGCGCCTGACGCCGGTCCATCGGGATGTATACGCTGGGTGATTCCATAGACTATAGTCGAAAGGATTCTGATCAATGATCGAGAGGCGTCTTCGCCTGGCCCGGCGAAGACGCCCTCAGGATCACGAAAGGATCTGCACACTCACGCTGTTGCTTGTGGAGCAATTCCAGCGGAGGTCGTTACGCGCTCGGCTGCTGCGCCCGGCGCCGTGCGGCCAGCGCGGCCAGCGCCAGCGCTGCGATTGCCAGCAGAGCGCCTAACCACACGGTAGCGCTTTGGCTGGCCTGCGCAGTCAGCGTGTCCAGCGTTACCGCTGTCGGCGGCAGCACCTGAATGGCGACTGGCTGGCTGGCGGGCGAGGTGAAGTAGCCGCCCACCACTTGCACTGTGAGCAGATAGTCGCCTGGCGGCAGGCTCGCCGCGTTGGCCGTGGAGTTGCCTGCTGCGTCCACCGCGCCAGTCACGTCAGCCGCCACCTGGCTGTTGCTGTCCAGCAGCAGATAGCGCACCTGAGCCCGTGCCAGGTCGCCTGGCATGCCGTCGTCTTCCTGGACCACCTGGGCCGTCAGGGGCAGCGGCTGGCCGCTGGGGAAGATCATATCGCCGGTGTAGGCGACCTCGGCATTCTCGGCCGTCTGTTGCAACGCACCCACGCCGGTGGACGCCAGGAAGCGGCTGTCCTCCAGCGTGACCGTATCGCCGCCGCCCACCGGGATCACGCCCAGGAAGTAGACGGTCACCGGATAGCTGCCGGCCGGCAAGTTGATTGGCCCAGCTGGCGCGCGGCCAGCGTAATCGGTGATGACGCTGGAGGTGGCTGAGAGCGTTTCGGCCAGCGCGCCGGCGACGAAGAAGACCGATCGCTGCGCCATGGGCCGGTCGACGCCAGCCAGCAGGGTAGCCTGCAGGTTGGTGTCATCGCTGTACTGGCCGGCGGCCGGCGTCGGACCGACCGTTAGCGAGGTGCTCTGTTTGACGATGGTAAAAGGCGTCTGAACCGCAGACTGTTTGTAATCGCTGCTGCCGGCGAAGCTGACCCGCAGCAGGTCTGGTTGCACCAGGCCGACCAGCGGGAATTGCACGGTAGCCACGCCGTTGGCGTCGGTCAAGGCCTGGCGTCGCTGGGATCCCAGCCCGAACTCCACGATCTGGCCAGGTACGCCGGCGCCGCCGCCCTCGGTTGAGGAGAAACGCAGCGAAACCGAGGCTGCTTCCGTCAACTGAGCGCTGAACGTGGCCGGCGTGCCGTACGGCCCGCTGGCCGGCGGCGCCAGCAGCGCCAGGTTGGTCGGCTGAGTTGCCCCGGACGACTGGCCCGGATCGACGCCGGGGATGAAGTAGTCGCCAAAGTTGGTGACCATGGTGACCAGCCCCACACCGTTGACGGCCTGCGCGATGAAGCGCACATCCTGCCAGTTCTGACCGCCCGGCAAGGCCAGCGTACCGCTCCACAGCGTTGAGTCCAGCGGGTCTTGCGTCAGGTCGAGCGACTGCCAACTGCCGTAGAAGGGGCCGGCCGCGCCGGTGTATGTCACCCAGACCTCCTGCACACCGACGGACGGGTCGCTGGTGACGCTGACATTGAAGGTGATGCTGGCGGTGGACGTGATCGCCGTCACCTGAACGATGGCCGGCGGCGCAGCCAGCGCCGGTGTGTTGGCGGTTGGGGCTGCGGCCGCTCGTGGGTACGTGGTGACGTTGTCGCTGTAGAAGAGCCGGAAGTCCATCGCGCTGTAGTGGCGCAATGTGCCGTCGATCTCGGTCAGCCCGTCGCCGCGGAACTGCGCCGGGATCACCATCAGCCTGGTGACGCCGTCCACCGGCCCATTGGCCAGCACGTCGAAGTAGTTGGTGTTCCAGGCGCGGGTGGGATAGAAGGCCTGTGACTGGAAGGGGAACTGGATGCCGCGTACTTCGGTGGCAGCCGCGCTGGTCAGTGGAATCACGTCGAACAGGTCGCTGTATGTTCCCTCGCGGAAGCCGACGCCGCGCAGCACCGATCCCGGCACGCTGACGTTGCGCTTGATCAGCGGCAACACCGGCTCCGTCGGGTTGAGCATCAGCGCGTCGCCGCCCACCAGGTAGGTGGCCACGATCGTCTGGGTTAGCGCATTGGTGTTGACCAGCGACCGTGTAGCCGGGGTCAACGTCGGGTTGATTGCCAGATCGGCAAAGCGCAGGCCGAGGGTTAGCCCAGGGTCGACGCTGTAGCCGGTGGTAGCGCCGACCACGGGCGGGTCGCTGGGGGGATCGATGCGGCCGGTGGGCAGGTCGACTGCCAACATGGGCAGGCCGAACAGCGTGGTCTCCAGCACTGACTTCTCATCGATGCCGCGCAGGATCGGCGTGTCAGCCAGGTAGGTTTGCTTGGCCGCCACCAGCGCCTTGCCGATGGAGACCGGCCCAGCGCCGTAGCGCAACTGCTTGCTGAAGTTGAGATAGATCTGCTCGCTGTAGGCGATGAAGTCCGTGTGGCCGTATTGGTAGCCAGTGCCAGCAATCAGGGTTGCGCCTCTCGTGGCAAAGGCCTGCGCCCAGTCCGGCTCGCGCGTGACCAGCGGCACACCGTCGCGGTTGACGATGTTGTAGCCGGAATGGCAGCCCGCGCTGAAGACGATCGCGTTGGCAAAGTCCACTGGGGAAGCCAGCAGGTCATCGGTGGTCATGCGCGTCGTGAAGTCGGCCGCCAGCGCGCTGCTGGCGCTGAAGTGGCCGGCCAGGAAGGCCAGGTCGTAGCGTTGGCTCAGGTAGGCCGCAATCAGATCGTCGCCTGTCCAGGCGTTAGGATCCTGGGGCGCCTGGCCGCGCGGGGCAATCAGCGTGCTGGCCGGCTGGCCGATGCCGGCCTCCAGCTCGGCCTGCACCGCCTCGGCCGACTCGGCCAGGAAATCGTAGCCGCTGACGAAGGCCGAGCCGGGCTGCACGACGCCATTGGGCGTGGCCAGGTAAGCATCCACCACCGTCATCATCTCGCCCGGCGTTTCCACCAGACGGCCTACCGCCAGGTCGGGCGTCGGAATGAAGTGGCTCTTGAAGGACACGTCATACAGGCTGCCATAGGCATCCTGCGACAGCGTGTAGTCCAGCTTCAGGCTGGCCTGGGAGGCCGTCAGGTTGAAGACCGGCGGCACGTAGTTGCTCTCCGGCGCCAGCAGCGCGCGGTCGGGCGTGCGGAAGAAGGGGATGATGTCGTCGTTGCCGACGATGACGACGTATTCCAGGGGGTTGAGCGCCCGATAGCGCTGCACCACCTGCCGGATGGCATCGGCCACCAGGTTCTTGGCCTCGGGGCAGTTCACCCTTGCCGGTTCATCGGCCTGAGCGTTGGCGGCGGCGACGCGCGCGTCCTGGTTGACGAAGACGAGCTGGCCTGCAACCTCGGGCCGGGCCGCCAGCGTCTGCAGTTTGGCCAGCAACGCCGGCGCCTGGCCGGGATAGCGCTCCTCCAAGCGGGCCTCATCCACCACGATCAAGGTCTTGTAGGAGCCGGCCACGCCGGTCAGGCTGGTCGGGACGAGCGTCGTATCCAGGTTCTGGCACAGGCCGCGCTGAATGGTGACGTTGAGCTGGAAGGGGGCCTCCAGGCTGGAGACGCCATTGCGGCCGCGCACCCGCACGTAGAAGTCGCCTGTGCTGGTCCAGGTGTTCACCACGGCGCGCTCAGGGGCAACACCTTTCATGGCCGAGAAGGCGACGATGCTGCGCAACTGGGCGCTGGAGTAGGCCTGCGGGTTCTCGACGAACACGTTGGGATCGAAGTTGTCGGGAGCGAACATGTCCGGTGCGAACATGTCCGGTGCGAACATGTCCGGTGCGAACATGTCAGGCGCGAACATGTCAGGCGCAAACATGTCGGGCGCGAACATGTCGGGCGCAAACATGTCGGGTGCGAACATATCCGGCGCAAACATATCCGGCGCAAACATATCCGGCGCAAACATGTCCGGTGCAAACATGTCGGGCGCAAACATATCCGGCGCAAACATATCCGGCGCAAACTCAGCCCCCAGCCGACTCAGATCAGTGTCAGTCTGTGGGTCGGTCATGGACGCAAAGACGGCGGCGATGTCCTTGTAGACCACGATATCGTAGTTGGCCGGCAGGTTGCTGAGATTGACCGTCACTTGCGAGTCGGGCTCCACCTCGAATTTGTACCAGCGCGACTGGCCCAGTAGATCGATGTAATGGCTTATCGTCGCGGTTTGAGCTTGCGGGCTGCGGGCCAGCGTCATGCGATAGGCGCGCGGCCAGGAGTCGTTGCCGGGGCCGGTGACGATGCACTGGGCGAACTCGGAGGTGTTGCCATAGGCGTCGATGGCCAGGGCGGTGATGAACTGGCCATCGCTCAGCGCGACGGGAAGGGCGACATCGAAGCGTCCGTTGCCTTTCTCGTCGGTGCTCAGCGTGGTCGTTCCGATCGCGGTTTGGCCCTCGCCGTGACCACTCAGGTCACAGGCGTCGTTGACGAAGAACTCGATCTCGAAATCCAGCGAGGGTGACGAGTTGAGGCGGCCTTCTACAATGGTCTGGCTGCCGTTGGGGATGGCGCGCAGCAGCACCGGGAAGTTCTGCAGGGCGTTGGCGCCCGTATCTGCGTCGCCGATGTCGTTGGGCGTCACGCCGTCGCCGCCCAGGTCGATGCCCAGCAGGCCGTTGTCGTAGATGCTGTTGGAGCGGATCTGCACGTAGGCCGTGTTGTCGATCTGAATCCCGTTGCCGCCGTTGCCGGTGATGACGTTGTTCTCGATATAGTTGGGCGGCGGTCCTCCCTGCGGCATTGGCGCCTCCAGAGGATAGGTCCAGTAGATGCCGTTGCCCGCGAAGTTGCGGATGGTCAGGCCGCGCACGGTGATGCTGAGCGTGTACAGCTCGAGGCCGTTGAACCCGCTGTAAAAATCGCTGCCATCCAGGATCACCGCGCCGCTGGGTTGGGTATCGCCGTCGATGATCACGCTTCTGTCGATGCCGGGCAGCGGCGATTGCGGCATGATGACGTGCGGCCCGGCGCCGGGGATGGCGAAGCGGATCGTTTGGGTGCCCGGCGTCTCGTTGGCATAGACGATGGCGTTGCGCAGCGAACCGATCCCGCTGTCGTCGGTGTTGCGCACGATCAGCGGATCGGTCAACACGTCCACGGTGACCACGCCCGTGTCGGTCAGGCCAATGTCATTGCTGACTGTCACGCTTAGCGCGAACGAGGGGGTGATCTGCGAGTCAAGTTGGCTGCTGTCGGCCACGGTCAGCGCGCCGCTTTCTGCGTTGATGGCGAAGGCGCCGCCGCCAGAGCCGTTGCCGCCGCTGATGGCGAACGTCACGTAGTATCCCAGGTTGGGATCGTCGGCCAGGACGGCGCCCACCAGCGTGCCGTTGGGGCTGAACTCAGTCACATCGAAGGACTGGTCGGCGATGAACGGCCAGGCCGCCTCGTAGGCGCCTGCGTCGCAACGCGATCCCTGGGGCCGGTCGATGCCGCGCTGGTCTGTCAGGATCAGCACTGAGCCATCCTCACGGCAGCCGTCGGGGTTGCCGGCATCCAGGGCCGGGCTGCCTGCCAAAACGGGATGCGTCAGCGCTCCGCTCTGGTCCACAGAGAGTGAGCCGAGGCCGGGGTTCAGGGGATTGATGGCGCTGCCGACCTGGTTGCCTGAGACGTCATCGACGAAAATGTCCTCGCAGCCGGCGTTGTTGCCGACCACGTTGAAGCTGTTGGCGAAGACACTCGGCGAGAACCAAACCGTGCAATCAGGATGCACCTCAATCTCCGCCCCTGTGGAGAGGTCGGCATTGCCGGCCAGGATACTGTTAGTGATGTAGATTGAACCGCCCGCCACCAGGCCGCCGCCGTTGCCCGATCCATTGGTGTCAGCATCGGCTACGTTGTCGGAGATGGTCGCATTGTAGAGGCGTAGTGTGTCGGTCGACTCCTCGACAACGCCGCCGCCGCTGCCGTTGGCCCGGTTGCCGCTGACGGTGGTGTTGACCAGCGTCAGCCCGCTGTAGCGGTTATAGGCGCCGCCGCCGTCGCCGCCGGTCTGATTGTAGGCGATGGCGCTGTCGACGATCCTGAAGTCGCCTGAGCCTTCGTTGTAGAGGCCGCCGCCGCGCTCGGCCGCGTAGTTCTCCTGGATCAGGCTGCCATTCTTGACCGTGGCGTCCCCGCTCCAGTTATAGATGCCGCCGCCGTCGTGAGCCGCGCTGTTGTAGCTGACGGCGCTGTCGTCGATCACCAGGGATGCGTTAGCGCCGATGGAAACGCCGCCCCCATAACCAGCGCTGTTGCCCATATCCGGCAGCCCGATTTTGGACTGGCCCCGGACGACCGTGCTGCTGTCTGCGGCGCCATAGACCGCGCCGCCATCGCTGCTGGCCTGGCTGTTGCTGATGATCACCCCAGTGAGGGTTAGCGTCCCTGAGTTGTAGATTGATCCGCCGCTGCTCTCGACGCCGCTGTAGCCGCTGCTGAGATGCAGCGAGGCGATCTCGACCGTTGCGCCGGATTGGATGATGAAATGGCGACTGTCGCCAACCGCGTCGATCTCCAGGTCAGCGGCAGCAGGACCCTGGATCAGCAGATCCTCGCTGATGGTCGGCAGGGTCGTCCCGTTCAGCGCAATCACGCCACCCAGCAGGCTCTCGCTAAATTCGATGGTGTCGAAACCCGGAAAAGCCGCGCTTTGCGCTTCCATGATGGCGGCGCGCAAGGTGCATTGGTTGCTGTCGGTGTGACAGAAGCCGTCGCCCGGGAAATCGTCCACGTCATCCTGGAGGGAGTCGACGACGAAGATGCTGCCGGGCCGGGCAGCCGTCTGCGGCGCTGCCTGAGCGCGCGCGGCGGAGGCCAACGACATGGGTAAGCTGATGGCCAACATGGCTGGGAGCAGCCAGCGAAATAAACGGTGGTGGGTGCTATGGTTGATTGCGTTGTTTTGCCTCGACGTTTCTTGACGATTAGGGGCCAAACTCATGGGTATCTCCTGGAGGTGTTCTGAACTCGAACCAGTCGAATGCGGCGACATTTTATCCAATCGCGCGCCATTCGACAAAGTAGATCAGATCATGCGTTGACGGACCAAAGGGCGGGCGTGGGGCGGCTCAGCCGGACGCCAACGCGCTGGCGACGCCAGGGCGACAGCCACTCGGCTGCGACCTCGCGCATCATGGGGTGGGTGAACTGGTAGACTCCCGGCTGGACAGCGGTGATCAGCCCGTTTTCCAGGCATTCGCCGAGCAACCTGTCGATGGCTTGCTGCGGCTCGCTGCCAGCCAGCGTCTGGAGATCGAACTGTTCGCCGGCCGCTGCTGCCTCGCACAGCAGGTGGCGCGCGGCCGGCGTCAACCGGTTCAACTTGAGCAGCACAACCTCGCGCACGGCAAAGGGTATCTGGGCCGCTTGTTGCAGCCAGCTTCCACCGCCTTGGTGGCCGTTATCGAACCCGACTCTGTTGGCGAGCTGGCTCAGATCGCGCAGCATCTGGCTGGTGATGAAGGGATTGCCCTGGCCGCGCTGCGTGATCACCTCGGCCAGCCGCTCCCGTTGGCCATTGGCCACACCAGGCACGGCGCTGATCCAGTCGACGATGGCAGCGCTGGGCAACCGTTCGAGCTGCAATATACTGGCCCGATCTTCGACGATCAAGGCGCTGCGCAGCCGGAGGAAGGGGTGCGCCGGGTCAATTCCTTCCTGCTGAAATGCGCCTAGCAGCCAGATGGGCAGCTCAGCCATGCGCGGCATCAGGTAGCGCAGCAGGTCGACCGTGGCGCTGTCGATCCAGTGCAGGTCGTCCAGAAAGATCACCAGCCGCGGCTCATCGCCAGGCCGCAGGGCGCCCTGGTGCGCCAGCAGCGCCAGCAGGGTTTGATGGACAGACTCGAACGCGTGGAGGGTCGTCAGATTGCTCGCGGGCGGCGAGTGAACGACGCCGTTGGAGGCCGGTTGGTCGTAGACTTCAGGCAGGATGACGGTCAGATGCTGCAGCCACACCGGCGAGATGCGCTGGAGCAGGTCGGGCCGTTTGCACAGTCCCATGCGCAGCAGATCGACCACGGGCTGGAGGGGCAGGTCTTCGCCGAACTCATGGCAGCGTGCCCGCAGGATGATCACAGGGTCTGCACTGATGTGATCCAGCGCTTCCTCCACCAAGCGGGTCTTGCCGATGCCCATCTCACCTTCCACTAACGTCAGCCGGCCGCGGTTCTGTTGGACCTGTGCCCACTGGTTGAGAAGCCAGTCAGATTCCTTTTCTCTGCCGAAGAGGGCGCTCTTGGGGCGAGCTTTGGGCGGTGCAGGACGAGCGGCAGCCGGGGCCATGGCCTTGATGCGCTCCAGCAAGGCGTTGGTTTCAGGCAATGGGTCGGTGCGCAGTTCCTTAGCCAGAATGCGGCGGCAGGTTTCGTATTGCGCCAGGGCCGCGCTGCGTTGGCCGGTCAGCGCCAGCAGCAACATCATTTGGCGGTGGCCCTCCTCCTGCCAGGGCTCCAACTCCAGCATCCGGCTGGTGGCCTTGAGCGCCGAGTCGTAATTGCCGCGCTCGGTCTGGTGTGTGGCCAGCTTATACATGGCTTGCAGCGCCAACTGGCGCAGCCGTTCCCGCTGCCACAAGGCCCATTCTTCGAAGGAAAGCGCATCGCGCACCAGGAAACCATCCAGCAGGTCGCCCTGGTAGAGCGCCACCGCTTCCTCCAGCGCTTGGCCATCGAAATCCTGCCAGCGCGTCGAGAGGCGTTCCAGCCGAGTCTCAAACTCGATCACATCCAGGGTGTAGGACGCACCTGGATTGATAGCTACCTCGTTGCGTCCAATCAGCAAGTAGGGCGCGGCCACGGCCCGCAGGTTAGACAATGCGACCCGCAGATTGGTGTTGGCCACAACGTCGCTCTTGCCTCCCCAGAACATCTCCGCCAGAACCTGGCGCGGCTGGGGTTTTCTGGTGATGAAAAGAAAGGCAAACAGCGCCTTGGCCTTGCTGGAAACAAAGCCGTCGAGCGGGCGTTGGTCGAGATGAATCTGAAAGCCACCGAAGAGCTCGAGTTGTAACATAGCAAGCGACCTGGTTTCACGGAGACACGGGACTGCCCGTTTCTGAACGATTTGTTTACGTTTGGGGCCGACAAGTGGAAACTATTAACCCGGTGTTCATTTTTTTCTAAACGTTTTCTTAGCGCTTTTCTGCTATGATAGTGGCGGACTGGGGCAATAATCTCGTGTTTCCTCGGTCTTTGGTGGCTAATTGTAAGAAAGAGCACGTTTTGGCTGTGCTCTCACCACGCTGGTTGATTGTATGGAAACTACGACACCGATGCCGGCCCTCACCAAGTCCAGCGAACCGCTCCCCAGCTATCGAGCCTACATGGTGCGCTGCTGGCAGGAGAATCGCAAGACGCCGGAAGATGAACCGATCTGGCGTTTTAGCTTAGACGCTCCCTGGTACGAGGAGCGCCGTGGCTTTGCGACCTTGCAGGCCCTGGTGGACCATTTGCAAACAGAGCTGATGAACCAAGATGCCAGCCCCTCGCAGGAGTAAAGGCTGCCATCGCTGAGAATCCGACCGTTCATACCATTTGGAGGTTTGCTGTGACAAAGAAAATCCTTGCTTGTCTGTCCGAATGGGGCTATTGGGGCGAAGAGCTCGTCGGCCCCTACGATGTCCTGATCCAGCGCGGCTACACCATCGACTTCATGACGCCCTTTGGCCGCAAGCCGCCGGCGCTGCCGCCCAGCATGGAGCCGGGCTTCCTGGACCCGCCGCTGCACAAGATCGTCACCGACGTACACTATGCCACCCGCACGCGCGAGATCCACGAGTCCAGCCTGCTGGCGAAGCCGATCAACCTGTCCGAGTGGTTCCCCCAGATGCCCTACTTCAACGGCCCGCACTTTGGCATGCAGTTGGAGGAGTACTACACCAAGCGCGACGCCTGCTGGCAGGACCTGGAGCAGTACGATGCGCTCTTGCTGCCCGGTGGCAGCGGCCCCATGGTGGACATGGTCAACAACGAGCGGCTGCACGACGTGATCCTGGGCTTCCTGCACCAGGGCAAGCTGATTGCGGCTGAGTGCTACTGCGTGACCGCGCTGGCCTTCGCCCGCGACTGGACCGAGCGCAAGAGCATCATCTGGGGCAAGCACGTCACTGGCCACGCCCGCGAGTACGACTGGAAGGACGGCACCGGCTTCGCCCAGATGTACGGCTACGACGGCGAGCCGATGAACACCAGCGCCAACTTCCGCACCCCTTTCTATCCGCTGGAATACATCCTGCGCGACGCGGTCGGCCCCGACGGCCAGTACCACGGCGGCGTTGGCCGCACCATCTCCACCATCCTGGACTATCCCTTCCTCACCGGCCGCTCCACCCAGGACTCGGCCCTGGTGGGTGAGCTGATGGTGGAAGTGCTGGAGAATGGCTTGCGGCGGTATGGCTGGTAGATTGGTAGATTGGTGAGGTGGTAGATTGGTAAGGTGGTAGATTGGTAAGGTGGTAGATTGGTCATCGGACACGCGACCAATCTACCAATCTACCAATCTACCTGCCCAGGACGGAGTTATGACCCAAAAACCCGGTCGTTTCAAAATCATCGAACAATTCCTCGCCGACGGGATGAACGTCATGTTCGGCAATCCGGGCACGGTGGAGCAGGGCTTCCTGGACGCGCTGGCCGACTACCCGCAGATGCGCTACGTGCTGACGTTGCAGGAGTCGGTGGCGGTGCTGGCGGCCGACGGCTACGCCCGCGCCACGCAGCGCCCGACGCTGGTGCAGTTGCACAGCTCGCCGGGCATCGGCAACGCGATCGGCGCAGTTTACCAGGCCAAGCGCGGCCACTCACCCCTGGTCATCATCGGCGGCGACGCCGGCCTGCGCTACATGAACACCGAGTCGCAGATGTACGGCGACCTGGTGGCCTTCATGGAGCCGGTGACCAAGTGGTCGACCATGGTGCTGGAGCCGGCCAACCTGCTGCGGGTGCTGCGCCGGGCCGCCAAGGTGGCCGCCACGCCGCCCATGGGGCCGGTCTACGTCTGCATCCCGGCTGACGTGCTGGATGTCATCAACCACGAGGATGTATTCCCGGCGCTGATCCCCTCGACGCGGGTGCAGCCGGAGGCGTCCTTCGTGCAGCAGGCGGCCAGCATCCTGGCGGCCGGCGCCAAGCCCATGATCTACGTCGGCGACGGCGTGGCCTACTCCGGCGCGCAGGCCGAGCTGGAAAAGGTAGCTGAGCTGCTGGGCGCCGAGGTCTGGGAGGCCGACTCGGGCGAGGTCAACATGCGCTACGACCATCCGCTGTACCAGGGGATGACCGGGCACATGTTCGGCTCGGCCAGCCTGCCTTTGATGCAGCGCGGCGACGCCAACCTGGTGGTGGGCACCTACGTGCTGCCGGAGGTCTTCCCGCACCTGGGCGACATCTGGGCGCCAGGCGCGAAGGTCGTCCACATCGACCTCAACGCCTACGAGATCGGCAAGAACCACCGCGTCGACCTGGCGGTGGTGGCTGATCCCAAGCTGAGCCTGGCCTTGCTGGCCGACGCGCTGGCGAAGGGTATGACCGCCGGGCAGCGCAAGGCCGCCGACGCCCGCACGGCCGAGATCGGCGCGGCCAAGGTTGCTAAGCGCGCCGCCCAGATCAAGGCCGACCAGGCCGCGGCCGGCAAGACGCCGCTGAGCATGGCGCCCTTCATGGCCGAGCTGGTCAGGCACCTGCCCAGCGAGAACGTGGTCATCTTCGACGAGGCGCTGACCAGCTCGCCGGCCGTGGTGCGCTACTGGCCGCCGCAGCGCACGGGCGAGTACTTCCTGACGCGCGGCGGCTCGCTGGGCATCGGCTTCCCCGGCGCGATCGGCGCCAAGCTGGCCAACCCTGGCAAGACGGTGATCGGCTTCAGCGGCGACGGCGGCAGCATGTACACCATCCAGGCGCTGTGGACGGCCGCCCGCCACAACATCGACGTCAAGTTCGTGGTCTGCAACAACGGCTCCTACCGGCTGTTGCAGCTCAACATCGACCAGTACTGGAAGGACCAGGGCGTGCCCAAGCACGACTTCCCGCTCAGCTTCGACCTGAGCAGCCCACCGCTGCACTTCGTCGATCTGGCGCGGGGCATGAGCGTGCCCGGCCTGCGGGTCGAGACGCCGGAGCAGATCGCGCCGGCCATCCAACAGATGCTGGCTACCCCCGGCCCCTTCCTGATCGACCTGGTGCTGGAAGGCGACACGCACCCGGAGCGCATCGGCGCGACGTGTGGACAGTAGGAGGGTAGACAAGGAAACAAGTAGACAAGGAACGAAGGGAAAACAGGGAAACGAGGGAAAGCTGGTCACCCTCCGGACTTGTTTACAGTCTACCTGTGGTCTTGTTTACTTGTATACGGATGTCCGGACCGGTCTCCGACCGAGCCCGCCTGACTTAACACCGCTCGGGCCGGTCTCCGACCGAGCCCACCCAGACTGATGACTGACATGACCGTAGGACAACACTTCTACCAGCAACAAGTGGCCGCGCTGGAGGCCCAAGATATCGACGCACTGGTCGCGCAGTACCACGAGGATGCTGTGATGATCGGCTTCGACTTCACCGTGCGCGGCCAGGAGGCGATCCGCCAGCACCTGACGGGCTACCTGGCCCGGCTGGGCGGCCTGAAGCTGGTTTCGACCGATCGCTTTGCTGAGACCGGGGACTCGATCTTCTTCGAGGCCACCATCCACACACCTATGGCCGAGGCCAAAGTCTACGATGTATTCCTGCTGCGCGACGGCAGGGCCACGCATCAATGGACCGGCGTGATCTCGGTCAGCCCGTTTTCGTTCCCGACATAGATTTTTGCAGGAGAATAGACATGAGCAATCACAATAACTTAACAGAAGCCGGCATTCGCGCCTTTGTCGATGCCTGGTACTTAGGCCTCGATCAGCACGCGCCGACGGAGTTAATGGCCACGCTGGTGTCGGACGACGTGAAGATGATCTTTCCGGAGAAGACACTGCACGGCAAGAGCGACTTTCTGGCCTGGTGCAGCGGCGGAACCTACTCGGACGGTGAGCAAGCGCCCGGTGTGTACAACATCTTTTTTGACGAAGACCATAACGTGGTGAGCGTCGATGCCAGGGTCGATGGCCACGAAGCAGAGTTGGACGTGGTCGTCGCCTGGCAGGCCAGCATGTTTATCCCGCCGGCCGCCAAGAGCCGGCGCGTGTCGCTGGACGCCATCCAGCAGTGGTCGGTCAAGGCGTCCGACCAGAACCGGTACGGCATGGTCGTCACAAGCTACAACGCAATGGCCAAGCCGTTTGTGTATACGCCGGGGTTTGCGCGCTTGTAGGCTCCTTCCCGCTCGGGCCGGTCTCCGACCGTGCCCGTTCCGGGGCCACAGCGAGAGCCGCTTGAGTTTTAGGAGAAGCGAGCATGTCGGAAACTCAGAACAAATACATCGCGATGCGCTATTTCAAGGAGATCATGACCGACGGCAACCTCGGCAGCCTGTACGAGCTGCTGGCGCCTGATTTCGTGTTCACCCTGCCCACCCATCCGGAGCCCTACGTGGGGCCGGATGGCTTCAAGGATTTGGTGACCATGCTGCACGGCTGCTTCCCCGACTTCTACATCCACGCCAGGGACATGGTGGCGTCGGGGGACATGGTGGTGACGCGCTGGCGCGGCGGCGGCACCCACCTGGGCGGCGCGATCCACACGGTGGCCGGCGACGTGCCGCCCAGCGGCCGCTACTTCGAGATCGATGGCATGAGCTGGCACCGCTTCAAGGACGGCAGGATCATCGAGGTCATCGGCCACGAGGACACCATCGGCATGTTCCAGCAGCTCGGCGTCATGCCCAGCCCGCGCACGGCCAGCACGCCAGAGCAGAACCTGGCCCTGGCCCGCCGCTTCTTCGACGAGCTGCTCAACCAGGGCCGCTTCTCGGCCATGGACGAGCTGCTGACCGAGGACTTCGAGTTCCGCCTGCCCACCATGTCCGCGCTGTCGGGCAGAGATGCGCTGAAGGGCTACTTCAGCTATCTGCGCCAGGCCTTCGCCAATCTCAAGTTCGAGGTGGTGCGCGAGGCGGCCGGCGACAACAAGGCGGCCCTGCGCTGGCGCATCACGGGCAAACACGTGGGCGAGTTCAACGGCGTGGCCCCCTCCGGCAACCAGGTCGACGAGTATGGCATCGACTTCTTCGAGTTCTGGGGCGGCAAGATCAAGGCGGTCCACGTGGTGGCCAACCAACTGGGCCTGACCAACCAGATCACGGCCGGCCGGCCGGCGACGCGCCAGTTCACTCCCGAGGAGAACAACGCCATTGCGGTCAAGTTCTTCGACTCGGTGTGGAACAAGGGCGACTTCAGCGTGCTGGACACCCTGATCGCGCCCGACGCCGACGATCATTCGACCGTCGGCGGCGTGCCCAAGACCGAGAAGGGCAGCGCCAGCTTCCGCGCCATCGTCGGCATGTTCCGCGCAGCCATGCCCGACATCCAGCTAACCATCGACGACGAGGTCTACGGTGGCGACAAGGTGGTGCACCGCTGGCACCTGGTGGGCACCGACAGCGGCGGCGTGATGGGCATGCCCCCCAGCGGCAAGCAGTTGCACTTCAGCGGCATCACAACCGTGCGCATGCGCGACGGCAAGATCGTCGAACGCTGGGCCAACGTGGACGAGCTGGGCCTCCTGCAGCAGTTGGGCATCGCGCCGCCGCCGCAGGGATAGGTTAGTTGATTGGGTGATTAGGTGACTGGTGAGGGCACGTCGATTAGAAGCCTGGCGAGCAGATACAACCAATCACTTAATCAACTTATCAACCCATCACCCGATCACCTGACTCATCATACTTGACACGATCATGCCCCCCATCATCATCGGCCACCCCGAACACGTTGCCCAGGCCCAGGCCTATCAGGCGCGGCGCATGGCGTTTGCGCAGGCCGGCGACCTGGATGGGTTGGTGCGTGAGCTGTACAGCGCCGACGCCCGGCTGCATGGCTTCGACTTCCGCGCTGAAGGCCGCGCGGCCATCAAGGACGTGATCGGGCTGATGGGCAAACGGCTGGCCGGGCTGGGACCGGTGCAGATGCGGCAACTGATTGCCAGCCGCGACTTCATCTGGCAGGAGCTGCTGATCGACAGCCCGGATGGGCCCATCGAGCCGTATGAGGTCAAGTTCCTGCGCGATGGCCAGGTGTACCTGCAACTGTACGGTTCCAAGCAGGGTACGGTGTGGCAGCCGGGCGACTTAGCCAGCTTTGTCCCGCCGACCAGCGAGACGGCCGAACAAGTGCATCACCGCTACATCGACTTGCAGGCGCGGCAGGACGCCGATGGTCTGGCTGACGACTTCTTCAGCGCCGACGGCCGGCTGGTCACGGCCAAGCTGAACCTTGAAGGACGCGCGGCGCTGCGCCAATTCTTTCGCGGCAAGTTCGAGCAGGAGAGCGGCTTCCATCTGGTGTCCACCCGCAACATCACCGGCGACCACGACTATGTCTGGTTCGAGGCCACGGCTGGCGGCAGCCAGGGCGTGCGCACGGTCTACGACGTGATGCTGCTGCAGGATGGCCAGGTGACGCTGCAGCTTGTGGGTACATTGGAAGGTGTGTTGCCGGCGAACGCGTAGACCCTTCGGTTTCCGTTCGCTAACCGAGTTCTGTGTAAAACGACGAACGATCCATTGACAAAAGCTGTGGTACGCGGCGAGAAACCCGAAGGGTCTGGCGCGCAGCCACCAATTAAGCTTCAGACAAGGAGCATCCCATGTCTTATTCACCCGAAGCCAACAACGCGATTGCCGAGAAGTTCTTCAACTCGGTGTGGAACAAGGGCGACTTCAGCGTGCTGGACACCCTGATCGCACCCGACGCAGACGATCACTCCACCGTGGGCGGCCTGCCCAAGACCGAGAAGGGCAGCGCCAGCTTCCGCGGGATCGTCGGTATGTTCCGCGCGGCTATGCCCGACATTCAGCTCACCATCGACGACGAGGTGTACGCCGGCGACAAGGTGGTGCACCGCTGGCACCTGGAAGGCACCGACACCGGCGGCGTGATGGGCATGCCCCCCAGCGGCAAGCATCTGCGCTTCAGCGGCACCACCATCGTGCGCATGGAGGACGGCAAGATCGTCGAGCGCTGGGCCAACGTGGACGAGCTGGGCCTGTTGCAGCAGTTGGGCGTGGTGCCGCCGCCGCCAGGGGCGTAGACAAGGAAGCAAGTATACAAGTACACAAGGAAACAAGGGGCGTCTCCGGACACCTTGTCTACTTGTCTACTTAGCACTATTCACGGAGTACACCCCATGTCTATCGAGGCTAACAAAGCCGTGGTCCGCCGTTACTGGTACGAGTTGTGGAACGAGAAGCGCGGCGAAATCATCCCGGAGATTGCCCAGGAGCCGGTGGTTTTTCACTTTCCTGGCGGGCAGGCTCACCAGCCGCCTAACCTGACCAAATGGTTCGAGACGGCGTTGGTGGCCTTCCCTGATGTGCACTTCACCGTCGACATTGAGATGGCCGAGGGTGACCTTGTAGCGACGCGCTGGAGCTATGTGGCCACCAATACCGGTGAGTTCTTGGGCCGTCCCGCAACCGGAAAACGCGTGGTCGACAAGGGTATCGACATCTTTCGCATCGAAAACGGCAAGATCGTCGAGATGTGGGTGGCTCAGGATAGCCTGGGCCTGCTACAACAGCTTGGCGTGCTGCCGGCTTGAAACAAGATCACACAGGAGACGACACTATGGGTAAAGAACACAACGAAGACGCCATGCGGCGCTTCATGAGCGAGATCTGGAGCAAGGGCGACATGGACACGATCGAGGAATTGATCGACCCCAACTTCGCCTTCATCCTGGCCTTCACCCGCACCGACACCATCGAGGGCTTTCGTAAGATGGTGACCTACAACCGCATGGTCTTCGAGGGCCTGACCTACGTGCCCAACGACGTGGTGGCTGACGACAGCAAGGGCGCCTGTTGGTGGACCATGAGCAGTAAGCACGTGGGCACCTGGCGCAACGTGCCGGGCAGCAACCGCGATGTGTCCATCGACGGCGTGACCTTCTTCTGGTTTTCGCCAGAGGGCAAGTTCGTCAAGGCCATCGTCGAAAACGACGTGATGGGGCTGATGCGCCAAATCGACGGCATCAAGATGCTCTACGAGGGCTAGCCGACATGCGGCTGATCATCATCCCGCGCTGGTCTGGCACGCC
This sequence comes from Anaerolineae bacterium, assembly GCA_049294015.1. Taxonomy (GTDB): domain Bacteria; phylum Chloroflexota; class Anaerolineae; order JAAEKA01; family JAAEKA01; genus JAAEKA01. The sequence continues at coordinate 28,408 of JBAQCH010000061.1, forward strand.
AGCCAGCGACTGGTATCCCTGGATCACAACTGAGCTTGCATCCATTAGTCGAGCAGGCGGTCCAACCGGCGAGGCGCAATCCGTTGGTCGAGTAGGCGGTCCGCCGCCGTATCGAGACCAGCCGTTCGATCCCGTCATCGTGGCCGCCATGCCCAATCCCGGCCTACCGACCATCCCTTCCTGGGTCGGCCGGGTGCGCGAGCTGCTGGGCAACGATCCGGCCGAGCTGGCGCAGACGGTCATCGTCGGCCACAGCGTCGGCTGCCAGGCCGTGTTGCGGGCTCTAGCCGAGCTGCCGGACGGCGTCCATGTAGCCGGCGCGCTGTGCGTGGCCGGCTGGTTCTGGACCGACTCGCCCTGGGACAGCCTGCTGCCGTGGATCGAAACGCCCTTCGACCTGGCCCGCGTCCAGGCGGCTGCCAGCAAGCGCCTCGTAGTTGTGATCTCAGACAACGACCCACATACCTCCGACTGGCGCGCTAACAGCGCTGCCTGGCAGGAGAAGCTGGGCGCAGAGGTCGTGTTGGTCCCTGGCGGCCAGCACTTCAATGGGCCCAAGTATCCGAAGATCCTACAAACCCTGCTAGACCACTTCGGTGGACAAGGAGAATTGCGATGAGCAACATCGAACAGAATAAGGAACTGGTGCGCGGCTACGTGCAGGCCATCCTGATCGAGCGCGACTTCAGCAAGTTTGCGCAGTTCACGTCCCCCGGCTTCTACATCGACCGCTCGGCTGTGCCCGAGGCGATCGCCGGCGCAGATGCTCTGCACAACCAGATGGACATGCTCTACACCGCCTTCCCCGACCTGGACCTGAGCATCGTCAACATGGTGGCAGAAGGAGACATGGTGGTGGTGCGCTTTGCAGCGCCCGGCACCCACACTGGCCCCTTCGCCGGCATTCCGGCCACAGGCAAAAAGGCGACCTGGAAGGGCCTGGTCATGTACCACGTGGTCGACGGCAAGATCAAAGAGGCCTGGGCCAACTGGGATGACTGGGGCTTGATCGAGCAGCTTAAGAGCTAATCGGTTAACGGTAATCGGTAAACGGTGATCAGTTTTCTGACACCGGTTACCGTTCACCGATCACCGTTCACCCAGGAACGCGAGGCCGCATGAACCCTGATCCGCTAGCCAGGTATCTCCAGCGGTTGCCGACGCTGATCACCTTTTTCTTCTCGGTGATGCTGGTGACCTTCTTTCGCGAGTTGATGGTCACCTTTCAGCTCACCACCAACCCGACGTTCGACCTGTCGACACCGGGCCATGTGCTGGTTGTCGTGTCGTTCATTGCCACCTTGTTCTTTGTGGTGGCAGTCTGGCTGTCGTACAGCCTGCTGATCGAGCGCTTTCCTTACACGTTGGACTACAGCGTCTTCCTGTTCGACGTCGCGCGCTTCTCGGTGCTGTACATGATCTTCAGCTTCGCTTTCCTGGCTGGCCATCCGCCGGACTACTACTTCTTTATGCTGGGTCTGGCCCTGTTCCATGCCCTGATGGCCGGCTGGCACGGCTACCGGCTGCGCCGCATCCAGGGACCTGAACGCGCCGAGCGCGCGGCCGACGTGCGCGGCCATCTGCTGCGGTCGGGCACCTACTTTGGGCTGGCGGTCATCTATGTCGTCACGGTGACGATGCGCTGGGAAAGCGCCCAACCCTGGGCGATCCATACGGTTCTCGTCCTCGTCACCTGCGCGCTGCTGGTCTTCTGGAACAGCCGGCGCTTGCTGGAGATGAAGGCCAAGGCCCTGGCGGCGCAGGCGGCGGCAAAGCAGCAGGTCGCGGCAGCAGCTAAGTAGAGCACAAGACCATCGCTTCTTCAGGAGCACACTATGTCCTCATACCAACCCTTCGACTACATAATCATCGGCAGCGGCGCAGCGGGCGCCGTGGTGGCTAACCGGCTCAGCGCCGACGCAAGCATCCGCGTGTTGGTGCTGGAGGCCGGCGTCGCCGACACCAACCCGGCCATCGCCGATCCTGGCGGCTTCGTGTCGCTGTGGGGCTCGGAGATCGACTGGACGTTGGGCACTGAAACGCAGCCGGGCATGGCCGGCCGCAATCTGGTCATCAACCAGGGCAAGGTGTTGGGCGGCAGCACGTCGGTCAACGCCATGATGTACGTGCGCGGCAACCGGCTCAACTACGACCTGTGGAAGGCGCTGGGCGCGGATGGCTGGAGCTACGACGACGTGCTGCCGGCCTTCAAGGCGCTGGAGGACTACGCCGGTGGCGAGTCCGAGGTCCACGGCGCGGACGGCCCCATCCCGGTGGTAGATTGTCCCGACCCGGTGATGGTCTCCGAGGAGTTCATGGTCGGTGCGACGCAGGTGGGCTACGATGGTCCTTACTGGGATACCAACGGCGCCCGCCAGGAGAACGGCGCTGGCCTATTGCAGTTTCATATCGACCCGGCCGGCCGGCGGGCCAGCGCAGCCACCGTTTTCCTGACCCCGGTCTTGGACCGGCCCAACCTCACGGTCGAGACAGGCGCCCATGCCACGCGCGTGTTGTTCGATGGCAAGCGGGCTGCCGGAGTCGAGTACCTGCAAGGCGGCGAGCTGAAACGGGCGCATGCCAGCCGCGAGGTGGTGGTCAGCGCCGGCGCGCTGCAGACGCCTAAGGTGCTGATGTTGTCCGGCATCGGCCCGGCCGCGCACCTGGCTGAACACGGCATCGACGTGGTGTCTGACCTGCCTGGCGTGGGCCAGAATCTGCAAGACCACGTGCAGCTTCCTGTGGTCTTCAAGCGCAAGACCGACTCGCCCATGACCACGCTGCTGACCGGCAACGTGCTCTTCCTGCGCACCCGCGCGGGCATGGACGCTGCGCCGCCTGACATGCAGCTCAACTTCACGCCCAGCATCCCTGCGCCGCTGGCGCCGATCCTGAACATTCCCTTCGCGGCCTGCATCTTCCTGCCTATCCTGGTGCAACCCTTCAGCATCGGCCAGGTGACGCTGCGTTCGGCCGACCCGCTGGACCCGCCGCTGATCGACCCCAACTACCTGAGCCAGCCGGCCGACGTGCAGGCCTTCGTGCAGGTGATCGAGACCATCCGGGCCATCGCCAGCACGCCGGCCTTCAGCGACCTGAATGAGGTCGAGATCCTGCCCGGCGCGGACGCCGACCTGGAGGTCTTCATCCGCTCGCAGAGCTCGACCCTCTGGCACCCGGCCGGCACGGCTAAGATGGGCCGCGACGACATGGCCGTAGTCGATCCGCAGCTGCGCGTCTACGGCGTCGAGGGCCTGCGTGTGGTAGACGCCTCGGTCATGCCCACCGTCACCAGCGGCAACACCGTGGCGCCGACGTTCATGATCGGCTGGCGCGCGGCGGAGATGATTCTCGGTAAACGGTGAACGGTAATCGGTAAACGGTCATCACCCACCGATCACCGATCACCGTTCACCCAACAAAACGGAGACCCTTCCCATGAAAAACGTACCCAACACCCCCCTGGGCCACATGTACCGCGAGCACATCCAGTTCATTCTGGACAAGAACATCGAGGCGTTGCTGGACCAGTACACCGACGACTGCCTGCTGATCAGCAGCTTCATGAAAGAGCCGATCATCTACAAGGGCCGCGAGCGGCTGCGCGAGCACATGCAGGGCATTCTAGGCATCGATGGCCTGGAGACCGACATCGTCTTCTGGGGCGAGACCGAAGACCCGCAGACGCTGATGATCACCGAGCAGATCACCATGACTGCCGGCGGCGCGAAGTCCGAGATGCGCTTCGCCGATAGTTGGGTGCTGCGCGACGGCAAGATCGCCATCCATTTTGCGGGGATGGTGCAGTATCCTGACGGAAGTCTGGCGTAATACGTAACCGGTAACCCGTAACCCGTAACCTGTGCCAGCGGAAGCTTCTCTGGATTCCGAGTTCCGAGTTACGCATTACGAGTTACGTTAGGGAGAAAGCACATGGCACAACACGGCAAGAAAATCGGCATCCTGATCGAAAGCGACTTCTACGAGAAGGAGATCTTCTACTACGAGCATCGCTTCGCCGAGGAAGGGTACGACGTGCACTGGCTGAGCCGCCTGTGGGGCCAGCCCGGGCTGACCTTCACCGGGCACGAGTTCAAAGCGCCATTCTATTGCAGCGAGAGCTTCGAGGGCATGAGCGACGAGGAGCTGCGCAGCTACGACGCGATCATTGTGCCGTCGGCCTTTGTATCTGATCGGCTGCGCTATAGCGAGGAGCTGGGCAAGCTGGCGCCGGCCACGGAGTTCGTGCAGCGGGCTTTTGCCGAGCCGACCATCCTCAAGGGCATCATCTGCCACGGCATGTGGCTGATCTCCACTGCGCCGGATCTGGTGCGGGGCCGGCCTGTGGTGGGCCATCCCAACCTCTACGGCGACATCCGCAACATGGGTGCCATCTACACCGACCAGGACGTGGTGGTGGATGGCGACCTGGTCACGGCCCGCACCGGCGGCCACTGCCACCAGTTCGCCCGCAAGATTATCGAGATTCTGAACGAACGGTGATGAGGAGCTAAAGGAAATAGAGGTACTTGAGGAACTTCGGATTGGTTGAGAGTTCCCCAAGTTCCTCCCAGTTCCCGCAGTCCCACCAGAACCTGCGTAGCAAACCATACTGATCATCTGCAAGAATACCTACAAGGAGCAACCACCAATGTCTAGCATCATGGATCCCATCAACACGTTCTACAAGGTCTACAACGAAGGCACCTATGAGCTGTGGAACGACGCGTTAGCCGAGAACTACACCGCCGAGGTCAACGGCCACGCCATCCCCAACCGCGATGTCGGCCTGGGCTTCGTCAAGACCTTCCGCGCCGCCTTCCCTGACCTGTTCTACACCGTGGACGAGGCCATCGTGGCCGGCGACAAGGTCACCACCCGCTGGACCGCCACCGGCACCCACGCCGGCGAGTTCTTCGGCAACCCCGCCACCAACAAGCAGATCTCCATGCTGGGCATCACCGTCTTCCAGGTTGCAGACGGCAAGATCGCCAAGCTGTGGAACGTGTGGGACTTGGCCGGGCTGTTGAATCAGTTGAAGGGGTAGATTGGTGATTGGGTGACTGGGTGATTGGGTTACTGGATCCCCGGGGACTTATGTACCAATCACCCAATCATCCAATCACCCAGTTATCCCCACGGAGGTCATTGTGACTGCTGTCAATTTCCACCACGTCGCCATCTCTTGCCGGGACCCGCTGGCCGTGGAGCGCTTTTATACGGAGCACTTCGGCTTCACCCGCAGCCGGGTGATCCCGCTGGGCAACGTGCAACTGGTATTCATCAAGTCGGGCAACCTCTACCTGGAGCTGTTCCAGGCCGAGGGCGACGCGCCGGCGCCGCCGGCCGGCGCTGATGGTCCGCACTATCCCGGCTGGCGCCACCTGGCTTTCAAGGTCGACGACGTGGACGCCAAGCTGGCCGAGATGGGCGACGCCGCGCAGATTACCCTGGGTCCATTGGACTTCGACGCCTTCATCCCCGGCTGGCGCACCGTCTGGGTCGCCGACCCCGAGGGCAACATCGTTGAGATCAGCCAGGGGTACGTCGACCAGGAGAATCCGCCAGCGCTATGAACTGGGTGATTGGGTTACTGGGTGATTAGCCGCAGCGCCTCGCAGTGACCCAATCACCCAATCACCCAATCAACTAGTCACCGAAGTGAGACATAATCTATGAACCAAATCAACTTCACCTTTTCCGACACCATCGCCGGCTACGTTACGGGTTTCGACCGCTCGGCCGACAGCTTCGGCCTGCGCACGAGCGACGGCCGCGAGTACACCGTCAAGTTTGCGCCCGGCACCTATGCCTGGATCGCCAACAACTTCGAGGAGCCGCGCCAGTGGGTGGGCGGCCAGATGCGCGACATGCTGCAAACCGGCCGCTGGTTGTTCGTCTACGGCGTCTATTATCCCGAGGGCGGCGACAACACCTTCGAGGCGCAGTTCATCGTCTTCGTCGGCCGCACGGCTGACAACTGGGCTTTCGAGCGCCAGGACTGGTGGGTCAAGCAGATCACTGTCCTGGGCGATTTCTACCTCAAGGCGCAGTTCGGCGACCTGCCGGTGAACTACGACAACTACCGCACCACCATCACCCTGGCGGGCGACAAGGCGCAGGACAACTACCGCCAGGAGACCGACACCATCTCGCGCCTGGTCTACGGCTTCGCCTCCTGCTACCTGCTGACCGGCGAGGACCGCTTTCTGGAAGGCGCCGAGAAAGGCACGGAGTACCTGCGCGAGCACATGCGCTTCTACGACCCCGACGAGAACGTGGTATACTGGTACCACGGCATCGACGTCAGCGGCCGTCGTGAGACCAAGGTGTTCGCCTCGGAGTTCGGCGACGACTTCGACGCCATCCCGGCCTATGAGCAGATCTACGCGCTGGCCGGGCCGATCCAGACCTATCGCGTCACCGGCGATCCCCGCATCCTGCGCGACGCCGAGATGACGGTGGACCTGTTCGATCGCTTCTTCTTGGACCGGCACGACGGCGGCTACTTCTCGCACCTGGACCCCATCACCCTGGACCCGCAGAGCGACGCGCTGGGGCCGAACAAGGGCAAGAAGAACTGGAACTCGGTGGGCGACCACGCGCCGGCCTACCTGATCAACCTCTTCCTGGCCACGGGCGAGAAGCGCTACGCCGACTTCCTTGAGTACACCTTCGACACCATCGAGAAGTACTTCCCCAACTACGAGGAAAGCCCCTTTGTCCAGGAGAAGTTCTTCACCGATTGGTCGTCTGATCGCAGCCACATGTGGCAGCAGAACCGCGGCGTGGTCGGCCACAACCTAAAGATCGCCTGGAACCTGATGCGCATGTACGGCCTCAAGGCCAAGCCGCAGTACGAGACCCTGGCCCGCAAGATCGGCGAGGTCATGCCCGACGTGGGCATGGACCGCCAGCGCGCTGGCTGGTACGACGTGATGGAGCGCATGAAGTTCGGCGACCAAGAGTGGCACCGCTTCGCCTTCCACGACCGCAAGGCCTGGTGGCAGCAAGAGCAGGGCATCCTGGCCTACCTGATCATGAAGGGCATCTTGGGCGATGACGAGTACCTGCGCATCGCGCGCGAGTCGCAGGCCTTCTACAACGCCTTCTTCCTGGACCACGACGACGGCGGCGTCTACTTCAACGTGCTGGCCAACGGCATTCCGTACCTGATGGGCACTGAGCGCTTCAAGGGCAGCCACTCTATGAGCTTCTATCACTCGTCGGAGCTGTGCTACCTGGCTGCCGTCTACAACAACCTGCTGGTCTTTAAGCGGCCCATGGACTTCTACTTCAAGCCGCTGCCGGGCGCGTTCAAGCGGAACGTGCTGCGTGTCTCGCCCGACATCCTTCCGGCCGGCAGCGTGCGCATCGGCCAGGTGTGGATCGACGATGAGCCCTACGACAACTTCGACGCTCAGGGTCTGACCGTCAAGCTGCCCGACACCAAACAGCAGGTGCGCGTCAAGGTGCGCATCGAGCCGGTGTAGGAACGCCGCAGAAACCGGGTTTTTTCGGAAAAACCCGGTTTCTCGCTAGACATAAAATGGAAATCTATCAGCTTGACGCCAACGGCAGCCTGTTCATCTCGCCCGACATCGATGACTGGTCCAAGGTCGAGGAGCGCGATATCTGCGCCATCATCGATATGGACGGCGACCTTGACCTGGGCGTGCCTTCGGTGCCCAACCAGTACCTGTACATCTACTTCCCGATCGACGACGCCCTGACGCTGCCCGATCTGGAGAAGCTGCACGCTGTAGCGCGCACGGGCGCTATGCTGGTTGGCAGCGGGTTGAAGGTGCTGTCACACTGCGGCATGGGCCACAATCGCTGCGCCCTGGTAGCCGGCTTGATCCTGACCTACATGGGTATGTCGGGCCAGGAGGCCGTGGATTTGATCCGCTCGAAGCGGCAGGGCGCTCTCTATAACAAGGCGTTTGCTGCGTATATCGCTGCCCAGCCCGCTCAGCCCCTCGATGCAGGCCCGCAGATGGCTGCACAGCCAGCAGAGGCTCTATTGCGAGCAATCGCAAACCAAGATTCCCAATAAGCAGGTAAGACCCATGCCCTTAAGTATCGACATCGAAACAATTGAGCAAGTACAGGTCGTGCATCTGGTAGGCGACATCGACGGCGCCACGGCGCCCGACGCGCAGGCCGCCATCATCGGCGTGGCAGGCCCTGACTGCAAGATCGTCCTGGATATGGCTAGCGTAAGTTACATGTCCAGTGCTGGCCTGCGCTTGTTGCTGGTGGTGTATCGCACCATCAAGGGCCAGGGCGGCGAGGTGATTCTGGCTGGCTTGACCGATGACCTCAAGGACACCATGGAGATGACCGGGTTCCTGGACTTTTTCCAGTTCCGCGACACGCTCGATGCTGGTCTGGCGGCCTTGTTGTAAATAAGGAGAGCAGATGGAACGCGTCGACGCATATCCAACCCACGTGATTCAGGGCTACAAGACGCGGCCTGGCAAGCCCTTGCCTTTTGGCGCGACCTTTGTGCCAGGCGGTGTCAACTTCTCGGTGTACTCCAGCCATGCCACGGCTTGCACGCTGGTGCTGTTCGACAAAGGTGAGCAGCAGCCCAAGGCGGAACTTCCCTTCCCCGAGGATTTCCGCATCGGCAATGTCTATGCCATGACGGTGTTCGGCCTGGACTACGAAAACATCGAGTACGGCTATCGCATGGACGGCCCTTTCGATACCAGGGAAGGCCATTGGTTCGACAAGTCGAAGATCCTCTCCGACCCCTATGCCAAGGTGCTGGGCGGCCGCGACATCTGGGGCCAGCAACCCAACTGGAACGACCCCTACATGCATCGCAGCCGGTTGGTCTTCGACGATTTCGACTGGGGCGGCGACAAAGCGCTGGAGATCCCGGCCGAGGACCTGGTGATCTACGAGATGCATGTACGTGGCTTCACCAGGCATGCGACGTCGGGGGTCAAGTTCCCTGGCACCTTCGCCGCCATGCGCCAGAAGATCCCCTATCTCAAGGAGTTGGGGGTCAACTGCGTCGAGCTATTACCCGTCTACGAGTTCGATGAGTTCGAGAACAGCAAGCCCAGCCCTAGCACGGGCGAGACTCTGCTGCAATACTGGGGCTACAGCACCGTGGGCTTCTTTGCGCCCAAGGCAGGCTATGCAGCCACAGGCAAGCTGGGCATGCAGGCAGACGAGTTCAAGACGCTGGTCAAGGAGCTGCACCGCAACGGCATCGAGGTCTTCCTGGACGTGGTCTTCAACCACACGGCCGAGGGCAACGAGCAAGGCCCGTATATTTCCTTCCGCGGCCTGGACAACAAGACCTACTACATGCTGACGCCGGGCGGCTACTACTTCAACTTCAGCGGCACCGGCAACACGTTGAACTGCAACAACCCGGTGGTGCGCAACATGGTGTTGGACTGCTTGCGCTACTGGGCGGCGGAATACCACATCGACGGCTTCCGCTTCGACCTGGCCGCGATCTTGGGACGCGACCCGTTGGGCGCGCCGCTGCCCAACCCGCCGCTGCTGGAGACGCTGGCCTTCGATCCGATCCTGGCCAAGTGCAAGCTGGTGGCCGAGGCCTGGGACGCAGGCGGGCTGTACCAGGTCGGCTCATTCCCAGCCTATGGCCGCTGGGCTGAGTGGAACGGCAAATATCGCGATGGCGTTCGCAAGTTCCTCAAAGGCGAGCCGGGCATGGTCAGTGAGATGGCCCAGCGTCTGCAAGGCTCGCCAGACTTGTACCTGAGCCGCGGGCCAACAGCCTCGATCAACTTCATCACAGCGCACGACGGCTTCACGCTGATGGACCTGGTGTCGTACAACGAGAAGCACAACTGGGCCAACGGCGAGAACAACAATGACGGCGGCAACGACAACGAGAGCTGGAACTGCGGCTGGGAAGGTCCCACCGACGATCCGGGCATCAATGCGCTGCGCCGCCGGCAGATCAAGAACGCGCTGGCCATGCTGATGGTCAGCCAGGGCATCCCCATGATCCTCATGGGCGATGAGGTCGGCCGCACCCAGCAAGGCAACAACAACACCTACTGCCAGGACAACGAGCTGAACTGGCTCGACTGGACGCTGTTGGAAAGCAACGCCGATCTGTTCCGCTTTTTCAAGCACATGATCGCCTTCCGCCACGCCCATCCGCTGCTGCGCAACCGCTGGCACTTCAGCAACCGGGACTACGTGGGCAGCGGCTATGCCGACATCACCTGGCACGGGACGAAAGCCTGGAGCGCGGACTGGTCCGACAGCAGCCGCACGATCGCGTTCATGCTGTGCGGCAAGCACGCACATGGCGGCGCCCAGCGCGACAACTACCTCTATGTGGCTATGAACGTTCACTGGGAGGCGCACTGGTTCGAGCTGCCCGGCCTGCCCGATGGCATGCAATGGCACGTGGCTGTCAACACCGGCGCCCCCTCCCCCGACGACATCTGGCAGCCCGGCCAGGAGCCGCTGCTGTCCGATCAAGCCGGCCTGCTGGTGGGCGACCGGTCGGTGGTGGTGTTGGTTGGAAAGTAAGTTGGTAGATTGGTAAATGGGTAAACTGGTACGTTGGTTTCGGCCGCGCCCGAACTGACTTACCAATCTACCAACCTACTAACCCACCAATCAACCAAATAACCAATCTACCAATCTACCAATATACCAAACTACAGGAGCAACCCAAATGGCATTTTCTCTTACTTCCGAAGCACGCGGCCGCATTGCGGTCATCACACTCATTGGCGAACTGGATGCCAGCGTGGCCGGGCAGTTCCGGGACGCCGTCGAGCAGGCTGCCAGGGCTGATGCGGACCGCCTGGTGCTGGATATGACCAACCTGGACTATATGGCCAGCGCCGGCCTGCGCGGCCTGGTCTTCGCCAAGCAGAAGATGGGCGCCAACGTGGACATCTTCGTCGTCGGCGCGCACGATGCCGTGTTCGAGACCATCGAGATGACCGGCTTCCATCATAGCGTGTTCATGCTGGACATCTATGACGCCGCCCAGATCGAGGCTCCCTAACCTCCATACGACATGGAAACTTTCGTCGTACCTGGCACCGTAGAGTCCTTGGGTCCGATCAGGGAGTTCGTCCGGTCCAAAGCGGCCGAAGCGGGCTTGGACAAGAAACGCGCCTATCGCTTGCAGTTGGCGGTGGACGAGATCGCCTCCAACATCGCCCTGCACGGCTATCAGGAGCAGGGTCTGGCCGGCGACATCGCTGTGCAGGCCGAGATAGGCTCCGATGGCTTGACGATCACGCTGGTCGACTCTGCCGTCCCGTATGATCCTTACAGCCGGGTGCTGCCCTCTGACCTGGATGCGCCGCTGCAGGATCGCGCCATCGGCGGCTTGGGCGTCTATCTGGCCATCAACAACGTCGACCAGTTTTTGTACCGCTTCGACGACGGTCACAACCACAATATCTTCGTGGCGCTACGTGAGCGTGAGTCACCGTCAACGGCGACGTGACTCCGCACCGCCAGCATCGGCGTCGGGCATAGGACAGCGATGGCAGACACGCTTTGCTGGCGGAGGCGGTTGGCGCCAGCGCACAGCTCCTTGCCCGACGCCTCTGTTTTCATGACTTGTCATGTGACCGAAGTCTTTGCGCACTTGGCGTCTTTGCCTGCGCTACCCGCGACCTTGAACCAACACGGCGTCAGGTTGCGTCAGCCAGGGCGCTATCGGAGGATTGATGACTGTGGAGATTACTCAAAGCCGTTTGTTGATTGTCGGAGGCGACGTGTCGCAGCGCTCCGCACTCCTGACTCAGCTTGCCGAGCAGGGCCACGAGGTCGAGGTTGTTGAGACGGCCCGCGCAGCCCAGGTGATGCTGGACGATGGCTGCCGCGACCTGATGTTCCTGGGCACCAACCTGCCCGACACCGGCAGCCGCGATCTGGTAGCCCATCTGCGCGTCAAACCCCATCTGGACGGCATGCCGATTCTGGTGTTGGCCGAGCCGGGCGAAATCGACGCGTTGGACAGCTTCTTCCAGGTGGGCGTGGATGACTACATCATCCTGCCCATCACCCCGGCCCTGCTGAACGCCCGCGTGGCGGTCAACCTGGAGAACAAGCGGCTGCGCGACGAGCAGAAGGTTTTGCAGCGCAGCGAGCTGCTGTTGAAGATCGAGCATGACGTAGAGGTGGCGCGCAATATCCAAGCCAGCTTCCTGGTCAAGGAATTGCCCCAGCCGGCCGGCTGGGACATGGTGGCCCACTGCCTGCCGGCGCGCGACGTGGCTGGCGATTTCTACGATGGCTTCAACCTGCTGCATGGCCGGCGGGTAGCGCTGGTCATCGGCGACGTGGTGGACAAGGGCATCCCGGCCGCGCTGTTCATGGCCCTCTGCCGCAGCCTGACGCGCGCCTTCGCCCAGCAGAACTACTCGCTGAGCTGGGCTGACATCTTGCAGGATGCACCGGCTGGCGGCCGGCGCGGCAGCAGCGAGCTGCGCGGGGCGGCCGCGCCGACCACCGGCATCACGGCCCTCAAAAACGCCATCACGCTGACCAACAACTACATCAACGACAACCACATGGAGCTGAACTACTTCGCGACCATGTTTATGGGCATTCTCGACCCGGCCAACGGCCAACTGGCCTATATCAACGCTGGCCACACACCCTGCTTCATCATCGGCGCTGACGGCGCGCTCAAAGCCCGCCTCAAGTCCACCGGGCCGGCTGTAGGCATGTTGCCCGGTGTGGAGTTCAAGACCGCGACGGCCCTGATCGAGCCAGGCGACACGCTCTTCACCTACACCGACGGGGTGCCCGAGGCGCGCAACCCCAACCGCGAGTTCTTCACCGAAAAGCGCGTGCTGGAGCTGCTAGCCGAGCCAACCTCGTCGGCCAGAGCGCTGCTGGAGCGCATCGAGGCTACCCTCCTCAACTTCATCGACACAGCGGACCAGTTCGATGACATCACCATGTTGATTGCGCACCGTCAACCGTAACTCGTAACTCATAACCGGAAGTCTCCTCGTGGAGAACCTTTCCGGGTTACGGGTTACGGGTTACGTGTTACGTCGCAAGCGCACCTTCATCCGCATAGAGATCATACCCATGTCAAACTCCCGTTTCGGCTTCCGCCATTGGCGTATCTCCAGCAAACTGCTGCTGGTGATGTTGCTGCTTTCCCTGGCGCCGCTGCTGCTGGCCGCATGGCTCATCAACGCGTCCAGCGTGGACGCGCTGACCCGTCAGGCACAGGACAGCATGACGCGCCTGGGCAACAGCATGGCGCAGCACATCTCCAACGCGCTGGGGGATAGCCAGGGTCTGTTGAGCATGGCGGCCAACGATCCCAGCGTGCTGGCTGCGCTGACTGGGGGCGCTACGCCGGGCGCAGAAGGCGCGTTGAACACGGCCGTCGCCAATCTGCTCCAGGCTAACGAGCGCATCGACACGGTCGGCATCTACGACGCAACGGGCACGGCCATGGCCCATACCGATCCGGCCACCATCGGCCGCAACGTGGCGGCCCGCGACTTCATCGGCGCCGCCCTGCAAGGCAAAACCTTCACCTCCAGCTTCCGGCGCGACCTGGTCAACGACCAGCCCGGCATCAACCTGTCGGCGCCAGTACGGGAGGGTGAGACCGTAGTTGGCGCTGTGGCTGTCCATCTGGATCAACGCTTCATCGACGATGTCTTCGCCCAGACCCTGGACCTGGCCGGCGCCGGCATCAGCGTGCAGGCTCAGGAAACTATTGACGTCTACCTGGTGGACCCGCATGGTATCGTGATGAGCCAGTTGCACGGTGCAGATTGGGTGGGACGTTCTCTCGGTGATCTGTCGCCCGACCTGGAAGCACGCATCGCCCAAGCCAGGCCATTAGGCGGCGATTGCCCAGCCGACGATGCGCAATGCCCGGCGGCCGAGAAGATTGCCCGCCTGCCGCAGCCGATACCGGCGGTACAGCCGCTGGGCGATGCCGTGGCGCTGGCCCTTCAAACGGGCCAGCCGGGCAGCCTGCGCTACTGCCACCCCGACGATCCCACGCTGCCGGCTGACCAGCAGACTTGCCGCGGCCGCTACGCGGTGGCTGCATTCGCGCCGGTGGCGGCGCCCAGCCAGGCGAGCGGGCTGTTCGCGGTGGTGGTCGACCTGCCGGAGGCTAGCTTCCTGGGTTCGGTGGACCGCCAGCGGCTGCTGGGCTTCATCATCGCCGGCATCATGACCGTGCTTGCGGTCATGGCGTCGCTGCTTCTAGCGCGCACGCTGTCGCGTCCGATCAGCAGCCTGGCCAGCACGGCCGGCGAGGTCGCAGCGGAGCAGCCCTTTGTGCCCGACCGCATCGCCGACGTCGTCGACCAGGGGGATGAGGTGGGCGGCCTGGCGCGCGCCTTCAGCCGCATGGTGCTGGCCTTGCAGGCGCGCCTGGCGGAGCTGGGCGCCATCTACGATATCGGCCGCACCATCAGCGCCAGCTTCGACCTGGACCAGACCACGGCGACTTTGGCCGAGAGCCTGCGCAGCGCCATCCCCTACGACGCGGCCGAAATCACCCTTTACGACGAGGCGCAAGGCGGGCTGACGCTAGTCCATGCCGTGGGCGGTGAAGCGCCGGAGCAAGATCGCAGGTACGCGGCCGATCAAGGGCTGCTGGGGCAGCTGGCGCAAAGCCGTGAACCAATCCTGGCCGCAGAAATGGCTGCGCAGCCCGCGGCCCTGTCCGAGCCAGCGCGCACCTGGCGCGATCTGAAGCCGCAGTCCTACCTGGGTGTGCCGTTGCAGGTGCGCGGCAAGCTGGTCGGCGCGATCGAGCTGATCAGCCGCCAGCCTGGCGCGTTCACTGCCGACCATCTGCGCGTCGTGGAGACCATCGCCGGGCAGGCGGCCGTGTCGATCCGCAACGCTCAGGAGGTGCAGGCAAGGGAGAACCAGCTCAAGGCGCAAATTCACGATCTGCGCATCGAGATCGACGAGATCAAGCGCAGCAAGCAGGTGGAGGAGATCGTCGACACCGACTATTTCCAGCGCCTCAGCGCTCAGGCCAAGCGTCTGCGCTCCAGTCGCAGCGACGCTCCGGGCGGAACAGACGGGTGATTTTGTGACAAGGTGACAAGGTGACTGGGTGACAAGGTGACTGGTCGAGCCAAATATATCACACCTTGCCTCCTTGCGTCCTTGTCTACTTGTCTACTTGCCTACTTGTCTACTTGCCTACCAATCTACCAATCACCCATCCATCCCCTTCCCTCCTGAGGCTCCGTGACTCAACGACTTGGCCAGCTATTTCGCCTGCGACCTGGGGAGACCGGCCTGGTGCTGACCCTGGGTTTTTTGCTGTTTGCCAACTCCGTTGCCCAGCCGCTGGCCGAGATCACCGCAGTCGCCAACTTCTTGCCTGCGGTCGGCGTCAACAATATCCTGGTTGTCTGGATCATCGATGCGCTGCTGGCGTTCGTCATCACCGGCGGGCAGTCGCTGATCATCGACCGCTTCAATCGCAAGCGGCTATTGCAGGGGCTATGCGCTGTGCTGGGCCTGGTCTTTGGCGTGCTGTGGTTGATGGTCGTCCTGGGCGCGCCCAGTTGGCTGAACTATGGCTTGCTTTACCTGGTGGCCCAGCAGCAGTGGCTGGTTTACCCCATGATTTTCTGGGTCCTGGCCAACGACCTGTTGGAGATGTCGCAGGCCAAGCGCCTCTTGCCGCTGATGGCCAGCCTGGGCTTTGTCGGCCGGCTGGTGGGCATCCTGCTGGCCTTGCTCTGGCCGGCCATGATGGCCCGGCTGGGGCTGCCGTCGCAGACCGTGCTGTTGGTGTGCGTTGTGATCTACATGGCAGCCCTGGCGGTGGCCGTCAGCGGGCTGCGGCGCGTGCGCGTGCGCCCGACCACGCGGCGCGTCGAGACCATGCGCGCGACCCTGGCTGAAGGGTGGGACTTCGTGCGCGAGGTGCCGCTCTTTCGCTTTCTGGCTGTCGTCACGTTGGCCTTGATCATGTGTGAGACGTTCCTGGAGTTTCACTTCCTGACCATCACCGATCAAACCTTCACGACGGCGGCCAGCTACCAGACTTTCTATTCGCTCTATCGGCTCGGGTTGACCGTGGCGTCGATTGCGGTGCAGGCGTTTCTGACCAGCCGCATCATCGATCGCGTCGGGCTGAAGAACGCGTTTCTGATTTTGCCCATCGCGGCCTTGGCCGGCGCAGCCTGGATGCTGGCCAGCGCTACCAGCATTGTCAGCGCAGTAGGCGGCGTGGTCATGCAGAAGCTGCCCCAGTTCACGGTGGACGAGTCGGCGCGCAAGTCCTTTCAGTCTCTGGTGCCAGAGGAACGTCGCGGCCGGGTGAGTGTTTTCATCGATAGTTATCTGTACTCGGCGGCCTCTATCGCCGGTTCCCTGATCACCGGCGCCATCGTGTTCGCCGGGCTGCGCCTGGGCGTGCCGCAGGTCTACTACGCCTACCTGACGGCGGCCGTGGTCGCCGCGGCAGTTGGCCTGTGGGCCGCGCTGCGGCTGCGTGCTGTCTACGACTCCAGCATGCTCAATTGGCGGCTCAAGCGCCGCGAGCGGCGCTCCAGCGTGATGGATAAGTTGCAGTTCTGATGGATCATCCCCGCGCCGGGTGTGGCACGGTCGGAGACCGGCCACAGCAGATCGGATCATCCCCGCGCTCGGGCCGGTCTCCGACCGTGCCCGCTCGGAGGTCACAGCAGGTCATGTGATTATGCGTGTTGCTATCGTCTGCGAACTACAGGAACAGCCGCCGCTGCTGGCGGGTGGCTTGGCCGACGTCGAACTGACAGCCGAGTTCGCCGCGGCCGACGAGGTCGAATACCTGACGGCCACGCTGGTTGACTTGGGCCACGACGTGACGGTCATCGGTGACATGGCCGCGCTGGTGCGCTTTCTGGGCTGCGGCGGCGTGGTCGATTTGGTGTTCAACTATGCGGCTGGCATCTGGGGCCGGGCGCGCGAGGCGCAGGTACCCGCGCTGCTGGAGGCGTTGCGCGTGCCCTACACCGGCGCTGACGCGTTCACGCTGACCGTCTGCATCGACAAGGCGATAGTCAAAGCCCTTTGGCGCGACGCCGGTCTGCCGACGCCGCCTTACCGTGTGGTCGATGATATGGCCGGGCTGGCTGAGGTGGCTGCCGAGCTGGGCGGCTTTCCGCTCTTTATCAAGCCCGCGCGCGAGGGGTCTTCCAAAGGCGTCTCCGCCCGTTCGCTGGTTCACGGCGAGCGCGCGCTGGCCGACCAGGCGGCGCGCTTGCTGGCCAGCTACCGGCCGCTGCTGGTGGAGACCTACCTGCCCGGCCGCGAGTTCAGCGTCGGCGTGCTGGGCAGCGGGCCGGCGGCCGAAGCGCTTGAGGTGGTCGAGATCCTGCACAGCGCGGCGTCGCTGGTGGATGTGCGGGGCAAGAAGGCATGGAATCCGCAGACGTTCCAACCCGTGGCCGACAACGCGCTGCGCAGCGAACTGTGCGCGCTGGGGCTGCGGGCCTACCGGGCGGTTGGCTGCCAGGCGATTGGACGAGTAGACATCCGAATGGACTCTGCCGGTACCCCGCAGTTGCTGGAGATCAATCCCAACCCTGGCCTGCACCCAACGCGTTCGGCCATGCCCGCGCTGGCCCGGCTGGCCGGCCTGTCATACACCGCTTTGATCGGTCGCGTCGTTGCTCAGGTCCCATTGGAACCGGAGGCTGGCCATCGTGTCTGACCAGGGGATCAATCAACTGGCGATCGCCGCCAACGTCTATCTGGCTTCCAAACCGGGCGTTGGGTTAGGCGTCTATGCTCAACGGCCCTTTCAGCGCGGCGACTTTCTGTTCAGCGCCACAGGCCGGGTGATCGCGCAGCAAACCATGTACTCGTTGCAGATCGACTGGGACAAGCACCTGGATGCTTATCCGCCCGCGCGCTATCTGAACCATTCCTGCCAGCCCAACGCCGGCGTCAAGACCAACAACGACGGCTTGCCAGATTTCTACGCGCTGCGTGACATTGCGAAGGACGAGGAGATTCGCTACGACTATGCCATGACCGAGTATCGTCACTACGAACGGCCGCGGCCAGAGCTGGACTTCGACCTCACCTGCCGCTGCGGCGCGCCGGGCTGCCGCGGCCGTTTTGGATACTATGCAGAGATCACGCCCGCGCTGCAAGAGCAGTACCGTGGCTTCATCTCGCGCTATCTGGTCGCGAGCGAACCCGCTGTCGCCGCGGCTGTGGAGTAACTTTTGATGGCAGACATAACGCCTCCCAGCCATCACCGGCTGGCTTTGAACCTCAGCATGAAGCTGCTGATCGCCTTCTCGTTGGTCTTCAGTGTTGTGTTTGCGATGGCCTTCGCCTGGTTCTACCGTTTTAGCACCCAGGCTGCGCTGGAGCAGATTCGCGGTGACCTGACCAACACGCTGCACGCGGCGATCGACGGCATCGACGGCGACGCGTTTGAAGCCCTGGTCAACGCGGCAGTGGTTGATCCGGCGACCGGCTTGCCCAGCGAGGATCCACGTTATCAGGCCCACCAGCAATGGCTGGAAACCATCCATCGCATCGAGCCGCGCGCCAATCCCTACACCTACATCAAGAGTCCTGAAGGGCGCGACGTGCTGTGGGTGGGGGACATCTTTCGCATCGTGCGGCCGGCAGAGGGCACGCAGTTTCTGGAGTCGTACACCCCCCAGGCCGACTTCATTTTGCAGGGGCTGGAGCAAGAAACCAGCCGCATGACGATCTATAGCGACGACTGGGGCAGGTGGGTCTCGGCCTACGGCCCGATCATGAATTCCCAGGGTGAACAGGTGGGCGCCGTCGGCATCGACTTCGCTGCGGATTACGTCAGCCAGGTGCAGCAGCAGATTCGCAGCAGTGTCTTGATCGCTTTCCTGGTCGCCTATGGCGGTCTGTTCGTCGTTGTGCTCTTGCTCTCGCGCCTGTTGACGCGGCCAATCGTGAAGCTGACCAAAATGGCTAGTTGCGTGGCCAACGGCTGGTACGACCAGGACTTTGCCGGCCTGGCATCGGGCGGCGTTGGCGTGCTGCGCGATGAGATCGCCACGCTGGCTGCGACGTTTGTCGTGATGGTCGCCAAGGTGCGCGAGCGCGAGGAGTCGCTGAAACAGCAGGTCGCTGAGCTGCAGATCGAGATCGACGAGGTGAAGCGGCAGCAACAGGTTGGCGAGATTGTGGACAGCGACTTTTTCCAGGACCTGCGCGACAAGGCAAAGACTATCCGCCGGCGCCGAAGCCAAGGACCGGCCGCCACTGAAGGCGACGCGGCCCCACCAGTCTTGCAAGTAGACCAGGGACAAGACCTGTAAGCGGCCGGCATGCTGCTACGATTCGTGCAAAACGACCAGCCTGGATCAAGCGCCGGGCGCCTTGATTGCTTTGTCGTAACTATCCAGGCGCCGGGCACTTGCGATCGATTTGTGGGCCTGAGTCGGCGTTGCGGGCATCCGTGCAAGCGCAGATTCAAGTGCCCGGCACCTATGGCTGAATAGTTACATTTTGCCTACAGCGTATCGAGTTATGGAAGACGAGCGAGGACATCATGGATCAATTCGAGAACCTGCATCACGAGATATCCGAGCTTGAGACCGTGGAAGGCACGACGCCCCTGGGCGTGGCGATGCTGCCCGAACCACTCAACAAGGTTTTGCAGAGGCTTATCCGCCAGGGAGCGATGACGATCGAGGAGTTAGCCGATGCGATGGAGACGACGCCTGAAGAGGCGCAGCACGTGGGTGAGCACCTGGCATCGAAGGGCTATCTGCGCGTCGAGGAGAAGGAAGGCGAGGGTGGAATTATCTTCCGCGTCTATCTGGCCCGCATGCGCAGGCAGAATATTCCCCTGGATTTGTAGAGCGTGAACGCGGTGAATGGAACTCACCGGCTGAGAGAACCCGGTGAATGGAATTCACCGGCTGAGAGAACCCGGTGAATGGAATTCACCGGCTGAGAGAACCCGGTGAATGGAATTCACCGGCTGAGAGAACACGGTGAATGGAATTCACCGGCTGAGAGAACACGGTGAATGGAATTCACCGGCTGAGAGCACGAAGCCGCCTCAGCGGCTGGGGAATGCGTTCCGGGTGCTAATGAAAGGTAAGAATGAAATCCGGCAATCTCGCCGCGGCGCCGCCTGCGGTTGAAACCGCAGGCTGACAACCTCAAAGCATGCTAAAGCAAGCTGGGGGTGCGCACGCGTGAGCTTGCTTTAGCATGCTTTGCTGTGTCAGGCGCCGAACACCTACCCAGTATACGGATTCGTTTGGCGTCGACGCCATTGCGCTATTACCGGAGCAGTTCCTGGCCTCCCCTGACCAGTCCTTGCGCCACTTGGCGCAGGATTGCCGTAACCGGATGCGTGGGATAGCGCAAGGCAAAGAGGCTGGCGCTGCCCAAGGCTCCTAGCTCTTCACAGTAGGGCGCCATCGCCGCCACGTCCCATCCGTAGCTCTGCGTCACTTGGGCTTGTACGTTGTCCGGCAGCAGAGAGGGGCTGACCAAATTGACTACCATCATGCGGCGGGTAAGGGGTAATTGGTCGATGACGGCCACCGTGCGGGCGGTGGCCTGGTAGTGCTGTTTGTCCAGCGCCAGCACCAGCAGCGCCGTGTTGGCTGCAGTCAGGGCAGCCAAGGTGCTGGGAGGCAGGCCGGCCTCGGTGTCGAGCAAGAGAAAATCCAGGTCCAGGTCAGCAGCCAACTGGAGGCAGCTTGTCGCCAGCGGTTCCACGGTGGTCGTCCATCGAGCCGCTTTGGTGACGGCCGTCACGTCGGGGTCAGCGGGAATCAACAGCAGTTGCTGCGCTGGGTCCGAGGCAGCGTTGACAGGGATGGGATGGATCGCGTCCTCCAGGCGGCAAGTCCCCAGGAGGAAATCGTTGAGCGTGTGGCGGAAAGCGTGTTGCGGCAGACCGAACAGCAGGTGCAGCGTGGGCGCCGACAGGCAGGCATCGATGACCCCCACGCGCGACGCGGGCTGCGTCGCCGCCATCAGCGCAGCCACGTTGGCCAGGACGGTCGAGACGCCAGAACCCGCGTGAACAGCATTGCCCGCGATGACTTGGGTCACGGCAGCGCCTCTAGTCGTACAGCTTGGCGGCGATTTCCCTGAACTGCTGGGTGATGGGATGGTCAGGGTGGTGGAGAGCGAAGATGCCGCTGCTGGCCAGCACCATCATCTCGTCCGAGTGTTGCAGAACCGCAGCGACATCGCAGTTGTAGGCTCTCTCGACCCGGGCTTTGACCTCGGCCGGATTGAAGACCTGCGGCGTCTTGTTGACGATCAGCAGGAGCTTGGGCACGTCCAGTTTACGGGCTACTTCGACCGTCACGCTGGTGCCCTGGTAGTCCTGGCTGTCGGGGCGCATGATGATGGCCAGTGCATCGGAGATGGCGATGGAGAGCAGCGTCTCCTCGTTCAGGCCGGGGTGGGTGTCGATCAGCAGCACGTCCAGCTTGAGCGCTTCGATCAGATCCTGAAAACCGTCGTTGAGCAGACCAACGTCGTAGCCCTCGCGCAGCACGCGCGCGATCTCGCCGGCTTTGATGCTGGAAGGGATCAGGTAAATCTTGCCAGCGATCGGTTTGCCGACATTGGACGTCACGTCGTGGGCGGTCTCGGCGATATCGCACTTGCCCCACAGATAGTCGTTGAGCGAGCGCCCCATATGCTCTTCATCCATGCCAAACAGGACGTGAATGCCTGGGGATGCGATGTCCGTGTCAACAACACCAACCCGCAGACCGCGCGCAGCCAGTAAGGTGGCGACGTTGGCCGTCGTGTTGGACTTGCCGGTGCCGCCGCGGAACGAATGGATCGAGATGATCTTGGACATGGATGGTGCCTCCAACAGGGAGAGTCTGGTGTAGCTGATGTAAGCTGGGATCAGGTTGTGACTATGGCGACGAAACGCCGCTGCATTATAAGGCAGGAACAAGCTGTGGGCAAACCAGAAAACTTCAACTGTGGGGATCTGCGGACCGGAGTCGAGCCTTTAGGTGGGCGCGGGCGACGTGCCAGCCAGACCCGGCTAAAGCCTCGACTCCGTATCCCGGTTAGCCGGCTACAGCAGCGTGGCGTTCAGCACGATCTCGTCCACGGCCGCCAGCGCCTTGGACACCGGGCACTTGGCCTTGGCCTCGAGCGCCAGCTCCTGGAACCTGTCGCCTTCCAGGCCAGGAACTTCGGCCTCAGTATTGAGCTCGATCTTGCTGATGGTAGGGCCGGCCGTCAGGTGGACGGTGGCCGTGGTGTGGACGCTGGTTGGGGGCGTGCCGTTGGTGGTTAGCAGCGCCGCCAGGAACATGGAGTAGCAGCCGGCATGGGCCGCGCCGATCAGCTCTTCGGGGTTGGTGCCCTTCGCCCCGCCCTCGAAGCGGGTGGCGAAGGTGTACGGCCCCTCGAAGTAGCCGCTGGCGACTTTCATCGTGCCGTTGCCTTCTCTGAGCGTGCCATTCCAAATGGCCTCTGAATGGGTGGTTGACATGGTTGGTGCTCCTTGGATGGTAGATTGGTGGTTGGTAGATTGGTTGATTGGTAGATTGGTAGATTGGTCAAGTAGTCGATTGATGGTTTGTTACTCGCGCTCACCAAATCAAGCCTAACAGCCAGTTCGTGATTTTGCAGTATGAGCACTTCCAGACTGGCGCACTGCCCTGTGGAAAGTCCGGGCGCCCGGCTGTGTCCGGTCTTTGCACAGCGCCCCGGACCCTGGCTCGCCGGTTCCGAGGACACTTGCGCCTGCGCGCAGTGCAGGTGTAGGCGGGCGGGCCGAACCGAGTCACGCCGAGGACTAACGGCTTTTGGTGGTGATTGCTGGCTAGCTCTATAATGGCGTCGACATGGCTGCGCGTGCATCGGGCACGCGTAAGATATCAATCTCAGACAAGGTGCAGCGCCGATGCATACTCTTCACGATTTGCTTGCCAACAACCGCCGGTGGTCGAATACGCGCACGGAACAGGACCCCGGCTTCTTCACCAGGCTGGCGCAGCAGCAGTCGCCACAGTACCTCTGGATCGGCTGCTCAGACAGCCGTGTGCCGGCCAACGTCATTATCGGCCTGGACCCCGGCCAGGTGTTCGTGCATCGCAATATCGCCAACCTGATGGTGCATACCGACATGAACTGTCTGTCGGTCGTGCAATATGCGGTCGATGTCCTGCGCGTGCAACATGTCATTGTCTGCGGTCACTATGGCTGCGGCGGTGTGCAGGCGGCGCTCAGCGATCGCCGCCACGGCTTGATCGACAACTGGCTGCGCCACATCAAGGATATCTACCTGGATCACAGCGCCGAGTTGGACTCTATTGCCGACCCGCAGGCCCGCAGCGACCGTCTGTGTGAGATCAACGTCGTCCATCAGGTAGCCAGCGTCTGCCAAACCACCATCGTGCAGGATGCCTGGCGGCGCGGTCAGCCGCTGGCCGTGCATGGCTGGATCTACAGCCTGCACGACGGCCTGATCGAGGATTTGGGCGTTACGACCGAGTCGCTTGAGCAAGTGCGCGCGCTGTATCGGATGGCTTGAGCACGCTGCAAACGAAGTAATTGAGGCGCCCGGCACTTGAACCGAGCTTGTCATCATGTGCGAATCGTCGCAAAAGTGCCGGGCGCTTATGCGCAGTAACTTTGTTTACGCTGTGTTAAGCACAGCGTCAACGGTAGCTGGGAATCAAAAAACAGGACCTCACCGGTCAGTGAGGTCCTGCTTTTATGCTCACACCTGGCATCTTGCGGTGCGCCGCTTACTCGAGTTTTGCCAGCACGTTGTCCCTGGACAGCCCGTAGCCCAGGATCAACAGCGGGATCACCGCATGGAAGGCGGCGATCATGCTCGGGTAGACCAAAAGGCCGACGACGATGCTGCCGACGACGCTGGCCACAAACAGGTAGAGGCCCCAGCGCTTCCACAGCCACAGGCCGACGACGCCGGCCACGCCCAGCAGGCCCACCAGGATGGCGCCGCCCAGCACGTAGGGATGGTTGATTTCATAGGTCTCCCGGCGATAGAGTAGCGGCACGATAGCGTCGATGACTGCCCCCAAGCTGACCAACGCCAGGACGATGGTCCACAGGGTGCTACGCTGCTTGACGATCGGCTGGCCCTTGCCTTGCTGCGTCTTGCCCTGCTTGCTCTTGCCAGACTGGCTTTGGCCAGCGCCGTTTTTGCGGCTGGATTGTGTTTCAGGTTGCTGTGGAACCGTCTTGCGCGGCGCTGGTTTGCGCTGCGAAGCTGACTTTGCCATGTACAGATGAGACTCCTTTCGAGTGCGTGGAATATGCGCCCAATTATGCGGTCTTTGCCCTATTCCGTCAAACCTGCAAGCAGCGCTTCGCTGACCTGCCAGGCGCGCTGGGCCGCGGCCGGGTCCTGCGAGGCGCGCGATGGGTAGCGTTCCTGCATGTCGACGAAGTACTTGCCTGTCACCCCCGCCACTGTTGGCGACGTGGCCAGATGGACGATCGTCTCAGCAGCCATGTCAGGGCTTTTCATGGTCAGCCGGGTCAGCGGCTTAACCAGCCCGCCCAGCCGGCCAAAGGGATTGGCCCAGATGCCGGTGGCCACCGCGCCTGGGTGCAGCGCGTTGACCGTCACGCCTGTCCCTGTCAGCCGCCGCGCCAGCTCGTAGGTGAAGTAAAGGTTGAAGCGTTTGGACAGAGCATAGGCCGCGAAGCCGCGGTATTTCCTGGCCAGTTGCAGGTCGTCCCAGTCCACCCTCGCGCCGCTCTCGGCCCCAGAGGATACGTTGACCACCCGCGCCGGCGCGCTGGCTTTGAGCAGTTCCAGCAGCAGATCGGTCAGCAGGAAGTAGCTCAGATGGTTGAGGGCAAAGGTCATCTCCAGTCCATCCACTGTCTCCTGGCGGCGCAGGAAGAACGCGCCGGCGTTGTTGATCAGGACGTCCAGCCGGCCGTAGCGGGCGTTGAACTCGCCTGCCAGCCGGCGCACTTCGCTCATGCTGGATAAGTCAGCCAGCAGAAAGTCGATCTGTGGGTTGCCGCTGGCCTGGCGCAGCTCGTCAGCGACAGCCTCGGTCTTGGCTGCGTTGCGGCCGACGATGACCACGCGGCCGCCCTGCGCTGCGATGGCCTGCGCGGCCGCTTTGCCAATGCCATTGGTCGCGCCGGTGATGAGATAGGTTCTGGTGCTTGGCATGGCTACCTTATAGCGGCTTGCGATAGGCCGTGTTGCGTTTGACCACGCGGAAGCCGCAGTCCTCGTAGACACGGGTGGCCCCGCTCAGGTTCTCGCTGTCCGCGCCCAAGGCCGACTCGGTCATGCCCTGCTCTTTTTGCACGCGCAGGCTGCGCACAATCAGCGCACGGGCCAGGCCACGCCGCCGCCAGGGCCGGCGCACGCTGATATCCTCGGTCCAGCCGCGCTGGCGCTGGTACTTCTCATTCTGCGCGGCGTCGATGAAGGTGCGCACCTGCCCGGCGATTTGATCGGTGGCCACGTCCCAGGCCACCTGCCACAGGTGCGGCTGGAAGAGGGTCTTGTTGCCCAGCCAGCCCTGGTAGTCTTCGTCGGCGGGCGGCGCAAAGCCCCAGTGGTCCTGGAAAGCTTCGACGCCGGCATTCCAGATCGCGCGGTAGTGCTCCGGCAGCGCCGGGCGAACCTCGATGCCCGCGGGCAGCGGAAAATCGGGGATGTCGTCCAACGATGGGCGCACCATCTGGTAGAAGTAGCGTACTGGCTGATAGCCTTCCTGAGTCAGCAGCGTAGCCAGGCCCACCTCGTGCTGCTCGGCGAAGCCCTGGAACATGGCCGGCCGGTCGGCCGCAGGGCCAGCGGCGATCTGGCGTAGGCGCTGCTCCAGCCAGCGCAGCATCGCGCGGCCGATGCCCTTGCGCCGCCAGGTGGGCACGAGAAAACCGACGAAGCCGTAGATGCGCGGCCCGTCGGTCTCTTCCCACCAGAAGGCACGCGAGTAGCCGATGACCTCGCCGTTCACCTCGGCGAAGATCATGTCCTGGTAGGGGTCGCAGTTGCTCAGGTGGGCGTAGGCGTTGGCGATATCCTCGACGGTGTCGGCGCGCTCGACTTTGTCGGCGTCCGCGCTGGCCTGGATCGCCGCGGCCATCTGGGGATAGTCGCTGGGGCCGTGGAAACGGCGGAAGGCCAGGCCGGGGATGGCTGGCGCGTCGGCGATGTGCAAGTAGTCTGTATTCATGGCTCGATGAGGGCTCCTAGGGCTACTTGGAGTCCTGGTGCGCCGACTCTACGTAGCGGCGCAAGAAGTAGACGGGTATCAGCAGGAGCCACAGGTACATGGCCAGGCTGGGGTTGAACAGCGCGGTAACAGCAGACGCCATGAACACCAACGACGGCAACAGTAGGTTTAGTTGGATGCTGCGCGTCACAGCTTCTGGGATCGGGGCGGCAAGAAAGCGGCGGCGGCCTGCGTAGATCCACAGCAGCAACAGCGAGAGGCCCATGCCAGCCGCTGTGCCGGCGTAGAGCATCACCGATACCGACTGGGTGGGGCTGCTGAACAACAGCGATGTCGGGAAGGGCATGAACGCGATGAACATCAGGAACAGGAAGTTCAGCAAGATCAGGGGGCGGTCGAAGGAGCGGATGTAACGGAAACAGCGGTGGTGCGCCACCCAGTAGAGGGCGATCACCCAGAAGCTGACGAAGTAGCCCAGGTATTTGGGCCAGAGCTCCAGCACCACCGGGCCGAGATCAGCCACGCCCTCCGGCGCCTTGATGTCGATGACCAACAGGGTGATGGCGATGGCCATCACCGCGTCGCTGAAGAAGACGATGCGGTCCAGCCCGAAGGGCGCTGGCTCTGTCTCATGCGCTTTCTTTGCCATAGGTCTGTCCAGCCGCGTCGTAACCAGCTTCCGGGCCAGGCGGCGCCCGGCACTGCGACAGATGAAAAGCGGACGGGCACGGTCAGGAGACCGGCCCGAGCGCTATTCTTAACCGTCTGTAACAACCGCACTTACTGTAGGCTGCCGGCCAACTGCTCGGCCTCGGCCACCAGCCCTTCCAGGATGCTCAGCCCGTTGCCCCAGAAGGCGGGGTCAGTCAGGTCCACGCCCAGCGGCTTGACGATCTCGTGCGGCCAGTTCGAGCCGCCGGCCGCCAGCATGGCGATGTAGCGGTCGGCGAAGCCGTCGCTCTCCTGCTGGTAGCGGGCGTAGAGCGCCAGCACCAGCAGCTCGCCGAAGGCGTAAGCGTAGACGTAGCCGGGCGTGCTGAGGAAGTGCGGCACGTAGCTCCACCATAGGCCGTAGTCCTCGGTCAGGGTGACGCTGTCGCCGAACATGGGGCGCTGCGTCCCCAGCCACAGCTCGCTGAGCCGCTCGGTGGGAAGCTCCCCTTCCTCGCGCCGGGCCGTATGCATGGCGTGCTCGAAGCGGTTCATGCTGATCTGGCGGAAGGCCGTGGCGAAGGAGTCCTCGATCTTGCCGGTCAGCAGGCCCAGCCGCGTGGCCGGGTCGCTCTCCCCCGCCATCAGGTCCTGGAAGACCAGCATCTCGCCGAACACCGAGGCCGTTTCAGCCGTGGTCAGCGGCGTGTCGGCCATCAGGACGCCCTGCTTGCCGGCCAGCGTCTGATGCACGCCATGGCCCAGCTCGTGGGCCAGGGTCATCACGTCCCTCGGCTTGGCGTCGTAGTTGAGCAGGATGTAAGGATGGGCCGATGGCACCGTGCCATGGCTGAAGGCGCCGCCCATCTTGCCCGGCCGCGGCGGCGCGTCGATCCAGCGCCGCTCGAAGAACCAGCCGGCCACCTCGGCCATGCGCGGGTGGAAGCGGCCGTAGGCGTCCAGCACGATCTGCTGCGCCTGCGGCCACGAGTAGAAGCGGTCCGCGGCCGGCAGCGGGGCGTAGCGGTCGTAGTCGAACAGCTCGTCCAGCCCCAGCAGGCGGCGCTTGAGCTTGTAGTAGCGCGCCACGATGTCGTAGCGGCCGGTCACGGCCTCGACCAGCGCTTCGACGGTGCGGTCGTCTACCTGGTTGCCCAGGTTGCGGCCGCTGATCCAGGTCGGGAAGCTGCGCAGCCGGTCGTCGGAGGCCTTGTCGGCCGCCAGGGTGTTGAAGATGTAGGTGTTGGTGCGCTGCATAGACTTGAGGCCGGCCGTGATGGCCCCGGCCGCACGCTGGCGCAGGTCGCGGTCCTGCTCGTACAGCTTGCTCAGCGCCTGGTCGCGCGTCAACTGCTCGCCGTCCAGCTCATAGCGGGCTGCGCCGTGCGTCTCATCGAAGAAGCGCCCCCAGGCCGCCGCGCCGGTAACAGACTTCTCGGTCAGCAGCTTTTCCTCGGGCTCGCTCAGCAGGTGGGGCTTGAAGATGCGCACCATTTCCAGCCAGTGGCGCCACTGCGCCAGAGTGGGGTCCGCCAGCCAGGCCGCTGCGATCTCGTCGGGCGCGGCCGCCAGCTCCAGCTCCAGAAAGACCAGTTGCTGGCTTAGCTGTGAGCCGCGCTCGGTGACGCGCTGCAGCAGCGCGCCGCGCGCCGGGTCCTCGGTGTTCTGCGTCCAGTTGAGGCTGGCATAGGAGCCGATGCGGCCCGCCCGGTCGCCCAGCGCCTCGTAGCGGTTGATCAGCGCAGCCAACTCGACCGCGCTCAGCTCAGCCACGCGGCCGCGATAGTCAACGCTGAGGGCTGCCGCCTCCGCGTCGCAGGTGTCCAGGTCCGCCTCGAGCTGCGGATCGTCCATGCCGGCGTAGAGGTCGCCCAGGTTCCAGGCCACCTCTTCGGCGCCGGTCAGTAGGGGTTCAGTCATGGGTTGTCTCCTGATGGTATGATGCCCCGGAGTGTACCACAGACGGGGAAGTAAGCAGAAAACGATTATAACCCAGCTTTGCTAAGTGGGTGGATGCCAACCCCAGAGAGTCCAAACATCCTCTCGTACCCGCTGGGGAATGGTGCCACGGCTCATTGTGACTTCAAGACCGTGGGATCGGACAGATCGTAGCCTCGTTGCTTGAGGACGAGTGCGGTTTGCGCGCGCCGCACCAGTACGCGGTCGTAGACGGAAATCAGCTTTTGTTGCTGTGACTGTTCATCAGCGTTAAGAGGGCGACGCTGCGCCTGGTCATTCAACTTGGCCAGGGCGTCCTGTTGCTGACGCGTCAAGGTGCTGCGGGCAATCAGCCAGAGCACATCGTTAGAGAGCTGAGAAAACGTCGCCAGTTCGGCTTCCACATCGGCCGGAAGCGAGGGCAGATCCGGGATCTCACGCAGCACGATCTCCTTGACCAACTCGGCGACCGGGCGGTTCTGGCGGCTGGCCGTGCGACGCAGTTGCTCGTAGGCTGCAGGGGGTAATTCGACGGTGATAGCTGTTGTCATAACGTAGGAAATCCTTCGACTATTGTCATGCGGCTCAAACCTGTTAGTTGGAATTGTAATCTCAGTGACCTGCATCGTCAAACGGTTGTTCGGTGGCAAGTGTTCGCCGATCTCATAGTGGTCTCAGACCAGCCGACTTCAGTGCGGCCATCAGGCTGGATCGGCGGGTATATTGCTGGGTCAGTTGACCCAGTTTCAACTGGAATGTGGCCTGCGTCCCCTTGTAGTCTGCCAGATCACGCAATTGCTGTAGCAGCGTAACGGCCTCGCTGTAGGCCTTGGCCTGACTTATCTGGATCAGTCGATCCACCTCCTGCCAGACAGCCGCCTCGCGTTGGGCCAGGGCTTCTAGCTCCTCCTTGCGCCTGGCTTCTGCAGCCCGCCGTTGTTTCTGTTGGTCTGCCTTGGCCAGCCGATCGCGCGCCGCCAACAGGTCGCCCACCCTTCGTTGCGGCTGATTTCCGGGGCCTGGGGCGCCGATCAGCTCGTACAGCCGGCGCAGCAGGCGCGGCCCTAGATTGGTCTCGCCTTGCGCCAGCCGCCACAGGAGTTCATCGCATTCGTTGCGCGGCAGGTGTGCGATGGCGTCACGCAGGACATGGTTAGGGGGCGACTGCGGATCGGCGCTGCCGGCCGCGGCTGCCTTGAGCAAGTGCTTGTCGATCTCCAGAAACTGCGCCAGCCGGTTGAGAGGCGCGGTCAACTTGGTCAGGCCCGCAGGCGCCGGCGGCTCTGGATCGTCTTCGTCCAGGTCCGTGTATTCGATGTTGGCCAGCCACGCCAGGTAGAGCGCGCGCAGGTCGCCCAGCAGGATTTCGTTGCGCAGCGGGGCCAGGGCCGGCAGCCAGCCGCTGCCCTCGATCCAATCCGAGTCGCTCTGGTCATCACCCAGGGCGATGCGGAGGATCCAGTAGTCGCCAACGGCGCTCAACTCGACGCAGTATTCGAGACAGTAAGGCTCGACCAACTGGCCGTCGAGCAGCGCCTTGGGAAAGCGGAACATCAGCTCACGGCCGCCCCAGTTGGCCATGTAGAGATAGGCGTCGAAGTACTTGGCCAGCACCTGCTTGGGGTCGTGCTTGAAGTCGCCCCAACTGTACTCGACCCAGGCGCCGGTCGAGTGGACGTCGATGTGGCTGGATAGCTTGCTGACCTCGGCGCGTTCCCTGTCGGTCAGCGGCCGGTCGATGGTCTGCCATTCGTGGTATTGGTATTCGCTCATTGTGGTTAAGCTAGCGCTTGCTTGGCCTCCGCATCAGTCAAGAGCCCTCGTTTGTATAGAGCCTCGACCAGGGTGCTGAAGTGCAGGCACGTTACACCAGCACGCTCGCAGTAGTTGGCTGCTTTGCGATCATGGGTGATGAAGACCATGTCCAATCGCTTGCATAGGGCGATGCCTTCCGCCTCTCCTCGTGCCAGCTTGCGTGGGACGGACGCGACAAACTCCAGATCTCCAGGTTCAAGCTCCAGAACGCGTAACGTTCCTTGCCTAATCAGCTCGATGATGGGTCGCAGGTAAGCGATCCCTGCATCAATTCCGGCCTCGACTTCGTGCCGGATGGCGGGGGCCGTAGTACATCTTTCCGGAAGTGCTACGGCCAGCAGGTTGGCCTTGCCGATCAACGCCAACCGGGACAGGACGTTGGCGTCCAGCAGCACGGATCGCTTTTGCACATTAGCCGAGGAGGTCATCGACTAGTTCTCGCTGGTGTACCATACTGGTCTTGGAAGCTTTGGGCGCCAGAGCCTTGATGCCGCGTTGACGCAACAGTTCCTCGAACTGAAAGTAGTTCATTCCCGCCAACTCCGCGGCCCGGCCCAGGCTGATCTCGTCACCAACGTAAAGCCGGATTGCCTCCTCAGTGCGAGTGCTTACTGCCTGGCGGCTGGTCCGGTAGCGGAGATAATCCAGGTAGTCGAGCAAGTCAGGCAGCGCCTCCGGCGGCAGGCTGTCGAGCATCTTGTGTATCTCGCGGCGGTTGGTAAGGACGGTCATCTTCTGTACTCCTGGATACAACACATACGCGTCGATTCTGGGTTAGCTGATCGCAGTCATTGTAGCATCGTTCCGATCACGGCGCAATCAGATTGACGACTTGTGGCACGAGGAGTCCGCACGCCCACGTGCGGACGGCGCTGGTGGACGGCGGACTCCTCGTCAGTCGCAGGACCCTAGCTAGTTCGAGCGGCGGATCAACGGCACGAACAGCAGCGACTGTCCTTGCAGGACGCGCTCCTGGCTGAGCGCGACGTTGCCGCTGCGGTCCACGCTGCGCACGCGGTAGTAGTAGGCGACGCCCGACGCCAGCCCGCTCAGCGCCATCTCGTGTTGTTTGACGTAAAGCGGATCGCTGACGGTCTGGGTCAGGTTGCCCGACTGCGTGCCGTAGAGCACGGTGCTGTCGGCAAACTCGTTGGTGGTCCAACTGACCGTGGCTGTGCTGCCCTGGCGGCTGGCGGCGATGGCGCTGATCTGCGGCTGCGTGGTGTCGCCGATCAACGCCACCGGATAGCTCAACGTGTTCGAGCGGTTGGTCTTGGCCGCCTGGATGATCACACGAGGTTGTACGGCGCTGAACAGGCTTTGCAGCGCGGTCGGAGGTGTGGACAGGCCAGCGTGCCGATTGGTGTTGGCAGTCAGGAAGACGATGCGCGGCTGCACTTGGCTGAAAACTCCTTGCAGCGCGCTGGTGGGGCCAGTCAACGGCACCTGGCGCTGGGTATTGGCGTTGGCCATGAGTACCCTTGGGCCAACGCTGGATGTCACACTGCCTAGTCCAGGATCCAGGCTTATGCTTTCCTGGCGGACAGTGTCGGCGCCATCCACGACGATGCCGCCTTGGCTGTGGACAGGCAGGGCAACCAATGCCGCCAGCACGCAGAGCATGAAGGGCACGAGGAGACTTCGTACTTTCATCACGGTACCCTGTAGATCAATACCAAACCACCATAGACATAACGTTGACTGCAACACCCCCCATATCTCACCAGAAATGTGTGATTTTGGCTTGGTGGGAGTTGAAGTGGTGTCAGCGTGCCTTGCGTTGTACACCAAGCACAATTCGTGGAACCTATCTCCTGACCATTGAGGGACAATCGGGCAACATCTGTGCCACCAATCGACCAACTGCGTTCGAAGTACGGAAAATCGATCGGCAGATTTACCTGAAAGGAATCAGAACTTGCATCACTGGTGTAGAACCAATCTGCGACAAACAGGAGGCGATTTGCATTTGGATACCGAAAGTCGTAGAAGTTGACGCCACTGGGTGTGACACCAACCGGCAATGCAGCCACTGACAAGGCGCTCTCCAACTTGGTGGAGAGGTTGTTGCGTCCGGAATTGTGGTAGATGCGCCAGTCGACGATCTTGCCAGATGGGTCGGCCGCCAGGTAGTAGGCCAGGAACCAGCCGTCGCGATGAACGTAGACGTGGACATCTTCAGACTCGGGATAGTCGGGCACGGCAACCGAACCGATGATGTAGTTGGAGTCCTCGTATTCAATGGTGCGAAAGACCGGGCGCACTGTGGCGATGGTGATCGGGAACGGCGCCCGGAAGTAGGCTGAAATGCCGGCCTCGTCCTGCGGAAAGGCATCCACGCCTTCCTGGGCCTCGGCGACGGCGATGAAGGGCGGCGGCTTGAGTACGAACTCGTTGCTGCCCTGGGCGGGGGTGCTGGCGACTGGCGCGGCGCTGCTGACGACCAGCGCGACGAGCAAGATCAGCACGACAAGGAGAGATCGACGCAAAACTGGGTGAGACATGGGGGACCCTCCGGTTTGGGTGATGGAAATGAGTGGTGTTTACGAAAGGCTTGAAACAGCCCTATCAAGCGAAATGGACTCCGGGGACGAGACTATTCTGGGGGTGGTGGATGTTTGGTATGCAGTTGATCTGACGAAATGACGATAAGAGTCTCGCCGCGCTCTGCTGCCGCAAATATGTCGCGCGCAGTCTGGCTGAGCTTGCGATGTTTGGTCAGATACCAGATCAACGCGTTGGTGTCAACCACGTAAAGCTGTTCAATCGCCATGATCGGAAAGCTCAAGCATGTCCGTCTTGTACTCTGTGGCTGCTTCGCGGATCACAGCGCGCAACTGCTGGTCAGAGACACCATCCAGCGCAGGGCTTGGGTATTGATCACGCAGGCTGACCGTTTGGTCAAATGCGCCAGCCGCGCGCAAGGCGTTCAGCTCGGCAATCAACTGCTCGCGCGTCAATTCCGGCGCGGCCTGCTCATGCTGCAAGGTTGTGAGCAGGGCGGCCTTTTGCTCCGGACGCCAACGGTGAACGGCGCGCACGACTTGTTCGAATGTAAGTTGGTCAGTCACCATCGCGTGTTTCCTTGCTGCACAGGGAACGTTGCTCGGAATGCCAGAACCATTCTGGATGCCAGCAGTATAGCGCAGGTTGGCCCAACGATCAAACGAAGGCGCTTCAGCCCGCCGTGAATCGCCCATCCTCCGCGACCTCCACCTGCCCCAGGCTCGCCAGCGTCTCCAGCAGCTCCGCCACGCGCTCGGCCGGCGCGTCGACGAAGGCCGCGGCGACCTGCTCGACCG
>JBAQCH010000062.1:0-3424 GCA_049294015.1 Anaerolineae bacterium
CTCCAGCGCGGTTTGATAGGCCTCGCCGGCCGGCGCCGGGGTGGCGCCGTTCTGCCAGCGCGCTTGCATGGTTTGCAGCGCCAGGCTGTCGGGCGCTGCCGCCAACCCCTGGTCGATGATCTGCAAGGCCTGGGTGATCTGGGCAGTGCTGCCCAGGCTGTTGGCCCACAGCCCGTAGGCCAGCCAGGCGGTGGAATCCAGCTCGATGGCGGCCTGGAAATGTTCGGCGGCCTGTTCTGGCGAAGCGGCCTGCTGCAGCGCCAAGGCGCCCAGGCGCACCTGGGCCATGGCGTCCTCCGGCAGCGCGGCGGTCAGCGCGGCCAGCATGTCGTCTGCATCCAGCGGTTGATCTGGCAGCGCGAGCGGCGGCGGGGTCGAGGACGCCGTCACCGTGGCGGTCATGGAAAGCGCCGGCGCCACGGCCGCGGCCGGTCCGGGCAACGGCGTCGTCTCGACGGTTGGCGAGGGCGACGGCTGGGCGGCCGGGGCCGGCGTAGTCTGGGCCGCCAGGGCGTTGAACTGCTCCCGGGCGTGCGCCAGGGGGGGGAAGTCCTGGCCAGCGTGTTGCGCCAGCGGGAAGAGTCTGTCCGCGCCGGCGCCGTACCAGGCGTCGGGCCGGCAGTTGCGGTAGTACAGGTCCAGGTCTGCCAGCGGCACCCGGATGAAATTTCTGCGCAAGAAACGTGTGTCTTCTTCGCCCAGCGGCGGCTCCGTTGGGGCCAGGGCCACATAGATGGCGTCGCGCTGCTGGCACAGGCGCTCCAGCGGCGCGCTGAGGGGCGCGTCGATCGCCTGGGCATGGGCCGTCAGATACCACTGGAGCGGGCCGGCAGCGCCGGGCAGGACGACGATGGCATCGCGCGCGGCCGGCTGGGTGGTGAGGATGGCGGCCAGGGTTTTCCAGTCCTGCTTGGGCTTGCGGTAGTAGAACGCCACCGGATCATAGCTGCCTTTCACGAAGGCCAGCAGCAGGACAGCCAGGATCAGACCGTTGGTCGCGACAGCCAGGCGGACCTGGTTGGGGAAGGCCCGCTGGACGATGGCCGCTCCCAGGCGAGCCATCGCGGCGACGCCCAGCGCGACCACCAGCGTGAAAACCGGCAGCAGGAAGATCAGATCGCGCGGCGCCAGGACCGGCCCAAGCCGCGAGGCAAGCCAGGCCAGCAGCAGCGTGGGCAGCAACAGCCAAAGCGCCAGCGCGATGCCGACAGGCCGACGCCGCCAGAGCAGCCAGGCCAGTCCCACCAGCGCCCACAGCGTCATCGCCGAGAAGAAGAGGGGATCGAAGCGCCAGTCCGCGCGATAGGTCGTGAAAGCCAACAGGACGTTGCCGAAAAGAGCGCTGTTGAGCCGCAAGGCTGGCTGGAGGCTGCCCACGGCGACGGCGGCCGCGGGCTGATCAACCACCGCAGCAGGCGCGGCCAGTTGGCTGATCAGCAGGGGCAGCGCGGCCAGCCCGATCGCTGCCAGGGCAATGCCCAGGTGGCGCAGCGCGGCCCGTCGGGCAGGGTCGCTCCCCAAAACGGCCGCCTTGCTGGGGCCGGTCGCCTGCAAGAAGAGCGGAAAGATCAGCAGGCTGAGGCCGACCGGGATCCACGCGTAGGCATAGGTGTACAGATTCAAGGCAGCGAAGAGCACAAAGAGTCCCCACGTGGCCAGCCAGCGCCGCAAGACATGTCCCTGCTGGCCCGGCTCGCTGGCGGACTCTCGTTGGGCGGCCCGCCAAAGGCTCCACAGCAGCAGGGTGCTGAGGGTGGCCGCGAGCGCGTAGCTGTGCGCCGCCTGGCCGAATTCGATGTGGAGGGGCGAGAACGCCAGGAAGAAGGCCGCCAGCAGGCCGACCAGGCCGCCAAACATGGCGCGGCCCAGCGCCCACAAAGCCACGACGCCGGCCGTGCTCGCAAGCATGGCCGGAAGCCGCAGTGCCCATTCCGCATGGCTGACGCTGCTGACAAGGCGCAGCAGCAGGAGATAGGCGGGCGGCTGCGCGGCGCTGAGCAAGCCGCCTTGCTGCGCTGCGCCGACCAACAGGATCTCGTCCAGCGAGAGACTTTTCAAGCCCAGCTGCTGGGCTCGCAGGTAGCCCGCCAGCAGCACGATGCCCACCAGCAGGAGGATCTCCAGGAGCGAGGGATGCTGGGCGACGCCCGCCGGCGGTAGGGGCTGCTGGCTGGGCTGGCGAGTCGGGGAGGACGGTGGCTGGTGCGTGCTATCTGACACGAGGTACCTGTCTGAGGTGAACGCTGAGATCACGGCCGAGGGAAGCCAGTCCGGATAAGGACGATGGCGGCTGCCTGGGCGGTTGCGCGGGCCGGCGGTCTGCGGCCAACGGCATGGCATGATACATCAGGTGGGGGTGAAGAGACAAAACCAGGCCCGGCGGCAGCAGGATCAACCCGCCACGCTCATAACTAATGAAGCCGAGAAAGGCTCTCTGCCTTTCTCGGCTTCATTGTGATAAGTACGGTTGCGTTGCAAGGTGCCCCCGGTCCGACTCGAACGGACACGCCCGTACGGGCACAGGCCCTCAACCTGCCGTGTATGCCAATTCCACCACGGGGGCAGCATCGAGCCGAATTATAGCATGAAACGACGGAAGCGCAAATCGGCGTTGCTACGATAGTTATTTCTGTCGGCAGGCCATCTGTGCTGCCCACAGCCGGCAACAGATTTGCCTATTGCAGGCTGGCTGTGGCATACTTTGTCCGTAAATTCCTGGAGGTAGCTTACGAATGATACTGATGGTTGCAGCTTAAGGTCTATCCTCGCTTCCCAGTGATGGGAAACCACCTGAGAGAAACGTCGTGCCATGCGGGCTCGGTCGGAGACCGGCCTGAGCCGTGTGCAGGACGACGAGGCCGGCAGGTCTGTGGCGAGGTCCACGCGCCTGCTGTGACTGTTCTCGATCTATCGGTTTGATTCGCTGTTTTACGCCGCGGGCGCACTGCCTGCGGCGTTTTTTTGTGTGACGGGGCGAGGGAGCGGAATTCCACAGCGGATGGAGGACAACGGATGACTCCAACTGTGCCTTGAACTTCCCATTCGCTGTTTCCAATCCGTTGTGGTATTCCCCCCTTCCGCCCCACCAGGAGTTACACCATGCTTCAAGTTCGCGCTATCACCCACTGGTTCGGCGACCTCAAGGTGTTGGATCAGATCAACTTCAACCTCAACCGCGGCCAGCGGGCCGGGCTGATCGGCCCCAACGGCTGCGGCAAGAGCACTTTGCTCAAGATCATCAGCGGCGAGCTGGCGCCGGATCAGGGCCGCGTCCAGTTGAGCCCGGCCGCGCTACGTCTGGGCTACCTTCCCCAGTCGCTAGACTTCCCGGCTGGGGCCACGGTGGGCGACGTGCTGGCCGCAGCCGAAGGCGAGCGCGTTTCCGTCGAGACGCGGCTGGCCGAGGCGGCCGAGCGCGTGGCTG
>JBAQCH010000063.1:0-4628 GCA_049294015.1 Anaerolineae bacterium
CGGCCGGCGTGCGGGCCGGCCGCGCGGTGGTCGCGGCCCAGGACTGTTACGGCGCGACCTACAGCCTGCTCAGCACGCTGATGGCCGAGCAGGGCGTAGCAGTCGCCTTCGTGGACGTGACCGACCTGGCGCAGGTGCAGGCCGCGCTGAGCGACCTCCGGCCGGCCGCCCTGCTGGTGGAGACGATCTCCAACCCGCTGCTCAAGCTGGCTGACATCGCCGCGCTGGCCGGGCTAGCCCATGAAAGCGGCGCGGCCTTGATCGTGGACAACACCTTTGCCACGCCGTTCCTGTGCCAGCCATTGAGCCTGGGCGCGGATTATGTCGTCCACTCGGCCAGCAAGTACATCGGCGGCCACGGCGACGTGCTGGCCGGTGTGGTGGTGACGTCCCAGACCAACCGGCAGCGGCTGTTCACGATCGAAAAGCTGATCGGCGCGGTGCTGGCGCCGGAGGTGGCCTGGCTGGCGCTGCGCGGACTGAAAACGCTGCCGCTGCGCATGGAGCGCCACTGCGCCAACGCGCTGCACGTGGCCCAGTGGCTGGCGGCGCATCCGGCCGCGGCCTGCGTCCATTACCCTGGCCTGCCGGACCACCCGCAGCACACGCTGGCCCAGCGCCTGCTGGGCGGCCGCGTCTACGGCGGTATGATCGCCTTCGAGCTGCGCAACGCAACCCAGGACGCTGCCTTTCGCTTTCTGGACGCCCTCAAGCTGATCCTCCCCGCCACCACCCTGGGGGATGTGTATTCCCTGGCGCTCTACCCCGTCATGGCCAGCCACCGCGCCGTGCCGCCGGCCGAGCGCGCCCGCTTGGGCATCGGCGACGGCCTGCTGCGGCTCTCCATCGGCATCGAGCACCCGGCTGATATCGTGGCCGACCTGGACCAGGCGTTGGCAGCGATTGCTGGTGAACCGTGACCGGTGACGGGTAACCGTTCACCGTTCACCCCCTGCCCGTTCGAAGCGGCCCATCACCAGCAGCGTCAACGCGGCCAGGCCGGCGACGACGCTGGTGGAGAGGATAGCCAGGTTGTAGTCGCCTCCGCCGGCGTCGATCAACCAACCGTTGACGACCGGGCTGAGGATCGAAGCCAGCGTTGTGGTCGCGTAGAACAGGCCGACCGTGCTGGCGGCGCGGCCAGCAGGCGACATGCCCAGCACGGCCGGCAGGGCGTTGGTGTTGACCAGCGCCCAGGCCACCCCGCCCAACGGCATGATGGCGAGCATGGCCGGCGCCGAACGCAAAAGGAACGCGCCCAGGATCAGGATCGCCATGATCGCCAGGCCGGCGCACATGGTCTGCCGTCGTCCGAAGCGCTGGCCGACCGCGCCGGCCGGCACCGATGCCACGATGTAGGTAATGAAGAAGACACCCAGGATCGCCAGGGCGGTTTCCTCCGGTATGCCGAGGACCGTGCGGCCGTAGAGGCTGAAGAAGGTCTCGACGGCGTTGATGCCAAAGGTGTAGAGCAGGATCGCCAGCAGCAGCAGGGGGACGCCGCGCCAGTTTTCGGCCAACACATTGCGCAACATGCGTAAGGAATTGGTGGGACCTTCCCCCTCGACAGGCGCTTCCTCCTGCACCGCATAGCGCCGGGTCAGTCTGGGCAGCACGGCCGCCAGCAGCAAGGTGGTCAGCACCAGCAAGACCGCCCCTACCACAAACGGGCCCGCGCGGTTGATGCGATACAGCCAACCCAACCCCAAGGTCGCAATCAGAATGCCGACGCCGCCGAAGAGGTTGATGATGCCATTGGCTGTGCTGCGCCGTTCGGGCACGGTCAGGTCGGGCAACAAGGCAAAGAGGGGCACCCGGATCGTAGCCATCGCGACCAGCATGATCATCACCGTGAGCACGAAGCCTGGCAGCCCGTCGAAGAAGTCGCCGGCCAGGGGGATCAGCGCGAAGCCGACGGCGGCAAAGGGCATGCCGGCCACGATGTAGGGCAGGCGCTTGCCCCAGCGGCTGCGCAGCCGGTCGCTGCGCGCGCCGATCCAGGGCTGCACCAGCAGGGCCAGCAGGTTGTCCAGCATCATTACCAGCCCAATCGCAGTGGCGCGCAGGCCGAAGTCCACCTGCAACAGCACCGGCACGTAGGCGCTGTACAGCGTCCACATGGTGGTGATGGCCATGTAGCTCAAACCGATGAAGATGGCCGGCGCGTAATGAGCCTGTATGGCTGTAACGGCAGCACGCCCGTGGATCAGGGGAGAGAATTGGCGGGTGATGGTTGGGGACATGATCGGATCGGCGAGAGTGTACCATGCTGAATCGCACAGACCAAAACCCGCCAGTCCCCACAACGATGCGGCCCCGGATGAAGGATTTCATCCGGGGCCGGAACTTCCCTGAACAGAACGCCGCAAGCGTAGGTCACGTTACCAACGTGACGCCCTTGCAAGCAAGCGTAGGTCACGTTACCAACGTGACACCCGTGCAAGCAAGCGTAGGTCACGTTACCAACGTGACACCCTTGCAAGCGGCGGTGTCCGGCTGGTAGCCGGACCTACGGGTTATGAAGCCGGCGGATGGGGCGGCTCTTCACCACTGCCGGCAACGGATGCGGCGGCCGGCGGCTCGGCAGCAAGCACGGTCTCGCTCGGAGGCGCCGAGTGCGCCGCCTGCTCGGACGGCCCAGGCGCGGCCGGCTTCTGGCGATACAGCCAGTAGCCGCCGCCGCCCAGGATACCGATGGACACCAACAGCACCAGGAACGGGTTCCACGGGATGCGCACGCCAAAGCCGCGCGCTGCTTCCAGGTTGCCAGACAGCAGCACCGGCGTGGGCAGCGGCTGGGCAGCCGGGATCACCACGGCAATCTGCAAGGGTTGGCGCTGGCCGGCGCCCTCGGCGCTGATGCTGGTCAGCACGGCCACTTCCTGCGGCGTGTAGCCCATGTTGGCGAAGTCCACGATGCCGTCCGGCACGTGACAGTCCTGGCAAGCGCGCGCATCCTGCTTGCCCACCACGCCGTGGCTGATCTGCAACGGAACGGTCATCTCTTTGGGTTGCCAATCTCCGCTGTAGTCCATGCCCGACTGGTCAGCGCCGAGACGGATCGCCCGCTCCAGGTTGCCCTGCGTGTAGAACGCGTCCAACTTGAGGGGAACCGGCTGGCCGCTGTCGGCGTCGCTGGGCACCGTGGCGGTGAACAACTTGAAGGGTTGAATACGGGCGGTGAGATCCGAGCGGCTGCCCGGCCAGGGCTGGCCCGGTTCGGCCACAGCGCCGTTGTGCCAGAGGTAGATCGGCTGCACCGAGTTGGGCGCACGCACGTCATCGACCGGCGAGTACAGTTCGGTCACCGGATCATAGACCGGTTCAGCGGTCCAATCGCGCTCGATCAAGCCGCCGGTTCCCAACACGTGGCAGGCGCGGCAGTCCAGGCGAACGTGCTGGTCGTTGAGCAGCGGGTCGCTGTGGGGCGCGGCGGTATGGCAGCTATCGCAGGTCAGCCGTTGATCGGGCAGGTCGCGGCTCCATAGGTCAGGGCCGAAGCCCAGCACCTTGTGGTTTTGGGAGGCGTGGCAGTCCACACAGGCCATGCCCGCGTCGGCGTGAACGTCAGCTTTGCTGGCCTCGCCATGTTTATCCGCCACCGGCGAGAAGTCCACCCCGCGCTTGAGCATTGGCCCGCCGCCCACGTTTTGGTGGCAAAGCAGGCAGTTCTCGCTGGTAGGGCGCTGGGCCTGGCGCGCGCTGAGCAACGTTCGATCCTGCGTCAGCGTCCAGGCGCCGCTTTCATCCTGCACCGGAAAGCGCAGGCTGGTGTCGTACACCGGCGAGTGACAGATCAGGCAGTCGATGCCGGCCTTGTCCTCGGCTGTCACCTGGTCGGCCGGCTTGGGCAGCGCGCCGCTGCCCACGTGGCAGCGGCCACAGCCGCCAGGAATATCCAGCTTCTCGTTGAGTATGCCCAGCCAGTTGATGCGAGCGATGCTGCCCGACACCGGGCTGTAATGGTCCATCTTGCCTTCCCACGAGTAGTGGACGCTGTGGATCACCTGGTCGGTCACGTTGCCATGACAGGCCTCGCACGTGGCAGGACCGTTGTATTCCTGGATGAATTGATGCGGCTCAGGGGCTTGGGCCAGGGCCTGGCCTGGCAGGAGAACCACGGCCAGCAAGAAGGCCAGCCCAAGCAGCGCGCTCAGGCGCACCAGCAGCACACGGGCGCTCATTGGTCACCTCCAGTCTGGTGACAGCTCTGGCACTGCGCTTCCTCAAAAGCGGCATGGCTGACCGGCATGGGCCGCATACCTCCTTCGATGGCGTGGCACAGGCTGCACTGCGCCCAGTCACCCGCAATGGTGTGCGGGATGATGGGCATGGCCGAGGGCGCCGGCGTGCTATCGGCCGGCGCCGGTGACGCAGCAGGCGTTGCGCCGTCCGGCTGCGTCTCACCCACGGCGTGGCAGGTGGTACACTGCTCCACGGCAAAGCCCGCATGGCTGGCTGGCGCCGGGCTCATCGTGCTGTCGGTGGCATGGCACAGCAGACATTGGGCGCGCTCCGGCCCAATCGAGTGCGGGATGGCCGCCGGCCCGCCGGCTGGCGCAGCAGGCGTCTCCACCGCCGGTGAAGCAGCCGGCTGCGCGTCGCCCACAGCGTGGCAGGTGGTACAC
>JBAQCH010000064.1:0-2626 GCA_049294015.1 Anaerolineae bacterium
GCGGTGGGCGCCTCGGTCGCCGTGGGCTCGGCTGTGGCTGTGGGCTCGGCTGTGGCCGTAGGCGGCTCAGCGGTAGGCGCCTCAGTTGCCGTGGGATCTGGGCTTGGGCTGACCTGTTCAGCCAGCGCAGCCACTGCTGCCGGTTCCACACCTGGGCCGCCTACTGCGCCGGCCACTGTGGTCGGAGCCAGAATCACCTCGGACTGGAAGGGCGCACCTGCGGCGCGGTTGGTTTCGGGCAGCACAGCCAACACAACCACCGGCGACGGAGTCGCGGTGGTGCTGTCCGGCTCGGCTGCGGCCAGGCTGGAGGCGGTGTCCAGCACCTTGCCGCCCAAGTCGCTGATCCCCGCCTCGACGCGCGCCAGGCGCTGCTGGGCGCTTTCCTGCACGGCGCTCCAACCGCGCGCGGCCACGCCGGCCGAAAGCGCCAGGCTGACGACCAGGATCAAACCGGCCGAGGCCAACACGCCGCCCGACAGGCGCCGGGCGCGCAGGGTTTGTCCACAGCGGGGACAGATGCTGGAGGCAGCGGGGGCTTTGTGGCGACAATGAGCGCAGGAAACGTGCGAGGGTTGTCGGGCTTGACGTTCACCACAATGCGGGCAGACGCGCAGTCCATCGTGGATCGTAGCTCCACAACGTCTACATAGCATAAAGTTTCCTCTGTGGTCGGCGCCAGGCGCCAGCTAGTGGCAACTGGGCGAACCTTGCTGGAACGGAGTGACGTTACCGTCCCAATGGGGCTAACCAGTTGGGCAGTGGAATTGGTGATGCAAAATCCTGATAAGTGATGATGGCCATGAGTCCAAGGAGTATCACCATGCCCGCCAGATGAATGGCGCCTTCCCAGTTCGGATCGACACGCCGGCCGCGAATCTTTTCGATAAGGATGAAAAGTAGCCGGCCGCCGTCCAAGGCTGGGATTGGAAGCAGATTAGTAATGGCCAGGGCTGCGCTCAGAATACCCATCAGTTGCAGGACTGGGTACCAGAGGCCAGAGGTCTGAGTCGCTGAGATTGCTCCGCTGGTCAGATCGAAGATGGCCTTGGGGCCGACCGGCCGGGCGTCGGCCGGCTCGATCGCGCCGCGCAACAGCATCGCTGGCACGGAAAGAGTGACATAGGTAAAGCGCGCGGTGTCAGTGACGCCGACGCTCAGCGCCTCGAGGGGCCCGCTGCGCGCCAACTCGGTTACAGGCAGCAACGCCAGGCCGATGGCGCCCTCGCCAGGGGGAGGCGAGACACGCGGGGTCACAACCACGGTGAAGCGCTCGCCGGCGCGCTCGACCGTCAACGTCACCGGCTCGCCAGGGCGTGTTTTGATGTAATCGCCGATGTCGCCTGCGCTGCGCACCTCGACATTGTCGATCAGGAAGATCCGGTCCTCGGGCAGCAGCCCAGCCTGTTCAGCCGGCGATCCCGGCGCGATCTCGCCAATACGGCCGCCAGGCATGGCCTCGGGCTGGCCAATCATGGCTGAAAGTGCGAACAGCACGATGGCCAGCAGGAAGTTCATCATCGGCCCGGCCAGCAGAGTGGCCGAGCGGGCCTTGGCCGAAGCGCTGCCAAAGCTGCCTGGTCCGGCCGGCCCGTCTTCCCCGCGCATGCGCACAAAGCCGCCAAAAGGAATGGCATTGATGCTGTAGATGGTGCCGGGGTCGACCAAGGTGACCACATTGGGATTGCCCAGCACGGCGTCTCCATCGGTCAACAGATCGAGCTTGCTCAACACGGCGCGCCCGCGCTTGTCGGTCGTGGTTTCGTAGGTGATGTGGGAGCCGGCCACCAACTCTTCTGGCAGTTGGAAGCCAGCCGGCACGACGATGGTGCGGTCGCCAACAACCAGGCGCCCGCGGCCGCGGCGCAATGTGATCAGGCGCGGGGGAAAGCCAAAGCCGAACTCCTCCGTCACGATTCCGTTGCGGCGCGCAACCAGGAAGTGACCGAGTTCGTGGATGAAGACCAGCACACCAAAGATCAGTATAAACCCAGCAATATTCAACAGTGACATTCTTGACCTCTCGATCAGCCGCTGTCTGCGGCTGGCGACAACCATTATAGCCGCACCCTGCGGAATCGGCAAAGTTATTACAAGAATGTAATCTTTCCGCTGAACAGCCTGTAATCAAACTCCCCGTTGCGCGTAATTTGTCCCATGAGGCTATCCCCGGCGCCCTTCACAGAGATCATTTGGGTGTGTTCAAAGTAGGTTGAGTCCCCCTCCGGCTCGTAGGACGATTTTCCAAATCGTCCGTTCTTGCGGCCGTGAGGCGGACGATGACGATGGCTGGAAGATGCGCGTGCCGCCGGCGTCTTGTGCGCCGAGCAGCGCGCGGTAGATGGCGTCGGGACGCAGCCCCGAGACCAGCCGCACCTCGAGACCCGGCTGGCTGGCTGCCAACTGGCACATCTCCGCCACCTTGCTGGCCATGCCGCCGGTCACGTCCACGCCGTGGGAGCCGCCCAGGCTGGCGCGCAAGCGCGGCAGATCGTCGGGCATGATCTCCGGCCAGAGCGCCGCGGCCGGGTCGCGCAGCGGATCGCCGCTGTACACACCGTCCACACTGCCAGCCAGCACGATGCGCGCCGGCCGCAGCCGGGGCGCCAGCCAGACAAACAGCTCC
>JBAQCH010000065.1:0-24352 GCA_049294015.1 Anaerolineae bacterium
AGGGGCCGGTCGATGTACACTGGACATGATATACCTCCTGGTTCGGGTGTCCTTTCCTTAACACACCTTACCACAGGAGGTATATCTATGGGTTGAATTTTCTCGCCTGACTTATTGCGTTATCCCCTCTATTTGGATGGCCGGACGAGACCGTGGTATGATGGCCCCGACATTGTGCACAGGATGTCACCTGCGGTCATGGGAAACGCAACTTACAGAGGAGGTAGCCATGTGGCGATTTTTCGGCGGAAGGAAGGTGGTCGGAGCAGATGCGTCTGCTCCTGTCGTGCGGAGCGTCGTCGTTGCACTGGCCATGATGCTAGCGATGCTGGCGCTGGCCAGCCTGGCGTCTGCTGGCTGGGCTGAGGCTGCGCCGGCCCTGCGGGCGGGCGGCCCCGATGACTTTGGCTACACGTTCAAAGACTCCAACGAACCA
The DNA here is from genome assembly GCA_049294015.1 of Anaerolineae bacterium. Classification (GTDB taxonomy): domain Bacteria; phylum Chloroflexota; class Anaerolineae; order JAAEKA01; family JAAEKA01; genus JAAEKA01. The sequence goes on from JBAQCH010000065.1 coordinate 437, forward strand.
GGCGGTCCCGCCTACGCCTGGGAGGAGATTTCCAGCACCGGTGTCCTCGTGACCGGCTGGAATAACTACAACAACGGCTTTGCTGGCCCGCTTCCCATTGGTTTCGATTTCAGCTTCTACGGAACGAACTATGACGCGCTGTTCGTCGGCAGTAACGGCTATCTGAGCTTTGGCAGCGGCTTCGGCAGCACCCCAAGCAGCTCGCCACTCCCGCAACCGGCCGATCCCAACAACGTGATTGTTCCGTACGGCGGCGACATGCACCTGAACAACTACGGCAGCGACTCGGCGGTGTACTACCAGGTACTGACCAACCCGACCCGCCTGGTGGTGCAGTTCAACCGGCTGTATTGGTGCTGTCAGACCTACGATCCCCACACGTTTCAAGTTGTGCTTTACCCCAACGGCGACATCGAAGCTCGCTACAGCCAGTTGGCCTACAGCAATCCCTACGCCGTGGGTATCGAAAACGCCAATGGCACCGACGGCTTGAACTACGGCGCCGCCCTCGCTAATAACCTGGCGATCCGCTACACCCACCCGACAGGAGTGCTGCTGGCGCCGCCGGAGCAGGAACGGATTGGCAAGCGAGGCATAGCCGTCACCCACACCGTGCGTGTCACCAACCGCACCGGCGGACCTGACAGCTTCGATCTGGCCGTCTTGCCGGGCAGCGACTGGCCGGCGACGCTCGCCATCACCCAGACCGGCGTGCTGGCCGACGGCGAAAACGTCTTTGTGGACGTGCAAGTTACGATACCGCTTACGGCTGCGGTTGGCGCCGTCGGGCAAGCTACGGTGGAGGCGATCTCGGCCGCGTCGCCCGCGATGCGCGCCACAGCGCTGCTCAACACCACTGCCAGCAGCGATGAAATCGCCTATGTGGCGCTCCCGGATAGCGGCCAAGTAGCGTTGATCGACACTGACCGCTATGTCGTGTTGGGCGTAGTTGACGTCGGCTCGGCTGGCTGTCAACATCCCTGGAACACGGCAATCACACCCAATGGCGATCAGGTATATGTAACCTGCCCTCAGACCAATAATGTAGTCGTCATCGATGCCAATGATAACCTGGTTGTAGCCACTCGGAGCGGAATTCCTCAACCCCAAGATGTGGCATTCACCCCGGATGGCAGCTTCGCGCTGGTTACCAGCGCGAACGCTAACCGCGTTGCTACCATCAACACCCAGACTCTCGCCCTCGGCGTTATTACGACAGCCTGGACGACCAACAATATTGCTGTCCACCCCTACCTGAACCGGGCCTACGTCACTGGTTCCAACAGCGCCACGCTGCTAGTAATCGATACCACAACCCTCAGCCTGGCCCCGCCGATCAACCTGTCGGGCGAGCTGGAGGATGTGGCTGTATCGGCTGATGGCCGTTATCTCTTCGTGTCGCACCGCTACAACACTAGAATGACAGTGATCGACGCGCTGGATCAGTCTGTGTATGCCGTGGCAAGCGGTCCAGAGCAACTGCGAGGGCTGGAGGTGGCGCCAAACGGAACGGCCGTTTACGGTGCAACGTACTACAACGGCGTGTATGTGTTCGATGGCGTCACCTTCGAACATATCACGACGGTCAGCACCAACTATGGTTCGCAGAGTCTTGCCACAACTTGTGACGGCCGTGATCTGTACGTGGGCGGCGTCAGTCTGACCGTGCCGGTCATCGATACCAGCTTGAACCAGGTGCTGCGCAGCATCGATATGTCCAGCTATCAAACGGCCGGCGTCGCTGTCTGCCCACAACGCGTGCTGCAGGATGTCCTGCTGCTGCCGCTAGCGCAAGTCAACGCCGGCGCGCGCGGCCAGGTGGTCAGCCACGATCTGACCCTGATCAACGCCACCGGCTCGGCTGACAGCTTCACCTTGTCCCTCGATGGTTCGACTTGGCCCGCTACGTTGTCGGGCAATATCGCGGGTCCGCTGGCGCCCGGCGCCAGCGCCGCCGTACAGGTGCTGGTCACGATTCCGCCCGGTGCCAGTTGGTACGACAGCGACAGCGTGCAGATCACGGCGGTGGGTATCAACGATCCCGGCTTCAGCGCCACGGCCAGCCTGACCACGATCGCCGACGCGCCGCCAGCGCTCGCGGTCGCACCGGCCGCCTTGAGCAGCGTCCAACTGGCCGGCCAAACCGTCGATCAAACCCTGGCCATCAGCAACGGCAACGGCGTCACTCTGACCGTGCAGATCAGCGACGTCGACTTGACGCCGGGCCTGGTGCGCATGGCCCCGTTGGACCTGCCGCAGGCCGCGGATGTGTTCACTACGACGGCCGCTAGCCCGCCGCCGCTGCCTGGCGCCGCCGCGCCGCCGGCCCCGGCCTCTGTGCTGCGCGTGCTGGCTGCTGGTCATGACTCGTCGCCGGATATCCAGAGCGGCTACGTCTACACCACCACGGTCGACAACGAGGACAACGCCCTGACTGGCAGCCCGGACGGCGACATGGACACCTCTGTGTGCAGCTACTACAGCATCGCCCCCATCGAGTTCAATATCTTCGTTGATCGCGTGCCGGCGCCGGCGGGCAATGCCCTGACCGTGCGCGCTCACAATGTCAACTCAGCCTGGTACAACCATCCAGTGCGTCTCAACGGCGTGCTGCTGGGCAACCTGGCCGGTGGTGGTTACGAATGGTCAGAGACCGTTTTTAGCGTTCCATCGGGAGTGGCCGTTCCCGGACGCAATCTGGTTCAGATCGGCATCGACCCTAACCAGTGTATCACCGTAGACTGGGGCGAGCTGTTCGTGCTAAGCAGGCCGGCCGGCTGGCTGCACCAGACCCCGTCATCGGCCGCGCTCGCGAGCAACAGCAGCCAGGACGTCACCGTCACCTTCGACTCCAGCGGCTTGCAGCCGGGCGCCTACGAGGCGATCATCGCGCTCGAGAGCAACGATCCGGCGCAGCCTTTCCTGCCTGTGCCGGTGGCTATGACTGTCCAGCCTACGGCCGACATGGGCAGCGTGGCCGGGACCATCAGCGACGCCTGGACGAGCCAGCCGCTGACCGCCACGGTGGAGCTGGTGGGCGTACATACCCTGACTCCCAGGACCGCCTACCAGCTTTGGGCAACAGGCGGGGACTATACCCTCCGGGTCAGCGTGCCCGGCTACGTGGCTGCTGAATTCCCTGTGACTATCACAGCCGGCGCCGCCGCCACTCGAAACGTGGCGCTGGAGCCGGCGCAGGCGCGGCTGACGTGGCTGCCGCAGGCCCTGGAGGTGTCCTTGCAGCCCGGCAACGCGCTGCTCAGCACGCTGGTCATCTCCAACAGCGGGCCTATGCCGCTGGATGTGGCTCTGTTCGAGATCAACCTGGACAGCGCCGAAAGACCGCCAACGCCCGAAGACCTGACCGGCAAGCGCATCCTCTTCGATCGCTCGCACGGCCAGCCAGCTCGGAACGACTACAGCACGTTGATCAACGACGCCATCGCGGCCGGCGCGGTGGTGGTCGACAACTGGTATTTCCCGGTCGACGCCAGTGTGTTGCAAGGTTACGACATCCTGTGGAGCAATTGCTGCGGCTCGGGCACCTGGGGCTTGAGCGAGCTGCTGGCGGTGGAACAATGGATGCGCCGCGGCGGCGCGGTTCTGGTGCATGGCGAAAACAGCCCAGCGACCTCCGGGTTGGCCAGCATCTTCGGCATCTTCTACTTCTCCGATAGCTGCGCCTATGGGACCACCACCAACATCACCCCGCATCCCATCAGCGCTGGCGTCACGAGCGTCTACTACGACTACAGCGTCTGCCAGCGCCTATCTGCCAGCCCTGGCTCCACCGTCGTGGTCTTCGACACCCTCGGACGCCCGAACGTGGTGGCTCGGGAGGCTAACGGCGGCAAGATGGCGGTGTTCGCCAGTCCGTTGGTCTCCAACTCGACGATCGGCCGCGCCGACCATCGCCTGCTGGGCAACAACACGCTGGGCTGGCTGGCACGTCCAGCCTACGCTGACGTGCCGTGGCTGGCGGTCAGCCCAGCCAGCAGCGTCGTTCCCGGCCACAGCAGCCTGCCGGTTACGGTGACGTTCGACGCGACCGGCTTGAGCACTGGCGTCTATCGGGCCAGGTTGGCCATGGAGCATAACGATCCCAATCAGACCTTCCCGGCTGAGGCTGCGGTGACGCTCTTTGTCGGGGTGCCAACCGCGATCACTCTGAACGATCTCGCCTCTGCCAGCCAGCCGGCGTCAGCGCCGCTCGGCGCGCTGCCTGTAGCCGCGCTGCCTGCTGCGGCCGTGGCCGCACTGGCCGTGGCCGCCTGGCGTAGCCGCCAACGCTAACCGCTTGACCTTTGGACGCAACAAGCCCCTCTGCTGCCAGAGGGGCTTGTTTGTGTCTGCGCAATCCGCGCCATCCGCGGCCAGGCGTCTCACTTCAGCACGTCCGCCTCGAAGCGATAGATCGTCACCGGCTCGTCGCGGTGCACGGAAGCCTTGCGCTTGGTCAGATAGACCTGCTCGGCCGCGGTCTCGATGCCAGGGATGCCGGGTAGTAACAGCGCGCGGCGGCCGCTCTCTCCCTCTACCAGGATGCCGTAGCGGGCGGGATCCAACTCGCTCAGGCTGTGGACTTCCTCCTGCGGCTTGAGCAGGTAGACGGTGATGGCGATGTCGTCCACCTCATCGGGCCGGATGCTGGGGCAGCGCGGGTCGTCCACGGCCGAGTTGACCGCCTCCTGCACCACCTCGGCGTACAACGTCGGCGCATAGGGCCGGACGCTGCCGCGGCAGCCGCGCAGGTCGCCCTCGACCTCGCCCGGCCGCGCGGGATCGTGCAGCGACACGAACAGGCCGGAGGGCGGGCCGTCGCCGGGCCTGTCCGAAACGTCAAGATATTCGCCCGTTGCCAGGTAATGGCGGATTGCCTCGCGGGCCAGGTCGATGAGGGGGTGAGACATGGCAATGGTTAATGGTGAATTGGTGAATTGGTGAATGGTTAATGGGGAGGTCCCGGTTCGATGACCGTTCACCGATCACCGATCACCGCCCGCGCAATGACCATGCGCTGGATTTCGCTGGTGCCCTCGCCGATGGCCATCAGCCGGTTGTCGCGGTAGATGCGCTCGACGGGATACTCGCGGCTGTAGCCGTAGCCGCCGTGGATCTGGATCGCGTCGTAGCAGACCTTCTCGGCGATCTCGGTGGCGAAGAGCTTGGCCTGGGCCGCCAGCAGCGTGAAGGGCTGGCCCTGGTCGCGCAGCCAGGCGGCCCGATAGACCAGCCAGCGCGCGGCCTCGATGGTGGTGGCCATGTCGGCGATCTTGGCCTGGATGGCCTGGTGCTCGGCGATGGCCTTGCCGAAGGTGGTGCGCTCCTTGGCGTAGGCCACGGCCGCCTCGTAGGCTGCCTGGGCCAGGCCGACGCTCAGCGCGCCGATGGCAATGCGGCCGCCGTCCAGCGCCTCCAGCGTCTGGTGCAGGCCGTAGCCTTCGCGCCCCAGCACGTTCTCCAGCGGCACAGTGACGTCCTCCAGGCTGACGGCGTAGGTGTGGCTGCCGTTGAGGCCCATCTTCTTCTCCGGCTTGCCGAAGGTGATGCCCGGCGTGTCGGTAGGGACGATGATCTGGCTCAGGCTGCGGCTGCCGCCGGCCCGTTCGCTGCGGCAGAGCAGGATGGCGGTCTTGGCCTCGGCGCCGTTGGTCAGCCACATCTTGCTGCCGTTGATCACCCAGTTGTCGCCGTGTTTCTCGGCCAGGGTGCGCACGCCGCCGGCCAGGTCCGAGCCCGCGCCCGGCTCAGTCAAGCCAAGACAGCCGATGGCATCACCGCGCGCCAGCGGCTTGAGGTAGAGCAGCTTTTGCGCCTCGCTGCCGAAACGATTGAGCGGCCCGCAGGCCAGCCCCAGGTGTGCAGCCACGATCAGCCCGGTGGAGCCGCAGCCGCGGCCGATTTCCTCCACCAGGATGGCCGCGCTGACGTGGTCAGCACCGGCGCCGCCGTAGGTCTCCGGCACGTTCAGTCCCAGCAGCCCCAGCCTGGCCATGGTCTGAAGGGGTCCCCAGGGGAACTCGCCGGTCTCGTCGGTGTGCGCGGCCAGCGGCTTGACTTCTTTCTCCACGACGTCGCGCACCAGCCGGCGGACGCCTTCTTGCTCCTCGGTGAGACGAAACTCCATGGGTGAGACCTCCTTGTCTCAGCACGGTTCCAGCGCTAAACTATAGATGCTGCGGACGTCAGCCGCAGTTGCGGCCGACTTGATGCCCTTGCGAACAATACGCAGTAGGTCGATGTCCTGGATCTTGACGATCTCCACCATCAGGACCAGCGCTTCAGCGCCGAACTTCATGTCCAGGGCGAACTCGATGCTGTCCAGCAGTTCCTGGCGGGCCGCTTGCTGCATACCCTGCTGCATACCTTGCTGCATGCCCTGTTGTAGGCCCTGTTGTAGGCCCTGCTGTAGGCCCTGTTGATAACCTCGTTCTGTCCAAATTTCAGCCAGTGTTGGCATAGTCACACCTCCGGTCGAAGAAACCTCTTCAACGACGTCCTTCAAGGTCCTCTCTGTCACTCTATCTGTGCCTTGTGACAGATATCGTAACCACGTTTCCAGAAACTGCAAACCCGTCTTCTGTTGCGAAAGCTCGACCAGCAACGGGATCATGTCGCGCACACTGGAGTCGAGGTCGTTCTGAAAGACGTGCTTGAGCGTCAACAACGCCACCTGCGCCAACACCTCACCCTTGATGTCGGCGTCGTCCATGCTCGATAGATCGACCAGCCAGAAGCGAAAATCCGGGAAGAACTCCTGCAACGGCGCAGGCAGCTTGAACAGGCTGGCAAAGTTGTGCGGCAGGTGCCATTCGGCCCGGCCGTGATAGACGACAACCGGCAGGATGGGGATGAACTCCGACTTCTGGCGTACGGAGAGTTGCCAGATCTGTGTCATGTAGCGCAGCAGTTGCAGCGCAGTCAGGATCTCCGGGTAGCTCTTGTGCTCGAGAAGCAAGTAGACGTAGGCCGGCTGCTCATCGGCGTGCTGCCTGACGTGGTAGAGCAGATCGGAGAAGTGCTCCCGCAGCGTGTCGTCGACGAAGGAGTCCTTGGTCAGTTCCAGTGTCGAGAAGTCGAACAGGGCGACGACATCTGGCGGCAGGTAATTGCGCAAGAAGTCGGCCGCAGTGTCCTGCTGTGAGAACACGTGACGGAAGAATCGATCGTGTGGATTGGTCACTGGTTCCATTTGTCAACTCCCAACCCCAGCGCTGCGAATCTGATCGACAACTTCAGGATTAACCAGCGCGCTCAGGTCGCCGGCCGGCTCGCCCAGATAGGCGGCGCGCAGCACGCGGCGCATGACCTTGGCGTTGCGCGTCTTGGGCAGGTCGGGCACGAAGAGCACCGCCTTGGGCGCCATGGGCTTGCCCATGTCGTCGCCGACGAGCCGGCGCAGCTCGGCGGCCAGGCTGTCGCTGGGCGCGTAGCCCGGCGCCAACACGCAGAAGACCACCAGCGCCTGCCCTTTGATTTCGTCGGGCACGCCGATGGCGCCGGCCTCGACCACGGCCGGGTGATGCACCAGCACGGTCTCGACCTCGGCCGGGCCCAGCCGCTTGCCGGCCACTTTGATGGTGTCGTCGGAGCGGCCCAGAATGTACCACAGGCCGTCGCCGTCCACCGCGGCCCAGTCGCCGTGTACCCACACGTCGGGCCATCGGCTCCAGTAGGTCTCGATGTAGCGCTCTGGATCGCGCCAGAAGCCCCTCGTCATGCCGATCCACGGCTCGCGTACCACCAGCTCGCCCACCTGTCCGCGCACCGGCTTGCCGTCCTCGTCCACCACGTCGGCCGCCATGCCCACATTGGGTCCGGAAAACGCGCAGGGCTTGAGCGGCAGCATGACGTTGCCCATCACGATGCCGCCGGAGATCTCGGTGCCGCCGGAGTAGTTGATGATCGGGCAGCGGCCGCCGCCCACGGTGTTGAACAGCCACAGCCAGGGCGCAGGGTTCCACGGCTCGCCGGTGGATGCCATCGTGCGCAGGCTGGACAGGTCATGCCGCCGCACTGGCTCGTCGCCATGTTGCATCAACGTGCGGATCAGCGTCGGCGACACGCCCAGGGCCGTGATCTTGTGCCGTTCCACCAGGCTCCACAGCCGGTCCACGTCGGGGAAATCGGGCGCGCCGTCGTAGAAGACCATGGTGCTGCCCAGGAGCAATGTCCCGAAGACCTCCCAGGGTCCCATCATCCAGCCCATGTCGGTCATCCAGTAGAGCACGTCTTCCTGGCGCAGGTCCAGTCCCAACGCCATATCCATGGCCGCCTTGAGGGGAAAACCGCAATGGGTGTGGACGGCGCCCTTGGGCCGGCCTGTCGTGCCGGAGGTGTAGATCAGCATGAGGAGGTCTTCGGCGGCGGTGGGTTCGATGACAGGGTGACAGGGTGACTGGGTGATTGGGGCGGCAAGCAACTCGTCCCACCAAAGGTCGCGGCCGTCAGTCCAGGGGATGTCCTGGCCGGTGCGGCGGGCGACGATGAGGCGCTGGACGGTGGGAGCCTGGGCCGATGCCTCGTCGGCGACGGGCTTCATGGCCACTGGCCGGCCGCGCCGCAGGACGCCATCGACGGTGAACAGCGCCTTGGCTTCGGCGTCGGCCAGGCGGGCGGCCACCGCTCCGGCGCCGTAGCCGGAGAAAAGGGGCAGGATCACGCCGCCGATGCGCGCGATAGCCAGCAGGGCGATGGCGATCTCGGGGATCATGGGCATGAACAGGCCGACGGTGTCCCCCTTGCCCAGGCCCAGCCTGCGCAGGCCAGCCGCGACGCGGCAGACCGCGGCGTGCAGCTCGCCATAGGTCAGCGCGCGCACGTCGCCTTCCTCGTTTTCGTAGCGCAGGGCGATCTGCTGTTCAGTAGGCGTGCCCAGCCACTTGTCCAGGCAGTTGTCGACGATGTTCATCTGGCCGCCGACGCACCAGCGCGCCCACGGCTTGCCCCGCGACAGATCCATGATCTGGCTGTAGGCTTGGTCGAACTGGATGTCCAGGTAGCGCAGCATGGCGTCGGTGAACCAGGCCACGTCCTCGATGGAGCGCCGGTGCAACTCGTGCCAGTCGGCTATGCCGTGCTGCTGCATGAAGCGCTGCAAGTGGCTGCCCTCGACGTATTCGGGCGTGGGCCGCCAGACGATCTCACCGCCAAACTCGAACTCTGCCATAGAACCTCCTGAACGATGAGTGATGAATGATGAACGATGAATCCGGAGGCGCTTCTGCATTCATCGTTCATCACTCATCATTCATCATTCTCCGATCATCATTCTCCAATCAGCAATGGCGTGCCCCACACCGCCCAGTTCCAGCGCGCGTCGCCCAGGCCGTCGGTGACGAGTTGGAGGGTGATGGGCTGGCCGGCCAGCGTGGGCAGATCCACCGACACGTCGTCCCAGGTGACGCTGTTCTTGGCCGCGCTCCACAGCCGCACGCCGTTGACGTAGAAGCGAAAGGCTACGTAGTTGTTGGGGCTTTCGGCGATCAGCGAGCCGTTGCGGATGCCCACCTTGGCCCGGAAGCGCAGCCGCGCTACGTCGGCCGGCACGTCGAGCTGATACTGCACCACCGACGCGCCGGCCGTGGGTGGGTGCTGCCAGATCGACAGTCGCTGCTCCTGCTCACATAATGCCGGCGCCACCCGCACCTCCATACCGTGCGGGGTCTGGGTGGCTGTAACAGTAGCATGTTCGAACTGCTCGATCAAGTCGTAGACCCACCGATTGGGCCGGCCAGCCGGCAGAGCCAGCTCCTCATCGTCGTCCAGATCAAAGCGCAGCTCGTCGTCGTCCCACTCGCGCCACTGCTCTTCCTGCCATTTGAGGAACGCGATGGTCTGGGAAAGCTGCTGCAGGCTCTCCTCGCTCAGGTCGGCGATGCGTCGCACAATCGATTCGTAGAGGTCTGTTTGGGTCATGGATGGACTGGGTGCTGGAAAATGTGGGGGTATGCAGATTCGTCGTCAATCGCGTTACTTTGGGCGTTGCCGGCCGTGCCTGTGACTGGCACAGCTCCATTTTACCGTCAATAGCGCTTCGCGTCAACAACGATTTCGTTCCCTGTCATGTCGGAGCACGCCGGCGCTGGTTTGCCAACCGACGCAGGCCGGGCTACAATCGGCCATACGCATTGTCGCAGTTACAACCCAGGAGAACTCGACCTTGATTGATGGCAGAGAACTGACGCGTGACGAGATTAAGGACATCTGGACCATCGACCGCAGCGAGTTGATCGAGGCGATCTACTACCTCGAAAACGACGCGTTGGTGCTCAAGCCGGAGCACTTTGATATGCGTGGCTGGCCGCCAGGCGAGGCCGAAACCAACACGTCCTTGCTGGAAGATTGCTACGACCACGGCGGCTGGTTCTACGGCCTGTTCGACGATAGCCGGCTGGTCGGCGTGGTCGTGCTGGAAGGGCGCTTCATCGGCGACCCGCGGGACCAACTGCAGCTCGAGTTCCTCCACGTCAGCAACGGCTACCGCGACCAGGGCCTGGGGCGACGTCTGTTCAACCTGGCGGCCGGTGAAGCCAGCCGGCGGGGCGCGCGACGGCTCTACATCTCAGCTACGCCATCGCAGCACACCATCGGCTTCTACCTGGGTCTCGGTTGCTCCGTCATGGCTGAGCCAGAGCCTGAGCTGTTTGCACTGGAGCCGGAGGACATTCATCTGGAGTATGACATCGAGCCAGATGATCACAGCGGCCCCAACGATTGACCAGGAGCCTGGAGGGGGTTATAATCCTGGCCAACCCTGCGCTTGAAAGGATCGCTATGAAGATAGTGCGCAAAGTCCTCATCGCTCTGGGCGTCCTGCTCCTGGCTTTTGTTGTCTTGTTGGCCGGATCCATTATGACGCCATCCAGGCCGGCGGCGCGCCGGGCGTGGCCTGGGCAGAGCTTTTGGCCTGGCTTGAAGCGGTCGTCGGCGAATAACTATTCCCAGAACACAGAGAGACAAGGAGCATCATGAACAACGAATTTCATGGCTTGCCTACCCGCAGCCTGGCCAACCAGCACCTGCGCGTCGATTACCTGGCCGCGGCCGGGCCGCGGCTGGTGCGGCTCAGCCTGGCGGGTTCCGAGGTCAACCTGTTGGCCGAGGTGGTTGACCTGAGTTGGGAGACCCCGTTCGGCGACTTCAATCTGTACGGCGGACATCGCCTGTGGCACGCACCGGAGGCTTTTCCACGCACCTACCTGCCCGATAGCGAGGGGCTGGTCATCGACGAGTTCGAGGGCGGCGTGCGTTTGCGCCAGCCCACCGAACGACCTACCAGCATCCAGAAGAGCATCGAGCTTCGTCTGGAGCCGGACCGGTCGGCGCTGGTTGTGCAGCACAGCTTGCACAACGTCGGGCTATGGCCGGTGGAGCTCGCGCCGTGGGCAATTACCCAAGTCGCCCTGGGGGGCGTAGCTGTGCTGCCCCAGCAAGCGCCGGTTCCTTCGCAGTACTTACCCACCCGCCAGCTCACCCTCTGGTCGTACACCCAACTGCGCGACGAACGGCTGCGATTGGACGACGACCTGGTGCTGGTCGATGGCCAGGTGGGCGAGCAGCCGTGCAAGATCGGCTACTTCAACCACGCCGGCTGGATGGGCTACCTGCTGGGCGACGTCTTCTTTGTCAAGCGCTTCACCCCCCAGCCCGGCCTGCCGCACCCCGACATGGGCTGCAACTGCGAGGTCTACGTCTGGAACCGCTTCCTGGAGGTGGAGACCCTCGGTCCGCTCACCACCCTGGAGCCCGGCGCAGCCGTTGTCCACGTCGAAACCTGGGAACTGCACCGCGTGCCTGGCGTCGAGCCGACCATCGACGGTGTGCGGGCGATGGTGGGGGCGTTGGGGTTGGGGTAGACGGACGGAATACTACAGCGAATGGTGAACAGCGAATGCCGGAGGGCGCTTCGGGCCACACCGTGCCCGCCTGGGGCTCGGTCGGAGACCGGCCACAGCAGGTAGAGGATAGCCCCATGAAGCACGACAAACTGAAGGCAATCGTCGTCATCGTCGTTGGCTTGCTGCTGGGCTATCTGCTTGCCGTGCAGCTCAACGCGTTTCTGGGCATCTCGTTCACGCCAAAAGACCTGCCGCAAGAGGCGACGTATAGCCCCGGCCCGCCCCTCCAGCCGGCCGCGCCGTTGCCGCCTGTGGCCGCCATCGTCCTGCCCGACGGCGCGCTGCAAGACGAGTTGTACCGGCGCGCAGCCGCAGACCTGGCCGATCAGCTCGAGGCGCGCAGCGGGCAGCAACCTTCTATCGTCGACTCGACCGACGCGGCGCCAGCCGGCCGTCAAGTCATCGTCGGCGCGGCCAACGCGCCTGACGAAGCGGCGACGCTGCGGCTGGCCTCGCCGGAGGCCTTTGCGTTCGCTCCATTCGACGGCATCGACGGCAGCCCGTCGCTGGCCATCGTGGGCGGCGGGCGCAGCGGCGACGTGTACGGCCTGTATCGCCTGGCCGACGACCTGCTGGGCGGCATCGACGAGGCGGCGCTGTACGGCGAGACGCGGTCGTTCGCGCCCGCCCTGGCGCAGCGGCTGGTCGACCTGGGCGCAGTGGGCATTCCCCAGGACCCAACGCGCTGGGACCCCGCCAACTACTCGCACCACCTGCGCGCCTTCGAGGACGTGCTGCTGGCCGGGCCGCCCTACGTTGACGAGGCTCAGTTCGCCGCCGTCGAGCAGCAGTTTGCCGACTACGTGCAGCGCATGACCGCCTACGGCAACAACGGCATCGTCGTGCCCGGCTTCTTGGAGTTCATCGACTTCGACCGGGTGGGCGACGGGCAGCAGATCTACCCGATCGATAGCGAGTACCGGGCGCGCAGCGCGGCCATGCGCCAGCACTTCGGTCGGCTGTTCGACTACGCCGACGCCATGGGCATGGAGGTGATCCTCTACACCGACATGCTGGCCCTGACTCCGCCTTTGCAAAGCTATCTGGAGCAGCGTTTTGGCGGGCTGGACACCGAGAATCCGGAGCTGTGGGAGGTTTACCGGCTGGGGCTGGAGGAGCTGTTCGACAGCCTGTCGGCCGTGGACGGCGTCATGATCCGCATCGGCGAGGCCGGCAGCATCTACAACTTGCCCGGCTGGGACTACAGCAGCGCGCTGGCCGTGCGCTCGGTGGACGCGACGCAGGCCATGCTAGCGGCGTTCTTGCAGGCCGCCGAGCCGAGGGACAAGAGCATCATTTTCCGCACCTGGTCGGTGGGCGTGGGCCAGGTGGGCGACATGCACACCAACCCAGAGAGCTACGCCCGCCTGCTGGACGCCGTCGACTCGCCCAACCTGACGGTTTCAACCAAGTACGTGCAGGGCGACTTCTACAGCTTCCTGCCCTTCAACCCCACCCTGGAGAGCGGCCAGCACCAGCGGCTGGTAGAGATGCAGAATCGGCTGGAGTTCGAGGGCTTCAAGGCCTTCCCCGATTTCGTCGCGCCGCTGCATCAGGCCGGACTGCGGGAGCTGCGCGCGGCCAACCCGCAGATCGACGGCGTGTGGGCCTGGAATCAGAACGGCGGGCCGCAGCAGGCCGGGCCCATGTCGCTCTACCCCTTCTACGGCTTCTGGCAGGCCATCGACGCCAACAGCTACGTCACCGCGCGCGCGGCCTGGGAGCCGGACGCCGACCCGGCCGAGCTGGCGCGCAGTTGGGTGCGCCGTACGTTCGGCAGCGATCCGGCCGTGGTCGAGCCGTTGACCGAGCTGCTCTTCCTCAGCCGGCCGGCCGCGCTGCATGGCCTTTACATCAGCCCCTTCGCCGAGCAGCAGGTGCGCGGCCTGGGGCTGGAGCTGACCCCGCAGATGTGGATCTTCGAGTGGGACATCATCGACGGCTCCAGCGCGGTGCTGTCGTCCATCTACCTGACGGTCAGGGATGACGTGGAGGCTGCCATCGCCGAGGGCTTCGAGGCCGTGGCGCTGGTCGAGCAGATGCAGGCGCTGGCCGCGTCCGTCGACCGCGCTGCCGCCAGCGATCCAGCCTTGCTGGACACCCTGGCCGTGTCGCTGGCCTACGAACGTAACCTGTTCGCGACGTTGGCCTGGTATCGCAGCGCGTTTCTGCGCTACTACCAGTGGCTGGACAGCGGCGACCGTGGGGCCCACACCGCCTGGCGAGACGCGTATCAGCAGTACGAGCAGCGCCGCATGGACCATGAAGCGCAGTACGGCGCCAATCTGGACTTCCCCGCCTTCAACTTCTTCGCCGCCGAGGCTGGCATGGCCCACGCCCAACGCGGGCTGGCCATGGCCCGGCTGGCGCGGCTGTTGCTGGCGGCCTTGCTGTTCATGCTGCTGGCCGGCAGCGGCGTCGTGGCCCGCCGCACCCGTGCCTATCCGGGCAAGACCGGCCTGCAAGCCGTTTGGCAGGCGTTGGTCTCGCCCTTCCGGCGTCGCGAGCTTTCGACACCGGCGCTCGCCGACTGGCTGGCCGCGACGGCTCTGCCCTTCACGCTGATCGCGCTGGTCTACCTGACCTTCTCGTCCTTCCTCTCGCCGCACTACGCCCTGCTGACGCTGTTGATGCTGGGCGGCTTTCTGGGGGCGCTGTTCCTGTTCAATCTATCGCAGCGCGGCCGGTTGGCCTGGATCGCGGCCCTGCCCGCGGCCTTGTTGCCCCCGACGCTGCTGCTGGCCGCGGTGATTGGCCTGCGCGGGCCGGGTGGCTTCTGGTACCAGTTCTGGACCGACGCGGCCTGGCGCACGGCCTTCGTGACGTTCGACGTGGTGGCCATCGGCTGGATGCTGGCCGTGCTCTACGGCGCGCTGCGCTGCCAGGTGGGGCGGCCGGCGCTGGCCGCGCTGGGCCAGTTGCTGGCGGCCGGGGGAGTGACGCTGGCGCTGCTGGGCCTGGTCCCCGCCCTCTTCGGCCTGGAGCAGATGCTAACCGCCCTCAACGACGAGATGGTCGTCCTGCCCCCCGGCCTGTCGCGCATCCTGGGCATCACCGTGCATCTGGACATTCCCCTGGAACTGCCGGTCTACATGCTGGCGGCCGGCGGTGTGTTGGCCTTGGTTGGTCTGGGGTTGATATTGCTGAGCCAGCTACGCCAGATCAAACACCCGGCGCTCAAACTGCCTGTGCATCAAGCAACCTGACACGTTCGTTGGCGGCAAGCCACATCTGGTAGAAGGGGCTCCACTCGAACATGTCGGCCGAGTCGCCTAGCTCGCCTGCTTGGAAGCGCCGCAGGAACTTGGCGGACGGAATCCCGTATGCAGTCTCAAGCTCAACCAGGCGAGAGCGCAAACTGTCGGCTTCTTGCCTGGCCTTGACAACCTCCACGGCCAACAGCTTGTCGATCGTAGCATCAACCGTGGCGCTGCGATAGCCGCTACGGTAGAGTTGCTCGAGATTGCGAATCCGATCCAGGGTAGGTACGCTGACGCTCATGAGCAAATCACCTCATCACAGTCACCTGTTTCATACTTTGCTGGCAAAGATATGCGCAGATTTCTAGTACGGCCATTTCACCCTATCGAGGGCGGTTTAGCCAAGCGCCAAAAACAGCACGAGGCCCGGACATATCGTCCGGGCCTCGTGCTTGCACTCACCCAAAGCACATCTACGCCTTCGAGCCGCCGGCGACAAACTGCAACAGGCAACGGCCCCAGATGCCCATCACAATGGGGACGACGCCGATGATGGCGACGATGACGCCGCCGGTGCTGCCGGCCATGGGACCCAGCAGCCCCAGCCAGATCAAAACCAGGCCCAAAACGATGCGCAAGATGCGCCCAGCGGCGCCGTTCATGAATGTGATCAGACCAGCCATGGAAGACCTCCAGGTGTGAACGTAATGCTTTGTCGATAGCCTACACCGTTCAGATGCACCGGATGGCTGCAAAGGTTACATCGGGTTGGGCTGGCGCTGCGGCTCCAGGCGGAACACCGCGGTCATCGCCAGCAGGTTCTTGACCTTGATGATGCGCACGCGCCGGCCGCGGTTGAGGTAGATCTCGGCCGTGATGGCGATGTCCACCCGCCCGCAGAACTGGGCGAAGTCGGTGATGCTGACAGCCTGCCAGCGCGGCGCATCAGACCAGGGCTGGGGCAGGTCCGGCGCCAGCGGCACGCGGCCGGTCAGCAGTAGATCCAGCCGGCAGCGCCAGTAGCCCCAGTTGGGGAAGCTGACCAGAGCACTCTTGCCCACCCGCAGCATTTCACGCAGAATCATAGCGGGATCGTCCAGGAAGGGCAGCGTCTGGCTGAGGATCACTACGTCGAAGCTGGCGGCGGGGTAATCGGCCAGCCCCTCCTCCAGTGGACCTTGGCGCACGCTCAACCCGCGGCGCACGCAGGCCATCACGCCGGCCTCGCTCAACTCGATGCCGCGGCCGCGCGCCTGCTTGTGGCGCACCAGGTAGTCCAGCAGCGCGCCGTCGCCGCAGCCCAGGTCGAGGACTTTAGCCCCGGCTGGCACCAGATCGGCCACGGCCTGCAAGTCCGGCCGCAGGGCTGAGTAGGCCGCCATCTGTTCACCGTTCACTGTTCAGCGCCTCGCCCGCCAGCCGATCGAGGAAGCTGCCCAGCAGCCGCGTCATCGTTGCCACCTCGACCAGGAACGCGTCGTGGCCCCAGGAGCTTTCGATGTCCAGGTAGGTCACGTCGCAGCCGGCCGCAGTCAGCGCCTTGACCAGCTCCTTGCTGTGGTAGCTAGGGTAGAGCCAGTCGCTGGTGAAGCTGATGACCAGGAAGGCGGTGTCGGTGGAATGATCGAACGCAGCCGCCAGCGATCCGCCATGCTGATCGGCCAGGTCGAAGTAGTCCAGCGCCTTGGTGACGTAGAGGTAGCTGTTAGCGTCGAAGCGACGGGTGAACTTGTCGCCGTTGTGTTTGAGGTAGCTTTCGACCTCGAACTCGGTCTGGAATTCGTAGCCATAGCGCTCGCGCCCTTGCAGCCGCCGGCCGAACTTCTCGTGCATCGACTGCTCGCTTAGGTAGGTGATGTGGCCCACCATGCGCGCCACCGACAGGCCGGCATCGGGCTTGCGACCGTTGAGATAGTAGTCGCCGTTGTTCCAGGCTGGGTCGGCGTAGACTGCCTGGCGGCCCACCTCGCTGAGCGCGATTAGCATAGGGCTGTGGCGGGCCGTGGTGGCGATGGGGATGGCGGCGCGCACGCGCTGTGGATAGTGAGCGGCCCACTCCAGCACCTGCATGCCGCCCATGCTGCCGCCGGCCACGGCCAACAGCCGCTCGATACCCAGGTGGTCCAACAGTCGCGCCTGGGCCCGCACCATGTCGCCGATGGTCACCACGGGAAAGCGCAGGCCGTAGGGTTCGCCCGTGGCCGGATCGACGCTGCTGGGCCCGCTGCTGCCATAGCAACTGCCCAATACGTTGCTGCAGATCACGCAGAAGCGGTCCGTGTCGAAGGCCTTGCCCGGTCCGATGCAGTCATCCCACCAGCCCGGCTGGGCGTCGCCTGGCGCCAGGTAGCCGGCTGCGTGCGCGCCGCCGCTCAGCGCATGGCAGATCAGGATCGCGTTGGATCGATCGGCGTTCAACCGGCCATACACCTCGTAGGCCAGCGTCACCGGCCTGAGCGCCGCGCCGCTCTCCAGCCGAAGCGGCTCGTCCTCGGCGAAGGTCAGGGTTTGGGTCTTGACAAGGCCGATGGAGTTGGGTGGGAACATGGTGGTGGTACGGAGGGGTAGATCGGCAGTTGGAAATTGGTAGATTGGTAGATTGGTGGGCGCGTGCCTCCGACCAATCTACCAATCTACCAATCTACCAATCTACCAATCTACCAATCTACCCTGCCTTTGTTAACGCCTGCTCCAAATCCCACAGGATATCCTCGATCTCCTCCAGGCCGACGCTGAGGCGGATGAAATCGGGGGTGACGCCGGCCGTGACCATCTCGTCCGGTGTCAGTTGGCTGTGGGTGGTGGTGGCGGGGTGGATGGCCAGGCTCTTGGCGTCGCCGACGTTGGCCAGGTGGCTGAAGAGCTGCAGGCTGTCGATGAAGCGCTGGCCAGCCTCGACGCCGCCCTGGATGCCGAAGCCGAGGATCGCGCCGACGCCCTTGGGCAGGTACTTCCTGGCCAGATCGTGGTCGGGGTGGCTGTCCAGGCCAGGGTAGCTGACCCAGCTCACGGCCGGATGGCTGGCCAGGAACTCGGCTACGGCCTGCGCGTTGGAGCAGTGCCGCTCCATGCGCAGGCTGAGGGTCTCGATGCCGGTCAGCGTGTTCCAACTGTTGAACGGCGCCTGGCACGCGCCGATATCGCGCAGGATTTGCACACGCGCCTTGATGATGAAGGGGGGCAGGCCCATGCCGGCCACGTCGGCGTAGGCCAGGCCGTGGTAGCTGGGGTCGGGCGTGGTGAAGTTGGCAAAGCGGCCGCTGCGCCAGTCGAAGTTGCCGCCATCCACGATCACGCCGCCGATAGCCTGTCCGTGGCCGCCCAGGAACTTGGTGGTGCTGTGGACCACGATGTGCGCGCCCCACTCGAAGGGCCGGCAGAGGTAGGGCGTGGCGAAGGTGTTGTCGATCATCAGTGGGATGCCATGGGCGTTGCCGATAGCCGCCACCTCTGCGAGCGGAAAGACCTTGATGTCGGGATTGCCCAAGGTCTCGCCGTAGAGGACCCGGGTGTTGGGCCGGATCGCCCGCTCGAAGTTGGCCGGATCGCGCGGGTCGACGAAAGTGACTTCGATGCCCATGCGCGGGAAGGTGTAGTTGAACTGGTTGTAAGTGCCGCCGTAGAGCCGGCTGCTGCTGACGATGTGGTCGCCCGCCTCGCACAGGGTCAGGATCGCCATGGTCTGCGCCGCATGGCCGCTGCTGGCTGCCAGCGCTCCTACGCCCCCCTCCAGATCAGCGATGCGCTGCTCCAGCACGTCGGTGGTGGGGTTCATGATGCGGGTGTAGATGTTGCCCAACTCGCGCAGCGCGAAGAGGTTGGCCGCGTGTTCGGTGTCGCGGAACTGGTAGCTGGTCGATTGGTAGATGGGTACGGCGCGGCTGCCGGTGGTGGGGTCGGGTTGCTGGCCGGCGTGGAGCTGGCGGGTGGCGAAGCCGAAAGCGCGTCCATTCGTCGAGTTCGTCATGACCTGGAATCTCCTATCGTCTACAGATGGGTGAAAGAATGTGATCACCAGGGCGTCCCGTCCGGATTGATCCGGTGTGACGCCTGGAGGATCGGTCAACAAAAAACCTCTCTCGCCTGGAAGACGAGAGAGGCCTGCGATTACATTTTGACATAAGGCGAGGGCACAAAGACATCCCTGGCGGGGATGATCAGGACGTGCCATCGCTGCCTGATCTCATCTTCCAGAACTAGTCTGCCGGATTTGGCACCCTGGCACTCGCACAGCGTCCTTACTGCCGAGCCGGGTTGTCGAGGCTTCACAGGGCCGGTCCCTCTGCCTCTCTGGATAAGAGTTTGGAGTATTCGGTTGTAAGGCGGAAGGATATCCAGGACCGGGCAATCTGTCAAATCTGGCGACGACAGGCTCGCGCTGGTACGAACAGAATACGAACACCACACACGTTACCCGCTCAGCCGCGCCAACTCCTCGCGCAGTCGAACAGTCTCGGCTTCGACCCGTGCAGCCCGTTCCTCGTAGTAGAGCAGCAGATTGCCGCTGACGTACACCTGCTGGCCGGCCAAATAGCGCCGCAGCAGGTGGATGACCTAGAACATCAAATCGCGATGCAGGTCAGCTTCCGCCATAGGTCTCCCGTCCGCTTCGGGATATTCAATCACGCCGGTCGCTGGCTTGATGGGCTTGAGTTGTATTGTCACGCTTTCACCTCACACTATCTGCCTCTGTTTCATTGCCGCACACGATGGCCGCATTGTAGTACAGATCGAAAAAAACGCAACGATGGCGGCGCTGGCCTGCTCTGGCCCAGCGCGCCTGCATTGACTGATTCGCCTGCCCCGCGTATACTGCCCGCAGGAAAACACGCCCTATGTCTACAAATTTCTCGGCGCCGCGGGTCGGCGTCGGCGTCCTCATCACCAAAGATCAGCAGGTGCTTCTGCTGCGCCGCCGTAATACGCACGGCGCGGGAACGTGGTCCACGCCCGGCGGCCACCTGGACTTCGGCGAGACACCCGAGCAATGCGCCGTGCGCGAGGTCAGGGAGGAGACTGGCCTTGCCATCGACGATGTCGCCTTTCGCGCCATTACCAACGATGTGTTCGCGACCGAGGGCCGGCACTACATCACCATCTGGATGGAGGGCCGCTACACCGGCGGTGAACCGGTCCTGGCTGCGCCCTACGAAGCCTCGGAGATCGGCTGGTTTCCCTGGGATAGCCTACCCCAGCCACTGTTTCTGCCGCTTCACCACCTGCTGGACGGCAACTGCTATCCTCCATCCAACCCATGAGCAATCCAAACTCCATCGAGCAGTTCTGGCAAAGCTACCTGGCCACGTTACCGCCCGGCCCTGGGCGACCACCCCAGCCCGAGGCATGGAGCTTCGGCGACAACCCGGCGCTGGCCGACGAGTTGGCCGCGCTGGTGCTGGCCGGCGTCAAGACCGCCACCTGTTCGGCCCTGTGGGAGCACGAAGCCGACGGAGAGCCGCTGCCGCAGGTGGGCGCGCTGAGCATCATTCTGAGCGGCGCAGGCCTGCCGCTGGCGGTCATCGAAACCGTCGAGGTACAGATCAAGCCCTATGACCAGGTCGATGCCGCGTTTGCCTACGAAGAGGGCGAGGACGACCGCAGCTTGGCCTCTTGGCGCGACGGGCACCGCCGCTACTTCACCCGTACTTTGGCCAGGATTGGCCGTGAGTTCGACGAGTCCATGCCGTTGGTCTGCGAGCGCTTCCGGGTGCTGTATCGCCGGCCCGGCGAGCCGGCAACACCTTCTTCGTCACCATGACCCAACCACCACCAACCGATTTCGACCGGCTTGTTGCCGAAGCCGAGGGCGCCAACTTCTCCGGCTGGGACTTCTCCTGGCTGGAGGGCCGCTGGATCGATGAGCCGCCGCCGTGGGATTATGATCAGCGCGTGTGCGCGGCGCTAGTTGGCGCGCAGTCGCTGCTGGATCTGGGCACGGGCGGCGGCGAACACCTGGCCGCGCTGGCGCCACTGCCGCCGGACGCCTGGGCCACGGAGAACTACCCGCCCAACATGCCCATCGCCCGCGCCCGGCTGGAATCGCTGGGCGTGCGTGTGGTTACTGGGGTGCCTGACAACGCCCTGCCCTTTCCTGACGAACGCTTCGACCTGGTGATCAACCGCCACGAGTCCTTCGACGCGGCCGAGGTATGCCGCATCCTCAAGCCGCGCGGGCGTTTCATCACGCAGCAGGTAGGTGGTCGAGACAGCCTGCGCCTGAATGAGTTGCTGCAAGATCAAGTGGCCTTCGAATTCATCAACTGGGGTTTGGCGGCGGCGGTGCAGCAGATAGAAAACGCCGGTCTATGCATGGTCGAACAGATCGAGGCCTTTCCGGAAACCCGAGTTGCCGACATCGGCGCTGTCGTCTACTATTTGCGTGCCGCCCCCTGGCAGATCGAAAACTTCACGGTCGAGGGCTATCGCAACAAGTTACTGGCCTTGCATCGGCTGATCCTGGACGAGGGCGGATTAACGCTCACCAGCCACCGTTTTTTGATCCAGGCGGTCAAGCCATAGGCTGTCAACTTCGATCTCGTGCGACTTGCCGCCAGCCACCTCTCACCTGCCGGCGCCCGACCACTCCACCACTCTATCACTCTGTCAATTCCCCCTGCCATGAAAATCATCATTTTCTCCGACTTGCACGCCAACTGGGAGGCGCTTTCGGCCCTGCAACGTGTTGAGAGCGCACCCGATGCCATCCTCTTCATGGGCGATGTGGTCAACTTCGGACCGGACCCCAAGCGCTGTCTGGACTGGGTACGCGCCAATGTCACAGCGGCTGTGCGCGGAGACCACGACCACGCCGTAGCTTTCGGCGGCGACGCCGGCGTCAACCCCGCGCTGCTGCCGGTATTCACGGCCGCGCGCGACTACACCCAAAGCGTGCTGAGCGCCGATGACCGCGTCTGGCTGGGCGAGCTGCCGCTGGGACAGAGCATCTATTTGGATGGCAAACGCTTCCATCTGGTGCATGCCATGCCCAGCGATCCACTGGGCAAGCGCGTCTCGTTGGTAACGGCGCGCGAGGAAGACCTGGCGGCCGAGCTGGCCCTGTTGGACCCGCGGCCTGATGTGCTGCTGGTGGGCCACACCCATCTGCCCGGCCTGCGCCAGGTGGGTGGGACGGTTATCGTCAACCCTGGCAGCCTGGGCCAGCCGCGCAATGGCACCCCCGACGCGACCTATGCGGTCTGGCGCGACGGCGCCTTGCAGATCCACCATCTGCATTACGACCACGACACGACCCAGCGCAAACTGATGTCGCTGCCGCTGGACCCGGATGTGGTGGATCGCTTGCAGGAGATTCTGGAGACGGGCAGCGCGTAGAAGGGGGGGCTGGGCCGTTGTCGTGGCAGCGGATGAACGGTCGATGGCTGTCCACTATCATGATGGACGTGTCGAGACCGAGGCGCTGCCGCAATAGGTGTTTACACCGAGATGCAGTTCCCCGTGGAGAAGGTCGGCTGATCTTTGAAGCCCCGAGTAGGATCAACTGGCAGCCGGATCGGCTAGCCATTCTTGTCTCCAATGTTCCGCGTAGGTCCGGCTACTAGCCGGACCTACGCATTACCACAGGTCGGCTTCTGCCCCCGCGTTACGGACTGAGTCTAAGCGGCAGCGCGCGCCGCATCTGTGTCACCCAGAGAAGCACCCAATTCAACGCAATCGGCGATCAAGGTAGCCAGGTTAGGCGCTTCGAAACTGATGCCTGGAGCTTGTTTTCGGTTGTGCTTGATATCAGGTGGTTCGTGGCGATGGTGGGGGAAGGTAGTCCGTAGCTCAGGCACTTCAGGGTGCGGTTGGGGATCGTACCAGCGGATTCGTTCACCAGCATGAAAGACGGTGTAGCTGTAGTCGCTGATAGAGGCAACAACAAAGTCCAGGACCTCAAACACCCGTAGTTCAAGTCCGTTCACAAAGTAGACGCTTCCGCGCACAATTGCCGTATCGCTGCTTCTCGTGTAGAGTCGCAGACTCGAGGATGCTACCTCTGCTGACTGATGCGGCAGGAAGTAGACCAACTGCTCGTATTCGGCGCGAGTAGGGAACGCCATGTCTTTCACCGAGCCACTTCAATAACGGGTTCTTGTGGCCTGATCTGGACGTAAGCGCCGGCGGTGTTACTTTTCAGCCGATCGACACGATCCTGCGAGAACTGCCTTAGCAGAGCCTCGCGATGCTGTTTGATCTTGAAGAAACCTGCCCACTCAGCAAAGTCCTCCAGATTCTCGCCGTCGTCAAGCATGCCCTGCGAGTAAAGACCGTAGAACACGTCAGAGCCAAGCCAATAGCGTTGTTCGAATTTACGTAAGGTTTCGTCTGCGACTCGAAGATCATCCAGCAGACTGCTCAAGGTGATGGTTGTCATTCCAGCTACTCCCAAGTCGGTGTCGAAACTCATGCAAACTGTTTGCAGCAGGATTATAGATCAAGAGACTGCCATGTGCAACTCACTCGCCCCAGCCCCAATCGATGCTCTCCACCAACGCCGCCACCACGCGCTCCTGCTGGGCATCGGTCATCTCCGGGAACAACGGCAGCGACAGCACCTGCTGGGACGCAGCCTCGGCCACGGGGAAAGCGCCTGATCCGAGGCCCAGCGAGCGATAGGCCGGCTGTAGATGCAGCGGCAGCGGGTAGTGGATCCCGGCCTCGATGCCCTGCGCCTTCAGCCCGGCCAGCACCTCGTCGCGCCGCGCGGTGCGCACCACGTAGAGATGCCACACCGGGGTCACGCCCTGCGGCACGTGCGGGAGAACCAGTTCGCTGCCCGCCAGCAGTTCGCCATAGCGCGCGGCCAGCCGGCGCCG
>JBAQCH010000066.1:0-8941 GCA_049294015.1 Anaerolineae bacterium
GAAATCATGCCCGTCTCACGCATGACTTCGGCCCACGTGGGCAGCTCGGCCGTGGGCAATTCCTGGCGCACAGCGGCAACGGACAAGCCCAGCCCCAACCGGCGCTTGCAGTAGAGCAACAGCTTTACATCGTCATGGGTGAACTCGCGTTGACCGCCCTTCGGCGGCGTGGCCAGCTCGGAGAGGTGCCCGGCGAACTCTCCAGACCAACGGCGGACGGTTGGCCCTGAGACGGCTAGCAGCGCGGCTACATCGGCAACGGTAAGGGTATCATCTAGCATGTTAGCATCCCATTGGGGATTGACAAGACGGTTTTACCTGTGGTAGACTGTACCACAGATTGACGTTACCCGTCAATAGCAGAACCGCCAAGCATGGAAAGTGCTTGACGGTTCCTGACCGAACCAACGTGTACGCGCTGGTCGGCTGGCACAAGTCTACAACACCCCTCCCGGTTTTGCAACTTGCAACGGCCCCCAGCCAAGATTATGGCGCTGGTGGCCGTTTTGCTTTCCTGGAGGTGGCATTGTGACACAATCGGTATGGCATAAGCAAGACATTGCACGGATAGCGGCGGGCGGCGTGGTGCTCGCGCCGTCATGGGAGTTTGCGGCGGGCGTAGCCTGGCTGGCTGCGCAGTTTGGCGCGGACGTGAAACTACCAGAGCGGCCGGCGGCCGTGATCGTGATCGACGCGGCCGGCCGGGAGGTGGGGAGATGAGCAACGTACTTGACCTGCTGTGCTGTCTGGACTGGATAACCCCCCTGCTGTCCCTGCTAGATGGCAACGTCGAAACGGTCTCCCTTAACCAAGATGAACTTTGGGCGGCGGATGAACTGAAGCGGCGCGGCGTCAAGGTTCGGCGGCTGATGATTGTCCCGTTTGGCCGGATCGCGTTTGATGTACCTGTCCAGCAGGTTGGCTTGACCATCACCCTGTTGCGGCAAATGGGTATCGACGCGCAAGACGGGCGGGGACGGCCCTGGCATCGAAAGCAAGGTGGCCGGCGATGAACAAGCTATTGACCGCATTGTCCTACATGATCTTGCTGGCCATTGTCGGCGCGGTGATCGGCGGCGGATACCTGCTGTACCTGGCCATCGGCGCAACCATAGCGGCGGTGCCCTCGGTGGCCTGGCTGGTGGCTGGCGGCGCTGTGCTGTTTGCTATCGTGTTCGTGGCAACGGGCGGCGCAATCGCCCTTGTGCGGCGCTGGTGGCGCAGCTCGCGTTACGTGCGGCCCACAGATGGGCTATTCCCCCTCGTCGACTTGGGCGGCGGGATCTTCTACAACGGCAACGAACCCGGCGCGCAATCGCTGGCTGCGCTGGCGGCCGGCCGGCGGCCCACAGCGGCGGCGGTCGGTCGCATCATTGACGGGCAATACCGGACTGTCAACACGCCCTCGGACGTGCCACAGATCGCTGAACCTGCGGCCCGGTTCCCAGCTCGAGTGGAAGTCTACGACGCAGCCCTGCCCCGTGCCCTGGCGCTACCTGTTGGCGTAGATGGCGACGGGCAACCCGTGGCGCTTCCCCTGCGCAACTTGGGCAACGTGCTTGTCGGTGGCTTGCCCGGAGGTGGCAAGTCTGAACTGCTAGCGTCCATGATGGCTGGCCTACTGCGGCAAGACGCCAGCGGCCGGACGGTGCAAGTTGCGGCGATTGACACAAAGCTGGTATCCTTCGGCCTACTCCCCAACCTGGCGGCATTGTACGCGCCCCCGGCGTTGACCCTCGAAGATGCCCACGGCCTGATTGCTGGCCTGGCTGCTGAAGTGCAACGGCGCTTTGAGCTGCTACACGCGGCCCGCGTGCGCAGCCTGGAAGAGCTGGAGAATAGCACGGGCGAACGGTTGCCATACCTGGCGTGCTTTGTGGATGAACTCGCGGACTTGTCCACAGACCTGGACAAGGCGCGGCGTGACCGGTTCCTTGCCCTGACGCAAGAGATCGGGCGCAAAGGACGCGCCGCCGGCGTGGCTTTGATCATGGCAACCCAACGCCCCAGTGCGGACGTGATACCCTCCAGCTTGCGCAACCTGGCCGGCGCGGCGGTGGCTTTTCGTGTGAGTCGCAACCATGACAGTATAGCCGTGCTGGGTGAACCTGGCGCTGAGACGTTGCCAGCGGTGCCCGGTCGGTGCCTGGTGAAACATGCGGACGTGGCCCAGGTGCAAGGTTACGCGGCTGGCCTGGAAGGTGGGCGCTTCGATGCGTTCTGCGCAGCCTTGCCCCAAGTCACAACCCTACAACCGTTGCGGACGGATGGCGCAATCCTGGTCAACAACTGGCCTACAACCGGCGCGGTTGTGCCAGTTGCGGCGGTTGTAGACGGTTGCGGCCCGGTTGTGCAACGGTTGGAACCCGGCCGGGAACCTGACCCACAACTGGCCTCGACAATGCGGGCGTGGTATCATGACGGCGTTAGCAAGACGGCCATTTGTGCCCGGACGTGGGGATACAAAGACGGCCCAACCTGGAGTATTCTTGACCGTGTTCTAGCAGGTGAACTATGAGCAACCAACCCAACACCGATTGGCAACCGGACACTATCACGTTGACCACGGCGCACAGCGCGTCAAGCTACGGCGTGCCCGTGCTGGTGATCGACGGCGACGTGTACGGACCCGATGACCTACTCCCCAACGGACAAACAGCGGCGCACTGGCTGCGGCGCTGGCTGGCCCGCTTTGACAACTTGCTGTGAGGTGATGGCGTGACCACAAGCAAGACAAGATGCACAATCTACCTGTCGTCTACCCGTCAGCTAGATGACCTGGTAGAAGCTGCGCGGCGTGCGCTTCCCCTCGAAGCTCGCGGACGTGTCACGCGTAGCACGTGCGTTGAAGCGGCTGTTACCCTGGCCCTGGCTGAACTGCGCGCCAATGGCGGGCAATCGGCGCTGCTCAAAGCGCTGGTGACGTTACCCGCCCACAAGACGGGCGATTGACGCAACGAAAAGCCCGGCCGGCGGCGGTCGGGCTGTCTGGTAGGTGATGCCGTGACTAGCACAGATTGTCGGTCAATCCCGCTTCCAAGTCGTCTAGCACGTAATGGCGGGCGGTCGTCTCAATCGACTTGTGACCCAAAGCCTTTTGGGCCTGGCGTATGTCCTTTGCGGCTAGCTGGGTGCCAACGAAACGGCGGAAATCATGGGGCTTGACGTGTTCCAACCCTGCGCGCTTGGCGTACTTGACAACGGCGTGCCATGCCGCTTCTGGCGTGATCGGCGCGGCGGTCGGTTCCTGAACGTTGCCAGCGGTGCCCGTGTTAATCTGCGTGAAGATGTACCCGGACATGATCGGGCGGGCGTCAATCCATGCCATGATGCGGTTGTATGCTTCAACGCTCAAAGCGGCGTCACGTCCCTCGACTTGCCCCTTGCCCATGACGCCCGTCAGCTTGTAGGCGACTTTTCCGCCCTTGCTCTTGGTCGTGACGATGTTTCCAACCTGGAGAGAAACCAACTCGGAGACCCGCAAGCCCGAACTTGCCAGCGTGGCCAGCATAGCGGCGTCACGCAGTCCCACAAGCCTTGTGGTGTCGGCAATGTCCAACATGGCCCGCATTTGCTCAGGCGTGATGCGTGTTCGGTTGTTGGGGCGTGTTCTTTCCCTCATGGCGGACGGCTTGACGCCAGCAACCTGGCCAAACGCGCTGGCGGTCTCATGGGTGATGTACCCCTGCACGGCCGCTTCTTTCACAACCCGCTTGACGGCGGAAATCATGCGGTTAATCGTGTTCGGCGAGTATGTGCTGTTCGTGGCCAGCTCGGCGCGCCAGCGTGCGAACATGGCCGGCTCGGTGGCGCTGGTGCCAGCAAACGCAACGTAG
The DNA here is from genome assembly GCA_049294015.1 of Anaerolineae bacterium. Taxonomy (GTDB): domain Bacteria; phylum Chloroflexota; class Anaerolineae; order JAAEKA01; family JAAEKA01; genus JAAEKA01. The sequence continues at coordinate 3,837 of JBAQCH010000066.1, forward strand.
GCGGCGAAATCGCGCTTGTACATCGCCAAGCTAGACGGTGCAAGCTGGCCCGCCAAGATGCCCACGTCAAGCGTGGTAGTGGTTACTGCGTTCGTGGCGGCGGTCGTGATGGCGGTTGCGGTTGTCATGGTTGGGTATCCTTTAACTGCCAATTGGTTAATAAAAGTGCCATTTAATTAACCTATTCTATCATGTTATACCCTGCTATGCAAGCCATTATGACAACCCCCAACCTTAAAATTCCTCGCGGCCGTTACGTCAAGGAATTACCCCTTGCAACCTGTTGCAACTCGTGGTAAAATGTTCGTAAGCGGCCCAAGCGGCCGCAAACTTTGACCTACCGAATTTAGGGCATGTTCGTGAAAGCGAACCCCCTACAAAAGCAAAACCACCCCTGATGCTTGGCCGGCTGCGGGGTGGCTGCTGAACGGATCACTCCTTTTTGCCTCATGGCAAGGTGCCAATCGACGTGACCGGTGCGTTAATCCGGTTTTACCGTTCATGACAATTCTATCATACCTAACCATAGGTTGTCAACCTAGAGTTATAAACGCCAACCCGGCGGCGCTCGTGCCCGTCATGGTTGGCGTTTTCGCGTGACCTGGAGGTGACCAGATGACCCAATCCCAGCATACCCAATTCATCGGCGTGTTGATGCCCGCCCCGTTGGCGGCGGCTGTCAAGGCAACCGCGGCACAGCGCGGCACAAGTGTTAGTGACCTGGTGCGGGCGGCCGTGGCGCGTGACGTGGCCTCGATCTCCAACCCCAAGCGGCCGGCGCAACCTGCGCAGCAATGAGATGATGACATGACGCAACTAAAGAAGATGCCCGTGGCGGCAACCACGGGCAAAAATGGGACGGCGGCAAACGGGCGAACTGGACAACCCCATCATACCACGGCCCGCCCCAAAACGCAAGGGGAAGTTTCCCTACTCGCACACGCCCTGCGTTACGCCCTGGCTGGCTGGCGTGTATTGCCCCTCCAACCCAACGGCAAAGCCCCTGCCATACCTGCGGCCCACGGCAAGGATGACCCCCTGCGCGGCAAGTGCAAGGGGGAATGTGGCAAGCCCGGTCATGGCGTGCATGATGCTACCACAGACCCCGAACAGATCGGCGCATGGTGGCGGCGCTGGCCAGCGGCTAACATCGGCCTGGCGCTGGGTGATGACGTTGTGTGTTTTGACGTTGACCCCCGCAACGGCGGAACGATTGACGCCCTCCCCCGGCTGGACCTGGACCCAACCGAAACCGCAACCCAACGGACGGCCGGCGGCGGTTGGCACGTCATCTACCAAAAGCCCCACGGTTGGCAGCTCGCCGGCGCAATCCCCAACGTGCCCGGCGTTGACGTGCTGTCTGGTGACAAGTACATTGTCGCAGCCCCTTCGACAATCGACGGGCGGCGCTACACGTGGGCGCGTGACCCCCTAGACGTTGACCCGGCGCGGATCCCTTTGGAACTGGCCGAACGGTTGCACAAACGCAGCCCAGCGGCCCGCACAGACGCACAGCGGCCCACAGCGGCCCACAGCGGCCCACGTGGCAACGTGCCCCCGTTTCACGTGCTAGAACACGCCCTGGCGCATCTTGACCCGTGGGCGGGCGGTTACGATTGGTGGCTGTCAATCGGGATGGCCTTGCACAGCGCATACCCCGGTGAAGATGGTTTTGCTTTGTGGGCGGCGTGGTCGGCTAGCAAGCCCGGTGAAGCTGAAGCCAAATGGAACTCCTTCGACGCGGCCGGCGGCGTGACCGTGGCAACCTTGCTACATCACGCCAAGCAAGCGGGATGGCGGCCGGAGCTGGCGCAAGACGAAGCCCCAACCCGTGACACGGCCCATAGCATCTTGCACGAACAGCTAAAGCCCACGGGTGAACGGTGCCCCGTTTGTGGCAAGTCTTTTTTCGAGCGTGCCCCCGTGGGCGGCGAAATACGCGGCCGGCGGCGCGTGGTGGCGTGCCATCGGCGCGGCTGTGAGACGTGGCAAGCCTGGCGCATAAAGGACAAGATCGCAGCGCGCCAACCGTGGGCCTGGCCGGCGTGGTTTGTGGTCGAAGTAGAGGACGGCGCGCCCTGGCGTGCCCTGGTGAACGGTGGCCCCCTCGGCCGGCGTGATGATTGGCTCGGAACCCCAACCGTCAAGGGAACCGTGGCGCTGTTTTCTGGCTTTGCCTTGCCCGGCTCGGTGTCCGTTTCAATGCGGACTATGCTAGAGATGGCGGCGGAACGTATGGTGGCCATACCTGGCGGAACCCCCGGCAAGCGCGGAACTGGTAAGCGGTTGCGCGCCCCGAAAGACGCAGCCCGCGCCAAACGGACGGCCCAGCCCGTGGCCGTGGTAGAGGACCAACCCGCGCAGCCCATTGTCTGGACCCGTCACGCGTTCGGCCTGGACCTGCTGTCAGAGCGTGAAACGTGGGAAGTGCTGGCCATCTTGGAACACAACGGCGCAACCGTTGACCGGCGCGGCAACTTCTCCTACCCGGTGGCCCTAGATGACACAATGCGGGCGGCGGTGGCCCGGTGGATACGGCCGGAACGCACCGAAACGGATTTAGATGCAATACAACCCACGGCGGAACGGATTGCATCTATATCCGGTTTCGTGCCCTTACCAGACCAACCCGCGTGGCCCGATATGCCCGAAACACAACGGCGATTGGCCCGTTTGCGGTTGCACGGGGACACAAACAACGCCCATATAGCCCGCGAGGTGGCCAGAATGTGACGCACCCACCCACCCACCCACCCACCCCCACAACCAACCCGCCACAGAGCGGGCGATTGGCGTTAGAACGTGAGATTGACGACTTGTGGAAGCAAACGAACTCCCCCAAGATCGGCCTATTTGCCATGCGGCGCATCTACGGCCGTTTGGCTGAACTGCGCGCACAGATCGCGCAACTGGAGAAACAACCATGACTGACATTACCCTCGAAGCGCAGAAGATGGCCGTTACCCGCGCCATCGAAGCACACGCCAACGCTAAGGCGCTGTTGTTTGCCCATGACGGCAAGACGCCCATCAACGCGCCAGCCGTGCATGATCGCGAACTTGCCAAGCTGCTGGCCCCCGTCGAAACGGCCGTTGAGCGTGCCATCGAAGCGGCGGACGGCGTGATCGCTGAAACAGAGGCGCTGCGACTCGCGCCCCATGCTGACCCGACGATGGCGCTATCATCGGCTGACCTTGACGACGCCAACCGGCGCGCTCGGTGGATCGCTGAGGACTGCGCAGCCCTGCCCCTGCCTGACCTGGTAGAACGGCTGCGCGCCGTGCAAGCCAGCGGTAACAAGTCCAGCGTGTGGCTGCATACTCGTTACGCTAAAGCGCGCTGGCAAGCGGAAAGCGGCAAGGTGCCCCAAGCCCCGGACTTGCCCCAATTCTCGGAGCAACTGCGCGAGCTCGGTGTGATCGGCCCGCGTGCTGGCCTGGCGCCAGAGCAAGCCAAGCGCGCCGACGATGCCGCCAACCTGAAACGGTGGGCGGGCGCACAGCTCGGTTACGTGAAAACTGGCAAGCGCGGAACTGGCGCGCCGATGGGGTTGTAGCAGGTACAGCCGTGGCCGGCGCTGGCGTCTCACCCATGCGCTGGCGCTGGCCCGGCTGTAAGGACGGCAACGGATGGAACCGAACGGAAACGGATTGACGCCCAAACAGCGGCGCATGATCGCTGAACTCCTCGCGCAGCCAACCCAACGGGCGGCGCTGGCTGCGGCCGGCGTGGGCGCGGCAACGTTGCACCGATGGCGCAGCCAAGAACCGGCGTTCGTGGATGCCCTGGCAGAAGCGCGGCGTGAGCTGTTTGCGGACGGTTACGCTCGATTGCTGGGAGAACAAGCCCGGAACCTGGAAGAGCTGGCGCGCCTACGTGATGCCGGCGAGAATGAGAACACGCGCCTACGCGCAGCCATCGCCCTGGAGCAATCGCTAGTGAAACGTCACGAACTGCTAACGCTCGGTGACCTGGAAGCGCGCATTGCTGCGCTGGAGAATAAGCCATGATTGACCCCTTGACCATGACGGCGCTGGTGATCGGCCTGGTGGCTGCTGTGGTGGCTGTGTGGCCTCGCCGGCGCTGGCGACAATGACGACGGCAACACTTACCCGTCGTCTTGCCCAGCTCGAAGCGGCGCGGCGTGCTGAGCGTGACGCCCTGGCCTGGCCGGCGCTGTTGGCGGCTTGGCGCGCTGGACAAGACGCATACGACTTTGCGGGCGGCGCGGCCTGGCGTGAAATGGTTGAACAGCGACGGCGTGAAGTAGACGAAACCTTGAGAGACTATGAGCACGAAAACACTGTCAACCCGTCTTGACGCCCTCGAAGCGCAGCGGCGGCCGGCGCTGGTGATCGACGCAGTAGTGATCGGCGGCGCGCCTATCGACGGTGTGGTGATCGTGATCGGTGGCAACTGGAGAACTTCCAACCATGACGCCAACCAACCTGGCTAGACGACTTGCCCAGCTCGAAGCGGCCCGGCGGCCGGCGGCGCTGCTGTGGGTGTGTCGCTGCGCAACTGCCAACATGCGCGAGAACTTGCCCAGCGGTGAACACTTGCCCGATTGCCCGGCGCTGGTGGCTGGCCCCCATGACAATGTGATTGTCGTGCGCTATGCTGAGACGTGAACCCCTGCTAGAATGACGCCCAGCGGCCCCACGGCTGGCGCTGTGGTGCGATTGGCCCTGTTTTCGACTGGTAGCACGTCTATGCGCTGGCAGAACGGCTTACAGCGGCCCGCCCCTATGGCCTGTTACGTGGTATGATGGCTGGGTGCCCGTGTGACAACCCCTCCAGTGCATCTAGACGCCCTTCGATGGCGGCAAGCTGGCGCTGTATATCGGCTATGGCCTGGCGCAACTCTCCCACAGCAACCAACCCCGCTAGATTGTCCGCTAACCTGGCCTGGCTGGCAACAAACGCCCCTAGTACTTGCTCGGTGGCTATCGTTACCCCTGTTGCGGTGCTATCGGTAGAAATCATGCCCGTCTCACGCATGACTTCGGCCCACGTGGGCAGCTCGGCCGTGGGCAATTCCTGGCGCACAGCGGCAACGGACAAGCCCAGCCCCAACCGGCGCTTGCAGTAGAGCAACAGCTTTA
>JBAQCH010000067.1:0-17755 GCA_049294015.1 Anaerolineae bacterium
GGCCAGGGCGGGCAGCTTGCGCTTGGCCTGCATCTCCCACAGCACCCCATCCGGCGTGCGCATGTGGAGCAGCGGCGTGCCCCACTCCAGCGAGCCGGCCAGGGCCAGGTCGATGGCCTTGCGCGCCTCGGACACGGCCGCGTCGATGGGCAGGCCGGCCGCCAAGGCGGCGTAGAAGCTGCTGGTGAACTCGATGGCCGCGCGGTCGCTGATCTCATACTGCATGGCCAGCACGGCCGGCAGGCCGCGGCGCACCAGCCCGGCCGCGATGCTGCTGAAGCGGCTCTGCTCGCTGCCCTTGGCGCCCTCACAGGCGTTGAGCACAGCCAGGCGCAGCGTGCGATGGTCGGCCAGCAGGCCCGCCAACTGGCTGGCGCTGACGCGGGTGGCGCGGCCGTCGTCGCCGGCCAGCAGCATGCCCTCTCCGCTGGGCGCGTCGAAGGCCGCGTGGCCCAGGAAGTGGAAGATGTGCCACGGCCCGGCCTGCATGGCGGCCTGCAGGCCGCGCCAGGTTTGGTCTTCCAGCCAGACCAGCTCGACCTGGCCTTTGGCCTGTAGCGGCTGCACAGCCTGCTCCAGCCGCGCCTTTTCTCGCTGCACGTCCAGCGCCGGCGCGTCGGACGGCGCGGCCACCAGGCCCAGGATGCGCAGCGGCGGCTTGACGGCCAGCGTCTGCTCGCCCAGCGGCAGCTCCAGGTAGCGCACGATGGGGGTCAGCCGCGACAGGGCCCGGAATTCCGCGCTGCGCGGGTCGTAGAGGAACTCCCACGGCACGGTGGCCAGGTCGGGCGCGTTGACCCGCAGCCGGATGCGCAGGCCATCGCCGCTGTCAGCCACGGTCTGGCGGCTGCGGTCGTAGACGGTGCGCACCTCGCCCGTCAGCAGCGCGTCGAACAGTTGGCTGCCGAAGGCCAGGGCATCCTGGCTCGCTGTCGCTCCGCCGCCGCCCAGCACCGCGTCCTCCAGCGCAACGAGCCGCGCATCGAGCTCAGCCGGCGTCCAGGGGAAGGCCATGGCCGCGCGCGCCTGGCCGGAGGGGGAGCTGAGCACCGCCAGCGCGTAACGGCCATCGGCGGCCGCGGGGCTGATTTCGAGATCGAAGTCGCGCAAACGGAGTGTGTCCATGGCAGAAGGGAGTCAACTGTAAACAAAGCAGGCTGATTGATGGGGTTATTATGCCCTGTTGATCCGTTCTGTCAAGTGACTTATCGCGAACCCGTGCCGCGGCGGTCGGGGGCAGCTCGGTCGGAGACCGGCCACAGCGGGGCGAGATCAGGTGCGTTGGCGGCGGGCGCGCAGCAGCGCGGTCAGGCCGATGACGATCCAGACGGCGTTGACGACCACCGAGGGCAGCGCGCCGTGGTATCCAGAATTGATCGCCAGCATCAGGCCCCCGCTCAGGTTAAGCAGTTGAAAGCGCATGCTGTCGCCGGTTAGCTTACGGTTGGACACCAACGCATAGGCCAACAGCAGCAAGGCCGCGCCGATCCAGCCCAGGATGTCGATGGCGGTGGAGGTTGGGGGCATGGGCAGCGTTACACCAGGGAGTGGATGGAAGTCAAGATTCAATCCGTAATCTTGTCGCAGCGCCGCCTGCGTTTGAAACCGCAGGCTGACACACCGGAAGCATGCTAAAGCAAGCTGGTGCTGCTCTCGTGTAAGCTTGCTTTAGCATGCTTCGGATGTGTCAGACGCGATTTATGAAGATTAAGATTTTAGCCCGGTAATCTTGCCGCAGCGCCGCCTGCGTTTGAAACCGCAGGCTGATACCCTCAAAGCATGCTGAAGCAAGCTGTTGTGCATGCCTGAGCTTGCTTTAGCATGCTTCGGGTGTGTCAGACGCGATTTATGAAGATCAAGATTTTAGCCCGGTAATCTTGCCGCAGCGCCGCCTGCGGTTTCAACCGCAGGCTGATACCCTCAAAGCATGCTGAAGCAAGCTGTTGTGCATGCCTGAGCTTGCTTTAGCATGCTTCGGGTGTGTCAGACGCCGAATTCATTCGGCGGCGACGCCGCGGCGCGATTACCGGAACATTTTCTTAACTTCCATCATTCGGCGGCGACGCCACGGCGCTATCGGCGGATCATCTCCTTGACCTTCACTCACCGGTCTGCGCCGTGCGCCAATAAACGCCCTGGTCTCGCTGCATCAGGCCAGCATCCACCAGGTAGCGGCGCAGCGCAGCGTAGTCCGGGTCGACTTGCTGCAACATCTGGTTGACCTGACGTTCGGGGTACAGCACGCCGGGATCGAAGCGCTCCACCAGCCAGCGCAGGATCACCAGTCTCTTGCCCTGGCGCGCCGGCATGCGCACCAGCCGGCCGTCCTGCACAAAGGTGTCAAGGATTTTTTCTTCTTCAGGAGTCATGGGGCGGTCTCCCTCGGTCGCGCATCGGCGGCGGTCATAACGACCGTGTGGACGCGCGCCTCGTCAGTGATGATGTAGAGCAGCGCGCCGGTCGTCAGGTGAAAGATCGACACAACACTCTCACCCTCAGTCTGCTCGTCAGGCGCTTCGTACTGATGGCGATAGAGATAAGCGGCGGCCGGCTGGCCAACCTCGTGCAGCGCCTGTTGCGCGCCCGGCAGGATCTCGATCGCGCCCAGGCTGAACTTGCCGTCTTGACTGCTCATGGTGCTCCTTGCTGGCCGCCCGTCACGGGGTGGGGTGACTATTCAGGCGTCGGGCGCTTGCGACCGATTTGCAGCATGAATCCCTGCTGCGGACAGCCTTGTAAGCGCGGATTCAAGCGCCCGGCGCCTGTGGCTGGATAGTTACGGGGTGGGGCAGATCTGGATATCGGGCGCGCGGCTGAGGTATTTATCGCTTTCCTGAACGGTCAGAGCGCGGTTCGCGATGGCGCACGCGCGCTGCTGCCACGGGACCGCTGCCAGACTCCACAGGCTGACCAGGCCGCCGCCGCTGAACGATCCTATCGCCAGGGTGCGTCCATCCGGGCTGATCGCCATGCTCTCGGTCTCGATGCCGGTGTGCAGCGGCGGAGCCAGCGCCTGGCGCGTCGCCACGTCCCACAAGATGACCGTGCCGCTGTTGTCGCCGCTGAGCAGGCTGCGTCCTCCGTCGGCCGGATTGAAGGTAACGCTCCAAACAGGCGCCCTGTGCCCGGTCAATGGCTCGCCGTCCGGCTGGTCGGCGGCCACATCCCAGAAACGTATCGTCTCGTCCAGACTGCCCGACACCAGCGAGGCGCCGTCAGGGCTCCAGGCCAGGTTCGTCACCCATCCAGCGTGGCCCAGCAACGGTTGGCCGATCTGCTCACCCGTGGCCACGTCCCACAGGCGAATGGTCGTGTCGCCGCTGCCCGATGCCAGCGTGCGGCCATCCGGGCTGAAGGCCAGGCCAATCACCCAGCCGCTGTGGGCGGTGAACGGATCGAACAGTGGCTGGCCCGTGGCGGCGTCCCACAGGATGAAGCTGTTGTCGAAGGAGCCGGAGGCAATGATCCGTCCGTCAGGACTGATAGCCAGCGCAGCCACCGGGCCAGCATGGCCGCGCAGCGGCAGGCCGATCTGCTCGCCAGTCACTGCGTCCCAGCGCACCAGCTCGCCGCCGGCGCTGGCCGAGACCAGGTAGCGGCCATCGGGGCTGTAGGCGACGTTGAGCACTGCGTTGTCATGGCCCTGCAAAGGCGGGAAAAGATCGCGGCCGCTGGCTACCGTGCGCAGCCGCACCGTCTGGTCGAAGCTGCCGGAGGCCAGCGTGCGTCCGTCGGGGCTGAACGCCAGACCGCGCACCGTACTGCTGTGGCCGGCCAGCCAACGCACGTTGCCCACGGCCCAAACGACGATTTTGCCCACCGCGTCGCCAGAGATCAAGCTGCGGCCATCCGGGCTCCATGCCAGCGATCGCACCCAGTTGCTGGTTCCCACCAACGGCGCGCCCAGCGGCGCGCCCGTCACGGCGTCCCACAGGATAACTCTGGAATCTGTGCCGCCGGTCGCCAGCAGCTTGCCATCGGGACTCCAGGCAACAGCCAGCACGCGGCCGTCGTGCCCTTCCAGCGCCGGATACAGCGGCTTGCCGGTCGCGATCTGCCAGACCACGGCGATGCCGTCGAAGCCGGCCGAAGCCAGCAGCTTGCCATCGGGGCTGATCATCACATCGTGGATCGTGTTGCTATGGCCAGTCATGGGCGGGCCGAGCAGTTGTCCGCTGGTCGCGCTTTGCACCGTCAACGTGACCTCGCTGCTCGCCGCAATTCGACTGCCATCGGCGCTGAACGCCATCCCATTCTCGCCAGCCAAGGGTAGGTCCACACCCTCAGGAGCCCCGGTTGCGGCGTTCCAAGATTTCATGACGCCGTCGTCGCCAGTGGACAGCACCGTCTGGCCATCGGGAGTGAATGAAACGGCAGTCACCGCTGCCGTATGGCCCAGGATCGGGTCGCCCAGCGGCTGCTGGGTCGGCACATCCCAGAAACGCAGCCAGCCCTCCCAGTCGCCCGAAACCAGCTTTGTGCTGTCGGGACTCCAAGCCAACGACTGAACCGGCTGCCGATGGCCAGTCAAGGGAGGGCCCAGCGGCTGGCTGCGATCCAGGTCCCACAGCCAGATGGAGCCATTCTCGCCGCCCGACGCCAGCAGACGCCCGTTGGGGCTGATGGCGGCGCTGAAGACGCTGGAGTCTTGGCCGTGGAGAACGGCGCCCAGCAGCGGGTTGAGATCGAGGTTGAGCAGGAAAGCAGAATTCTCGTCTCGGTTCTGGTTGAGCTGCAGCGCCTGCAACGCCAACAGAATCGACAGATCGGGCGCGGATTCAGCCAGGTTGAGCGACTGGGCGGCCAACTGACGGGCGCGGGCCAGCGCGGCCTCCTGCTCGGCGATGCCGCGTTGCGCGTCAGCTCTGACCTGAGCTGCCTGGGCCAGAGCCGACTGACGCAGCGCCTCGTTGCGCTGCATGGCAGCCAGGACGCCGGCCAACACGGCCAACACCGCGACGATGGCAAGGCTGGCCGACAGCCAACGCAGGCGCTGGTTGGACTTGGCTTCAAGCTCTGCGCGCTGGTGTTCGGCTGCGGCCAGGGCATTGGCTTGGGCCAGCGTTTGTTGTCGTCCAGCCTCGGCCTCCCACGCGTCGCGCTGTTGTTGAGCCTGGCTGGCGGCGAGCAGCTCCAGCACTTTGGGGCTGATGTCGTCTGGGCGGGCGGTCTGCCAGCCTTCGGCTTCTGCCAGCGGCGCGCCGCGCAGCAAGGCGCCTACATCTCGGCCGCTGGCCAGCCATTGATCGGCGGCCAGGCGAGCCCGCTGCTGCCAGAGGTGAAAGGCTCGATCGGTGTTGATCCAGGTGCGCAATCGCCCCCAGCCATGGACCAGCGCCTCGTGGGTGATCTCGGCCGTCTGATGGCCGCGCGCGTCGAAGTCGGTGACCACGAGCCGGCGGTCGGCCAGTTGTTGGATCAGCGCCCAGTCACTGGCAGTGACCTCACTGGACAACAGCGGCCGGCGGGTATCTTCGGTGTCTTGGCCGAGCTGAATCATCTGCGAGAAAACGCGCTGGGCTGCAGCCTGCTGCGCTGGGTTCAACAGCGCGTAGACCTGCTCTGCGTGGCTTGCCAGGGCGCCTTCCACCTGGCCGATTTCCTCGTAGGCTTCGTGCGTCAGGAAGCCGTTTTCCTGCCGCTCCCACAGTTGAGTCAGCGCGAACTCCAGCAGGGGCAGCCGGCCCGGGGTCTGGCCCACGTCGTTCAGCAAGCGCGCCACCAGGCCATCCTGCAGACGAACGCCCTGGGCCTCGGCCGGCTTGACAATCGCCTCGGTCAACTCCTGGCGGTGCATCGGCCCCAACATGACCGTGTTGCCTTGCAGGGCGTCTGCCAGCGAGCGCTGCGAGAGCACCTGGCCCATGAAATCAGCGCGCACGGCCAGCAGGATGGCAAGCGCTGTCTGGCCGCCCGATGGCGCCGCCACATCCACCAGCAGATCAACAAAGCGCTGGCGCTGCTCCGGGTCGGGGCACAGCGTGTACAGCTCCTCGAATTGGTCCACCACCAACAGCAGATGGCGGCCGGCTGTGTTTGAGTCGCTGCCGTAAAGCAATTGAGCCAGCGAAAGCTGGCCGCTGGCTAGCAGATCAGCAAGATCGATAGCGGCGGGTGGTGAGCCCTTGGGCAGCCACTGGTTGCCGGCCGGGACATAGGGAGCGACGGCTACGGCCACGGCATGGAACGGCTGGCTGCCCAAGCGCGCCTCGCAGATCGTCCAAAGCGGCGCCACCTTGCCGTTGCCAGCGCGGGCTGGGCCAGAGACGTCCGTCGTGACAGCGCTATGAAGCCGGTGGATCAGGCCAGCGTGCAACACGGAGGACTTGCCGCTGCCAGAGGGACCAATCAACGCCGCCATCGAGCCGCGCTGCACTGCCTCGACCAACTGGCGAGTGATGGCATCCCGGCCGTAGAAGTCGGCGGCATCGGCCGATCGAAAGGGCCGCAAGCCGCGATAGGGGTTGGCCGACCGGTTGCCCACCCAGACCGCTGCCTGAAGCGGGAGGCCAGCGCGGATTTGTTGATACAGGGCAGTGGTTCGGGCTTCTGGCTCGACCCCCAAATCAGCCGCCAGGATGGCGCGGCACAGGTCGTACTGGGCCAGGGCTGCGTTGCGCCGGCCCGCGCCGGCCAGCGCCAACATCAACTGGCGATGCGCCTCTTCGTGCCAGGGTTGCAGGCTAAGCTGGCGGCGAGTGACTTGTTCAGCTTGGGCATAGCGGCCGGCAGCCAGGTGGTGCGCAGCCAGCACATGGAGGGCGTGCAGCGCCTGTTGGTGCAGGGACTCCTGCTGTGTCTGCTGCCACTCGTCGAAATCGGGGCTGTCGCCGAAGCTCAATCCTGGCAAAAAGGGTCCGACGTAAAGATCAGCGGCCTGATCGAGACGCTGGATGCACTGGGCGCAGTGCATCAGCGCACGATGGGGATGGCTGGAGGTATCGGCCAGCAGGCCACGAAACTGCGCCACATCGACGGTAATCGCCTCTGAATTAGCCTGCAGCCAGATGTCGTTGCGGTCGGCATCCAGCGCCACGGCCGGGCCAAGAGGGCTGAGCAATTGGCGCAGGTTGGCCAGCGCGCTGCTCAAACTGCGCCGGGCAGAGCGGTCGTCGTAGTCGCCCCACAACAGGGTGGCCAGCCAGTCGCGGCGGTGGGACCTGGTTCGCTCCAGGGTCAGGTACGCCAACAAGGCTCGCGTCTTGTCCGAGCGGAAGCCTGTCAGGGCCACGCCATCGAGGGTCGCCTGGAACGTGCCGAGCAATTTGATTTCCAGATGCGCCATGCGTCGCTACCGCGTCAATCGATTCACTGCCGTTGCACTTTCGTTGCAATCGTCTGCTACTATCATCCTGGACGTGTCCTGGGGCTGTGTCAGTCCTGCATCTCCGGCGCTGGTGGCCGTAACCTTGCTCGCTCTTTAATCTTTCGTAGATGGTACCGAAGGCGACATCGGTTCAAGCGGGGGCGGGGGCGCAAGCGTTACGTCTGAAGCGTTGCCGGACTGTGGCGACGTCGTACTTGTTATCGAAGGGCATAGGCCAGCACGTTCAGCAAGGGCTGCGTTGGGTGCGCGGGGGGGAGGCACCCAACGCAGCTCTTTGTTTTGTCCGCCAGTTACTGCCCCACCATGTAGGCCACGGTCACACCGTCGCCTCCCTCGCCGGCCTCACCCTCGCGAAAGCTCTTGACCAGGGGATGCTTGCTCAGCTCTTTGCGCACCGCGCTGCGCAGCACGCCCGTGCCCTTGCCGTGGATAATGCGCACCCAGGGCATCATGCCCAGATAGGCGTCGTCCAGGTACTTTTCCAGCCGGGGCAGCATCTCCTCGATGTTGGCCCCGCGGATGTCCAGCTCCAGGCCGACATGAGGCAGCGGCGTCGCTCCGCCGGAGGACTCAGGCTCGGCCACGCGTTTGGGCTTGTTGATGCCCACAGGCGCGGCCTGGCTGACGTCGCGCCGCTCCAGCCGGCCCAGCGGCAAGCGCATACGGAAAGAGCCGATCTGTACCTCCGCGTCGTGGTCGGCGAGGGAGATGGCCACGATCTGGCCGCTGGCCTGCAGGCTGGGGATCCAGACCGTGTCGCCGCCAGCCAGCGGCACAGCCCGCTGGCTGGCAGACAACTGGGCCTCGCTGGATGGCGGCGCGGGCTCGGCGGCCTTGCGCCGCTGGGCCAGCACCTGTTGCGCCTCGGCCAGCATCTGCTGGTGGGTGCTAGGGCCGCTGACGTGGCTGCTGCCACTGAAGCCGGCCATCTGGCGGCGCAGGCGGTCAATCTCAGCCTCTACCTGGTCCAGCTCGGCCTGGGCCTGGGCGCGCGCTTCGTTCAGGACCTCGCGCCGCGCTTCCTCGACGCGGGCCAGGCGATAGCGCAGCTCTTTCTCGTGCGCCTCAGCTTGGCGGCGGGCGGCTTCAGCCTGAGAACGCTCTGCCTCGAGCCGCTCCCTTGTGGTCTTGATGTCTTGCAAGAGGCTGTCGGCCGCCAGCGCCTCTGGCCGCACCAGCGCTTCGGCCGCGCTGATGATCGCGCACTCCATGCCCAGGCGCGTGGCGATGGCCAGCGCGTTGGAGCGGCCCGGCAGGCCGATGCTCAACTCGTAGGTAGGGGCCAGCGTCTCCAGGTCGAACTCGACGTTGGCGTTGCGCACACCAGGGGTGCTGTGGGCGTAGACCTTGAGGTCGCTGTAGTGAGTGGTAGCCAGGGTGGTGATGCTGCGCTGCACCAGGTGATCCAACAGCGCCCGCGCCAGGGCTGAGCCTTCCTCGGGATCGGTGCCTGCGCCCAGTTCGTCCAGCAGCACCAGGCTGCGCTCGTCGGCTTCGCCCAGGATGGCGATGATGTTGGACATGTGGCTGGAGAAGGTGGACAGGCTCTGCTCGATGCTCTGCTCGTCGCCGATGTCGGCAAAAATGGTTTCGAAGCAGGACAACGTCGACCCGTCGCCAGCCGGTACGTGCATGCCCGCCTGGGCCATCAGCGCCAGCAGCCCCACCGTCTTGAGCGTCACCGTCTTGCCGCCGGTGTTGGGGCCGGTGACCAGGATGACGAAATAATCATCGTCCAGGTAAACGTCAATAGGCACCACCGTCTCCGGGTCCAGCAGCGGATGGCGGGCCTTGCGCAGGGTGATGGTCGAGCCGGGATGGCGGAATGATGAATGATGAACGATGAATGATGAATCCTCGGAGGCCCCCAGCGCGCCGCTTACTTTTTCACCCCTTCTTTCCTTTCTTTCCCTACTTTCCCTCTTCTCCTTGAACCCCACCAACTCCGGCTCGCTGGCGCGCAGATCGTCAGCGTAGCGGGCGCGGGCGAAGATCAGGTCCAGCAGGGCCAGCGCCTCGACGGTTTGGCGAATGTGGGGCGCCTCGTCGCCGACAAGGTCGCTCAGCTCGGCCAGCAGGCGGCGGATCTCCTCCTGCTCGTCCAGTTGCAGCTTGCGCCACTCGTTGTTCAGCTCCACCACGCCGAAGGGCTCGATAAAGAGTGTGGCGCCGCTGGCCGACTGGTCGTGGATCAAGCCGCGAATGCGGCCCTTGAACTCGGCTTTGAGCGGGATGACGTAGCGGCCCTGGCGCTGGGTGACGATGGGCTCTTGCAGGTATTGCGCTGTGTCGGAAGAGCTGATCAGCTTGCTGAGCCGTTCTGTCAACCGTCCCTGGACCACCTTGATCTCGCCGCGCAGGCGGGCCAGCCGTGGGCTGGCGTTGTCCAGCACCTCGCCTCGCTCGCTGATTACCTGGGCAATCTGGTCGGCCACATGCGGCGCCGGCTCGATGCGAAAGCCGATGTCTGCCAGGTTGGGGAAGCGCGTCTCCAGCCGGGTCAGCAGGCCGCGCAGGGCGCGGGCGCGCAGCAGCGTGCTGCGAATTTCCAGCAGGTCGTTGGCCATGAGCACCACGCCCCGCTCGGCCAGCGGCAGCAGGGGCCGCACGTCATGCACGCCGCCCAGGTGGACGTCGGAGTGCTCGCCCAGCAGGCGGCGCGCCTCGGTCGTCTCGGCCAGCCATTGCCGCGCCAGGCTGACATCGTCCGTCGGCCGCGTGCTCAAAGCCAGCTCGCGGCCGGCCGAAAAGCTGGTGTGTACGGCGAGACGATGGAGGATCTTATCGAATTCGAGGACGTGAAGGGCTTTCGGATTCATAGGGAGAGCAGTATAGCATAGGGGTGAATGAAGGGGTAAATTGGTAGATTGGTAGATTGGTAGATTGGTGGATTGGTAGATTGGTGGATTGGTAGGTTTGGTAGGCGAGAACTGCTGTGATTTGGCGAATTCGGTATATGAATGTAGTATACATCGCATCATGAAACAGGTCATCTACAACAGCCAGGGCTTTGAGTGGGATGACGATAACAGCGAGAAAAACTGGCTGTTACATGAAGTGTCTGATGGAGAGTGCGAGGAAGTCTTTTTCAATCAGCCGCTGCTTGTGGCGGCCGATGCGCGGCATTCACAGCACGAAAGTCGCCACTTCGTTTTGGGTCGCACTGATGCGGATCGTTGGCTCTTTGTCGCCTTCACCATCCGGAGAAATCGTATCCGCGTCATCTCTGCACGCGACATGAACCAGAGAGAGAGCAGGAAATATGCCGAAGCAGTCAAGAGAGATTCCACGTTTTACGAATGAGGACGAGGAGCGCGAGTTTTGGGCAAGCCATGACTCGACTGATTACGTCGATTGGGACGAAGCCAGCGCAGCGGTGTTTCCCCAGTTGAAGCCAACTACGAAATCGATCTCACTGCGCCTGCCGCTGCCAATGCTGAACGAGTTACGCCTGTTGGCCAACAAGCGGGATGTTCCCTACCAGTCCTTGATCAAGATGTTCCTGCATGACCGCATTGACCAGGAATTGAGGCGAGATATCCCCAAGGAAACGGTATAGCCCGGTCTAGCCGGGAAATTATGTACAATCATGCTCCTGATGGGTATGACTGTCCCTTCTGTGCGCTGGCCGGCGGCACTGGGGATGCTCTGTCGACGCAGGCCGACATCGTCTTCCGTGACGCTACGGTGACTGCCTTCGTTGCGTCGCACCAATGGCCGAACAACGCTGGCGCTGTGATCATCATCCCCAACGAGCACTTCGAGAACATCTACGATCTACCAGCGCAGTTGGGTGCCGACATTCAGCGCATAGCCGCAATGGTTGCGCTGGCAATGAAAGCGGCCTACCGCTGCGACGGCATCTCGACGCGCCAGCACAATGAACCGGCGGGCAACCAAGATGTCTGGCACTATCATCTGCACGTCACGCCGCGCTATACAGGCGACACCTTCTACAACTCGTATCTGACGCAGCGGCGCCTCATGCCGGCGGAGGAGCGGGTTGACTACGCACGTCGCCTGCGCGCTTACTTACCGCCGTTTGCCAGCGCCTGACCAAGCCATGCCATCTCCACATAGCCCTTTTTTCTGTCGCCGTCTCGTCCTCAAGCTGAGCGCCAGCATGCTAACAGCCGGTTCGCCGCAGTTCAACCGGCCGCGTATGTTGGACATCGTGCGCCAGTGCGCACGGCTGCACGCGGCTGGCGTCCAGGTGGAAGTGGTCTGCCCGGCCGCGAGCGGCTAGGCGGATGGCAGCAGCCCGAGTCCATTGCTGGCCGGGAGAGTTCGCACGCCCAACCGCGAACCAGGCACACTGGTTTGCCCCCGCGCCCGCTTTATCTCAATCCCGTCTCGATCACTTGCAGCACGCCAGCGACGCGGCCGATGCGCTCCAGGCGCGGGGCGTCCACGTAGTCGCTGCCAGTGTAGACTACGAAACCCAGCAGGCCGATATAGACGGCGGCTGTAGCCACTTCGACCATCGGTAAGCGGGTCGCCGGAATCCGCTTCAGAACAGCCATGCCCGCCAGAATCTGCCCTGCCAGCTTGGTGCGGCCTGCAAAGCTGCCGGGCAGCGCCGCCACGTTGGCCTCGGTCTGGCCCAGCGCTTCGGCCGGCGCCTGGCTGGCGGCGACGAGCTCAGCCACCTGCGCTTTGACGGCGCCGGCCTGCAGCGCCGCGCCGACAAGCTGCGCCGCGCTGTCGCCTTGTTGAATCTGCTCGATCCAGCCAGCCACCTGCTGGCGCAAGGCGCTGGCGGCGTCTTGGCCCAGCGCGGCCAGCAAGCTGTCATAGGCTTGCAGCAGGAAGCGCACGCCCTTGGCTACTAACAGCGATGCTTGCTCGCCCAGCTTGGCCACCAACTCAGCCAGCTCGCCGCTAACCAGTTTGGCAGCCTGCTTGAGCAAAGCCGTGTCCAATCCCAACAGGCCAGCCAGGGCGTCTTTGCTGAACGACCCTACGCCGCCCAGCACCTGGTCGATGGCGTCGTTGGCCGCCTGAATCAACTCGTCGCGGCTGGCCTGGGGCGCGCGACCGCGGGTCAGCGCGGGCTGGGCCGCCACATCGTCGCCCACAGTCTCCAGCGGCATCTCCAGCAAGGCCAGCAGGTCGTCGAAACCAATCGGCTCTGGCTGGCCTGCTGCCGAGCGCGTAGCAGCCCCTTCCTCCGCGGCGTCGGCGGCCAGCAGCCCCTCGGCCACGCGCAGCGAGGCGACGGCCTGGGTCAGCAGGCTCTGCTCCGCCCCCAGACGCACTGCGGCGTTGTCGTCGCTCAAGAAGGCGGCTGTCTGGTCCAGCAGGTCGGTCGAGCGCTTGGCCAGCCTGTCGGCTCGTTCGGCCAGGGTGTTAGCCGAGGCGACGCGCGGCTCGGCCGAGCGGCTCTCAGCCGGCTCAGGGGCGAACAGGGCGTTCAAGTCATCGGCATAGGCGGCTACTGCTGCTTGGTATTCGTTGCTGGTCATGGGGGTGTTCTCCTGGGTCGGTGACGTAGTGTTGCGTCAATCATGATTTGAGGAGTTCGTATGCCCACATGCGAACCTGGCGTCTGGGGACGCCTACTCCTCAAATGAGCATTGACACGACAGTAGTGTATTTGGCTCCATAAGAGTTAAACGGAGTGACAAGCCGATCTGCGCGCGGCCAGCAGGGTAACATAGGCGACCGCGGGTGTCAATCCGGGCGCGTTGGCGCAGACAAAGCAGCGCTCGGCGATTTGACAATCCCCTCTCCCCCCGGTATAATGCCTGCTGTCTGCGGGGCTGTAGCTCAGTTGGGAGAGCGCTACAATCGCACTGTAGAGGCCAAGGGTTCGAATCCCTTCAGCTCCACCTGACTGCACAGGCAGCGCATTAACACGATAAATCCGGGGCTGTAGCTCAGCTGGGAGAGCACCACAATGGCATTGTGGGGGTCAAGGGTTCAAATCCCTTCAGCTCCACCTGGATTGAAAGATGGCAACTTATTCGCAAAGTTGCCATCTTTGCGTTTCTGGGCTTGACAAGCGCGCCCATCTGGCCTATACTCTTGATCCTAATCAAACACACAACGACTGCGAACAGGAGCAGTAGGCCAGCGCTGTAGAGAGCGGGCGGATGGTGCAAGCCCGCAGGCGTTCCAGCGCACGCCGAGGCCGAACTCGCCTGGGAGTTGCGCCCGTGAGTGCTTCGTGCTTAGCGGTCGCCGGCTGACCTCGTTATCGGTCCCTGAGTGGAGGACGGAGGGTAATCGGTTATCCGTGAACGGTAAACGGTCGAGATGCTGACGACCGATCACCGTTTACCGATCACCGTTTACTGGTCACCGTCCTCAAACAGGGTGGCACCGCGGAGCACAAGCCTTCGTCCCTGACCGGACGAGGGCGTTTTTTGTTCGTAGAGTCAGAAGTCGGGCTTTCCGA
This sequence comes from Anaerolineae bacterium, assembly GCA_049294015.1. GTDB lineage: Bacteria > Chloroflexota > Anaerolineae > JAAEKA01 > JAAEKA01 > JAAEKA01. Next base: position 13,728 of record JBAQCH010000067.1, read on the forward strand.
AAAAGCCCGACTTCTAGCCAGGAGAGCTATCATGGCAGACAAATACATTCCGCAAGAGATCGAGCCGCGCTGGCAGGCGCAATGGGTCGAAGATGGGCTGTACAAGGTGGTCGAAGACCCGGACAAAGAGAAGTTCTATTTTGTGACGATGCTGCCCTACCCGTCGGGCGACCTGCACATCGGCCACTGGTACGCGATGACGCCCAGCGATGCAGCCGCGCGCTACCGCCGCATGACTGGCTACAACGTCCTGTTTCCTATCGGCTTCGACGCCTTCGGCCTGCCGGCCGAGAACGCAGCCATCAAGAAGGGCGCGCATCCTTACAAGTGGACGCTGGCCAACATCGACAAGATGCGCGGCCAACTGCGCTCTATGGGCGCGATGTGGGCCTGGGATCATGAGACCGTGAGCTGCGACCCGGAGTACTACAAGTGGACGCAGTGGTTCTTCCTGAAGCTATATGATATGGGCCTGGCCTACAAGGAGTTCGCGCCGGTCGATTGGTGTCCCAACTGCAACACCACCCTGGCGAGGGAGCAGGTCTGGGGCGACGACCGCCACTGCGAGCGCTGCGGCACGCCGGTGATCAAGAAAGAGCTGAACCAGTGGAAGTTCCGCATCACCCGCTACGCCCAGGAGCTGCTGGACGGCCTGGAGACCATCGACTGGCCGGAGCGGGTCAAGACCATGCAGACCAACTGGATCGGCCGCTCCGAGGGCGCGGAGGTGCATTTCAAGGTGGACAGTGAACAGTGGACAGTGAACAGTGAACAGTCGCCCGTCGCTACTGATCCCCTGGTCACTGATGACTGGCCACTGATCACCGTCTTCACCACCCGGCCCGACACCCTGTGGGGCGCGACCTTCATGGTGCTGGCGCCGGAGCACCCGCTGATTAGCCGCATCACCACGGCGGCACAGCGGGCCGAGATCGACGCGTACGTGCAGCAGGCCAGCCGGCTGGACGAGATCGCGCGCGGCGCGGCCGACAAAGAGAAGACCGGCGTCTTCACCGGCGGCTACGCGGTCAACCCAGTCAACGGCGCGCGCATCCCGATCTGGATCGCCGACTACGTGCTGATGACCTATGGCACAGGCGCGATCATGGCCGTGCCGGCCCACGACGAGCGCGACTTCGACTTCGCGCTGAAGTTCGGCCTGCCCATCGTGCCGGTGATCGACCGCCCAGACGGCCGCGCCAAGAGCGTGGTCTGGGACGGCTCGGTGACCGACGGCTTCGAGGCCGCGCTGCAAGGCGCCAACATCGCCTACAAGTACCTGACCATTCCCGAGCGCGGCCGTTTCTTCGGTGTGCCGCTGGAGAGCGATGCGGAGATGGATGCCTTCACCGCTATCTTGCACGCGCACCTGCGCCCCGGCCACTGGGCCGACATCGTGGGCCGCCGCTGGCAGGTGGTGTTCCATGACGGCGTCATGGCGCTGGACTCGGTCGCAGCCGACGCGACCATCATGGCCCGCTGCCACGCCGGCTACGACTACATGCGCCAGTTCCGCACTACGATGGAAATGTGGAGCGACGTGGCCTGGTACAGCGACGTGTTGTTCCACCACGAGTACGGAACGATGATCAACTCTGGTCAGTTTAGCGGCACGCCGGGCGACCGGGCCAAGGGCGATGTCACCGCCTGGCTGGCCGCGCAGGGCAAGGGCAAGGCGGCGGTCAACTACCGCCTGCGCGACTGGCTGATCAGCCGCCAGCGCTACTGGGGCGCGCCGATTCCCATGATCGACTGCCCCACCTGCGGCACGGTACCGGTGCCTTACGGCGATCTGCCGGTGCTGCTGCCCGAGGACGCTGAGTTCCTGCCCACCGGCGAGAGCCCGCTGAAGTTCCACGCCGGCTTCCGCACCGTCAAGTGCCCCCAGTGCGGCGGCGACGCCGAGCGCGAGACCGACACCTTGGACACCTTCATGTGCTCGTCCTGGTACCACTACGCCTACATCACGCCCTACCACAAGGCCGGCCAGCGGCTGAGCCCCAACGACACGCCGTGGGACGAGGCGGCCGGCGCCTACTGGTTGCCTGTGGACCAGTACACCGGCGGCATCGAACACGCCACCATGCATCTGATCTACACCCGCTTCTTCACCAAGGCGATGCGCGACATGGAGCTGGTGCCCTTCGACGAGCCGATGCTGCGGCTGTTCAACCAGGGAATGATCCTGGGCGAGGACAACGAAAAGATGTCCAAGAGCCGCGGCAACGTCTCGGCGCCCGACGCGCTGGTGGCGCGCTACGGCGCCGACACCATCCGCGCCTACCTGATGTTTATAGGGCCGTGGGAGCTGGGCGGGCCGTGGAACAGCAAGGGTATCGAAGGCGTGGCGCGTTTCATGAACGACGTCTGGAACCTGGTGATGGATGGAGACGGACGAATTGGAAATTCGTCCTACGAAGAAAAGGATGTGCGCGACCTGCGGCGGGCTATGCACCAGACTATTCGCGACGTCACCGGCGACATCGAGACCTTCAAGTTCAACACCATCGTCGCCAGGCTGATGGCGCTGCGCAACACGCTGAAAGCTGCGCGCAGCACGAGCATCTACGGCTCCCTGACCTGGGACGAGTCTGTCGACAGCCTGTTGCTGATGCTGGCCCCTATCGCGCCGCACGTCAGCGAAGAGTTGTGGCAGCGCCGCCACCCCGGCGCTAGCGTCCACGTGCAGCGCTGGCCGGCCTGGGACGCCGACTCGGCCAAGGATGACGTCATCACGCTGGTGGTGCAGGTCAACGGCAAGGTGCGTGGCAAGATCGAGGTGCCGGCCGGCGTCGACGAGACCGCCGCGCGCGAGCTGGCCCTGGCCGACCCCAACGTCCAACGCCACATCGCCGGCAAAACCGTGCGCAAGGTGATCTTTGCGGCGGGGTCGTTGGTGAACGTCGTGGTGTGAAGTAGACAAGTAGACAAGTAGACAAGTAGGCAAGTAGACAAGTAGGCAAGTAGACAAGTAGACAATGTGGAAGAGGCGGCTTCCTGCCTTGTCTACCTGCTTCCTTGTCTACTTGTCTACCCTTTCCCCCCATGGAACGACCCCTCCCCCTCGGCCGGCCCGACTTCGACGTCGATCCGGAGCAGCAGCAAGAAGCGATCGAGCGCTACGATGAAGGGCGCGGGCTGATCGGCGGCGACCCCAACCGCCGGCCGGCCCACGTCCGCTGGCGGCCGATCCCCGAGGAGCAGCCCTATTTCCGGCTGATCGACGTCAGCGCGCAGAAGCGAGCGCGGCTGGCGGGCTATCTTGGCGGAGAACTGGGAGGAACTGAGAGGAACTGGGAGGAACTTGGTGGAGCCGTCGGATCTGTCCAACTTGTGAGAACCGGACCGCCGCTAGAGGTGGAGATCGGCTTCGGGACGGGGGAATTCTTGCTGGGCCGGGCCGGGGCGAATCGTGAGCGGCGCTTCCTGGGCTTCGAGGTCAAGCGAGACCTGTGCCGCAGCGTGATCAAGCAGGTGCAGCGGGCTGGGCTGGAAAACGTTTGGATCAGCGACGACGATGCGCGCTGGGCGCTGCCACAACTGGAGCTGGCCGGCCGGGTGGACGTGATCCACGTGCTTTACCCTGACCCGTGGTGGAAGCGACGCCACCAGGTCAAGCGGCTCTTCACGCTGCCCTTCCTCGACTTGGTCTACGAGTTGCTGGCCCCCGGCAGCCTGCTGCATGTGCGCACGGACGTGGAAGGCTACGCCCAACTGATCGAGCAAGTCCTGGCTGAGCATGGAGGGTTCACGGCCAACGAACCCGCCCTGGCCGCCGCCTTCGACGCCGATCCTCCGACGCGGCGCGAGGCTTATTGCCGCCAGATCGACCGTCCCTTCTGGCTGCTGGGATTCCGAAAATTGTAGGGCGATCTTCCCAGATCGCCCGCCGGAGGGACGAATTGGGAAATTCGTCCTACGGGCGGTAGCGGGTTCTGTTCCGTGGTAGGGCGATCTTCCCAGATCGCCCGCCGGAGGGACGAATTGGGAAATTCGTCCTACGGGCGGTAGCGGGTTCTGTTCCGTGG
>JBAQCH010000068.1:0-8465 GCA_049294015.1 Anaerolineae bacterium
CGCTCCAGCGACACACTCTTCCTCAAGGAGCAAATCATGTCACTCCGAACCAATCTGGTTACCACGGCCTTGGTGGTGATGTTGGCGGCGCTGCTGGCGGGGTGCGGTGGCGGAGCGGCCGCGCCGACAGCCACGCCGGCTGGCCCAGCCGAGCCGACGGCAACGCCCGATCCGCTGGCTGGCTGGGTCGCCTTCACGGCGCCGGACGGCAGCTTTACCGTGCGGCTGCCCGCCGAGCCGAAGGTTCAAACCGAGACTGTACCCACCGAGGCTGGCGACATCGCCGTGGCCATGTACCTGGTTGAGAGCGGCGACCGGACGGTGGTCGTGAGTCACAACGGCTTTCCGGCCTCTGTCGCCGACGTCATCGCCTCGGGCGACGACGCGTTCGTGCAGGGGCTACTGGACAACAGCCGCGACGGCGCGATCGCTAACGTATCGGGCACGCTGCAAGACGAGAAGCAGATTACCGTGGGCGGCTTTCCGGGGCGCGAGTTCACCTTCAACATCGACTCCGGCTCCTCGCCCACCGGCAGCGCCATCACCGGCAGCGCGCGCGTCGTCTTGGTCAAGGATCGGCTGTACCAGTTGATCAACCTGACCACCACGGACGAGACCAGCCCGGGCGCGGTGCAGGCGTTCTTCGACAGCTTCCAGTTGACCGCGAGCCAATAGGGTGTGGTCAAGATGGGTTGAATTGTCAATGCGAGGAGTCCGCCGGCGAAGCAACACTTGCACCTGACGCAAGTGCAGGCGTGCCAGCGTGGCATAGCAAGATTGCTTCGTCGGCGGCCTTCTCACAATGACACGGCCAACCCATTTTGAATACACCCAAACCAATAAGCCGGATCTACGGACGTTTGCCATGACTTTCCCCATCCTCGTCTCCGGCCTGGTCAACCTCGAAACCACCGTGCGCGTCGACGGCTTTCCCATCCCCTACTTCCCGGTGCGCTATCCTTTCTTCGGCGTCAGGAGCACCGTGTCCGGGGTCGGGGTCAACGTCAGCGCAGCGCTGCGCACGTTAGGCCATGAGGTGCGCCTGCTGAGCTTGATCGGCGACGACGCCCCCGGCCGGCTGGCACGGGCGGCGCTGCGCAGCCGCGGCGTGGACGACCGCACCGTGCTGGCCCAGGCGGCCGAGACCGCCCAGTCGGCCATCCTCTACGACGGCGAGGGGCGGCGGCAGATCCACGTCGACCTGAAGGACGTGCAGGAACAGGTCTACCCGGTCGAGTTGTTTCACGAGGTCGCGGCGGGCTGCCGGCTGGCCGTGCTGTGCAACATCAACTTCTCGCGGCCGCTGCTGGCGCTGGCCCGGCAGCACGGGATGACCGTCGCCACGGACGTCCACGCCATCGCCGACCTGGGCGATCCGTACAACGCCGACTTCATGCGGGCGGCCGACATCCTCTTCATGAGCCACGAACGCCTGCCCGCGCCGCCGGAGGCATGGGCTGCGGCTGTGCAGGCGCGCTACCATAACACCATCGCCGTGATCGGCCTGGGCGCAGAGGGCGCGCTGCTGGCGGTCAAAGGGGAGACGCCGGTGCATGTGCCGGCTGTGTTCACCCGCCCGGTGGTCAACACCATCGGCGCCGGCGACGCGCTGTTCTCGGCCTTCCTGCACGTCTACATGCAGAGCGGCGATCCCTATCTGGCGCTGCGCAAAGCGGTGGTGTTCGCCTCCTACAAGATCGGCGCGGCGGGCGCGGCGGAGGGGTTTTTGGATGGGGCTGGGTTGGAGGGGTGGTGGGGGAAGCAGATTTGACTTTTCTCGGAAGAAAAGTCAAATCTGGGGAGCGGCTGGTTGCTTGCCATGCCGGCCAACCTGTGGCACAATCGAGACGTATCGTACCCATCCCGCGGCAGCGACGCGCTGCCTTTCACCACAAGGAGCATCGACATGGACCTGGTTCAATCCAATCTGGGCTGCTTTTCCTGGATCATCTTCGGCGCGCTGGCCGGCTGGATCGCCAGCATGATCACCGGCCGCAACAACCGCCAGGGCTGCATCACCAACATCATCGTCGGCGTGATCGGCGCGTTCCTGGGCGGCGCCATCTACAGCCTGGTCTTCGGCGGCAGCTTCACGGTGGAGTGGAGCTTCACCGCCTTCATCGTGGCTGTCCTGGGCGCGATGGTGTTGCTGCTGGTGGTGGGCATGTTCACCCGTCGCCGCTAACCCGCACATTCTCTGCGCGCCACTGCACTGACGCCACATCGCCGGTTACGCCTTACTCGTTGCTCGTTTCGCATCCCGCTCCCACCATCCCGCAAACCCCACCATGCACACCGTCTACCTCGGCCTGGGCGCGAACCTGGGCGACCGGCAGGGCAACATCAGTCAGGCCCTGCAGTTATTGCGCCAACGCCTGGTCATCGAGCGCATCTCGGCCTGCTACGAGACCACCCCGGTGGGCTACCTGGCCCAACCTGACTTCATCAACATCGCCTGCCGAGCCAGCACTGACCTCCTGCCCGAGGAACTGCTGCGCTTCGTGAAACAGGTGGAGCAGCGCATGGGCCGGCTGGCCACCTTCCGCTACGGCCCGCGGCTGATCGACGTGGATATCCTGCTCTACGACGACCTGGCGCTGGACACGCCGGAGCTGGCGATTCCCCACCCGCGCATGGACGAACGGGCCTTCGTGCTGGCCCCGCTGGCCGAGATCGCGCCGGACGCCGTGCATCCTGTGCTGGGCCTTCGCGTGGCAGCGCTGCTGGCGCAGGTAGACCAGAGCGGCGTGCGGCTGGCCCGGCGCGGGCTGGCGCCGGCCTTCGAGCACGATGTGCAGAGCAGCCGGCCGCAGGTGGCCATCGGCCTCAGCCGCGTCGGCGTCACCAACCTGGAGCGCATCATCCGCCTGACCGAGAAGGGCAAGGACAACCTGTTCTACGCGACGGTCGATCTGTTCGTCGACCTGGCCCCGCAGCAAGCCGGCGTACACATGTCGCGCTTCAGCGACGAGCTGGAGGCGGTGGTGGACGCCATGACGGTACAGGCCGCGCCCGACATCGAGACCTTCGCCGAGCTGCTGGCGCGCCAGACCGTCGAAAGCCAGGGTGCGCTGCGCTCCGAAGTGCGGGTGACGGCCAAGTTCCCCATGCGCAAGATCGCGCCCATCTCCGGCAAGCCGACGCAGTCGATCTACACGTTGATCGGCATGGCCGTGGCCAGCCGGAGCGGCGCGCGGCGCATCGTGGGCGTCGAGGCCGACGGGCTGACCGCCTGCCCCTGCGCTCAGGACATGGTGCGCAGCTACGCCCGCCAGTTGCTGCAAGAGCAGGAGGGCATGGACGAGGCGACAGCCGAGCGCATCCTCGACCTGGTGCCGCTGGCCACCCACAACCAGCGCGGCCGCGGCACGTTACTGCTGGGCACCCGCCGCGAGGTGCAGGCCTTCGACCTGGTGCATATCGTCGAGCACAGCATGAGCTCCGAGATCTACGAGCTGCTCAAGCGCAGCGACGAGTTCTTCGTGGTCAACAAGGCGCACCGCAACCCCCGCTTTGTCGAGGACGTGGTGCGCGAGATGATACGCCTGACGCTGGAGAGCTACCCCGACCTTGGCGACGAGGATTTGATCGTCGCCAAACAGGAGAACTTCGAGAGCATCCACCGCCACAACGCCTTTGCCGAGCACTATGGCACGGCCGGCGAGCTACGCGCCGGTATCGACGGCCAGCACGGCGGCTTTACGACGTTGCAGGAGTGGCTATCAAACGATGAAGGATGAATGATGAACGATGAATCCGGAGTCCGGACTCCGGATTCATCATTCATCATTCATCATTCATCATTCATCATTCATCATTCATCATTCATCATTCATCATTTCCGCCCATGACCTGGCTTCTCCAACGGGTGCTCGACCTGCTCGAGCTGCTCGCCACCTGGTTCAACCGGCGCAAGTATGGGGCGCTGGCCCGGCGTTTGGGCCGCAACGCGGACGAGGCGGCTGGCGACGGCGGGCGCGGCTTGCTCATCTTGCAGATCGACGGGCTGTCGCACGCCACGCTGCAGCAGGCGCTGGCGCGCGGGGTGATGCCCCACCTACGGCGCATGATCGAGCGGGACGGCTACCGGCTGGAGCCCTGGTGGTGCGGCGTACCCAGCAGCACGCCGGCCGTGCAGGGCGGGATTCTATACGGCAACAACGAGGGGATCCCGGCCTTTCGCTGGTACGAGAAGGCCAGCGGCAAGACGGTGGTGGCGAAGCACCCGCGCGACGCGCGCCTGTTGCAGGATCGGTTGAGCGCCGGCCGCGCCGGCCTGCTGGAGGGCGGTTCCAGCTACGTCAACATCTACGACGGCGGCGCGCGCCAGTCGCTGTTCACCATCAGCGCGCTGGGGGGCGAGCGCTTCTTCGAGAACGCGCGCGGGGCCAGCCTGCTGCTGCTGTTGCTGTTCAGCCCCATACGGCTGCTGCGCTTGGTCAAGGACGTAACGCTGGACTTCATACGCGATCTGTGGCAGCGGCTGGTAGGGCGCTTCGACACGCGCGTCGGCCGGCGGCGGCGGCCATTCTCGCTGCTCAGTTCCCTGTTGCAGATCGGCGCCAGCGTGGTCTTTCGCGAGCTGCAGACCTTCGGAGTGCTGCTGGACATCTACCGCCGCGTGCCGGCCATCTACGCCAACTTCTACGGCTACGACGATGTGGCGCACCAGCTTGGGCCGCTGGACGGCGAAACCGAGCGGGTGCTGCGCGGCATCGACGGCCGCATGCGCGAGATCGATTTGACCAGGCGCCGCTTCGCCGACCGCCGCCCATACGACCTGTTCGTGCTGTCCGACCACGGCATGAGCCCTTGTACACCGTTCAAGGAGCGCTACGGCCAGACCTTGGGGGAGTTCATGGCCTCGCTGACAGCCAAGGGACACGCGCCGGTGGCGCTGGACGAGACCTTCAGCCGCGAGTGGCGCACCCGCCGCGAGACGGAATTCCTGCTGGAGGAGCTGGATGGCATCAGCGCGCACCTGTCAGCGCGCAGCCAGCGGCTGGCCGGTGTGCTGCGCAGCTTCGTCGCCCGGCGCATCCCGGCCGACGACGAACAGGAGTATGACCTGAGCCGCCACCGCGACCTGATCCTGCGCAACTCCGGCACCGTGTCGCTGGTCTACTTTCCGCTGGCTGCGCACCAGATGGACCTGAGCGAGATCGAGCTGGCCTACCCCGGCCTGCTGCGCAGCCTGGTGGAGCATCCAGGGTTGGGGCTGGTGCTGGGACGGGAGCGGGGCGAGGCCATGGCCATGACCGTGCGCGGGCCGCGCCGCCTGCTGGCTCTGGATGATCCGCTGTTGAGCGATCTGCTGGACAACCTGCCCGACCCGGCCCTGGCCGCGCGCCAACTGGCGCGGGTGGCGTGTTTTTCCAACAGCGGCGACCTGCTGCTCTTCGGCCGCTGGAACGCAGCCGGCCACGCCATCGCCTTCGAGCCGCACTGGGCCACCCACGGCGGCATCGGCGGCGACCAGAACCGCCCCTTCCTGCTTCTGCCGTCTGAGATCGACTGGGACGCGTCAGCCATCACCGATCCGGAGCAACTCTATCCGCTGTTCCTGGCACACACCGGTCGTAATGGCGTGAAACGTGAAACGTGACGCCTCTTGCCACCTGCAACCTGCCACCTGCCACCTGCAACTTGCCACGTGCAACCTGCAACTCCGCAAATTTGACAAACCCCGCGCCGCGGGCTAAAATGCCAGACGCTAAGGCCCATTCGTCTAGAGGCCCAGGATGTAGCCCTCTCAAGGCTGAGACACGGGTTCGAGTCCCGTATGGGCCACCTTAGCAGACACGCCCTCCAGTTGTGGAGGGCGTTTTCGTTTTGGCGGCGCTGGCCTATCGGTTCTGCGCGCGGGCGCGGGCTTTGGCAGCTTCGACTTCACGATTCTTGGGAAGGCCGCGGTCACCAGGGATGCCAGCGATATGGCCGCCGATCTGGATACCGCGTCCTGCCCGCTAATTGGCGCACCCACGAATTGCCAGCAGCGGCCTTGAATGCATATAATGACGGGGAAAGGCCAAGCCCATGCCAAACCCACTCGACCTGCCACCCCAGTTCATCCGGCCCCGCTACGAGGGCGGCTGCTTTGCCGACTTACCCGGTTTCATCAAGTCCGTGCTGCTGCCGGATGCGGCGTCGAGTCTGGCGCCGGCCGGCTTTGCGGCGCTGGCGCAGCGCTACCGCAAGGTGATCTTCCTCTTCATCGACTCCTTCGGCTGGTCGTTTTTCCAGCGCCACCGCGAGCGGCTGCCCTTCCTGCGCCGCTTCAGCGAGCAGGGCAGCGTCACCCAGATCACATCCCAGTTTCCCTCCACCACAGCCGCCCACGTCACCACGCTCTACACTGGCCAGCCGGTCGGCCGCCACGGCATCTTCGAGTGGCATGTCTACGAGCCCAAGCTGGACGCGATGATCATGCCCCTGCCTTTTTCCTACTCGGGGGATCGGGTCCCAGAAACGTTGCAGACCAGCGGCGTAGCGGCTGAGAGCTTCCTGCCGGTCAACTGGCTGGTCGAGGACCTGGCCCGCCACGGCGTGGCCAGCTACCTCAGCCAATTCCACGGCTTCGCCCACTCCACCTACTCGCGCATCATCGGCCGCGGGGCCAGCATCGCGCCCCATAAGACCCTACCCGAGGCGCTGATCAACATGACGCTGACCTTGCAGCGCCACGGCGGCCAGGCGGTCTACTTCATGTATTTCGGCCAGATCGACGCCATCAGCCACGACTACGGCCCGGCCTCGCCGCAGGTGGACGCGGAGATCGAGGCATGCTTCGACGCGCTGGAGCGCTGGTTACAGCGCGACGCGGCCAGCCTGCCGGCAGACACCCTGCTGCTGCTGACGGCCGACCACGGCCAGGTGCCCACCGACCCGGCCACCACGCTCTACATCAATCAGCAGCCGGAGTTCCGCAAGCTGCTGCCGATGCTCAGGACAACCCGCCAGGGCCAGGTGCTGACGCCGGGCGGCTCCTGTCGCGACATGTATCTTTACGTCAAACCATCAGCCCTGGAAGACGCCCAGGTGTTGGCAGCCAACATGGTCGGCGAGCGGGGCGTGGTGCGGCCAGTGGCCGACCTGATCGAGGCCGGCTACTTCGGCCCCCTGCCTGTGTCCGACGCGTTCCTGGGCCGCGTTGGCAACCTGGTCGTCCTGCCCTACGAAGGTGAGGCGGTTTGGTGGTACGAGAAGGACCGCTTCGAGCAAAAATTCCGCGGCCACCACGGCGGGTTGACCCGGGGTGAGATGGAGACGCCGTTGCTGCTCTATGCGCTCAGTTGATCTGCTCCCATATCGATTTCAGACGCGGCCGGCCGCGCCGCCACGTCCGACGCGTTGCCGTCGAAACCCACTCGTCCAACAGGCCCGAGCCGCTGCAAAAGTCCGAGATGCCCACAAGTAAACGCGCCATAAAACGCGTGCTGGCTGTCGTGCTGGCCGTTCAGATCGCGCTGGGCCTGCTCTATGCCAGCGTTACGCCCATCTTCGAGGCATCCGACGAGCTGTGGCACTATGCTGTAGTGCGGGAGATTGCGGCTAATCGCCGGCTGCCGGTCCAAGACCCCGCTATCGACGCACCTTGGGCGCAGGAAGGCAGCCAGCCGCCCCTATACTACGCCATCGCCGCCCTGCTGACGGGCCGTATCGACGCCTCCGATGAAGCGGCCATGACGGTGCGCAATCCGCTGGCCAAGGTGGGCATCCCACTGGCCAGCGACAACAAGAACATGGTGGCGCATCCACCCGGCCAAAGCCCGTTGCAAGGGGGCACAGCCAGCGCGGTCTTTCTTGTCCGCCTCTTCTCGATCCTGCTGGGGACGGCTACAGCATACGTCACCTTTCGCCTGACCGCGACGCTTTACCCCCGCCGGCCAGCCATCGGCCTCCTGGCGGCCGCCATCGTGGCCTTCAACCCGATGGTGCTTTTCATCAACGCCTCGGTCAACAACGATACCCTGCTGATGCCGCTGAGCGCTGTGGCGCTGTGGCTGATGGCGCGCGATGTCCAATCGCAGCGGGCCGGCCTGCGCGGCCGGCAGACGCTGCTGTTGGGCATCGTGCTGGGCCTGGCCAGCCTCGCCAAGGTGTCCGGCGCGCTGCTGCTGCCAGTCGCTGCCCTGGCCGTCACCTTCGCAGCCTGGCGCGAGCGTTCGTGGCGCACCTGGCTGCTGCGCGGCTCGATCCTGGTCGTGACAGTGGCCGTCATCGCCGGCTGGTGGTACCTGCGCAACCTGGGCCTCTACGGCGATCTGGCCGGCATCGTCCGCATGGCGGAGATCGCCGGCGCGCGGCCGCCCGGCTTTGGCCTGACCGACCTGCGCGGCGAGTGGCGCAGCTTTTGGTACTCCTTTTGGGGCTTGTTCGGCGCTTTCAACGTGCTGGCCCCGCGCTGGTTCTATCTGCTGACGGGCGGCTTGACGCTGGCGGCCGGCGCGGGCCTGGCGCTGCGC
>JBAQCH010000069.1:0-2837 GCA_049294015.1 Anaerolineae bacterium
GCGCCTGGCTGCGCGCTACCCTGAGCGCTGGCTGGCCGTGCTGCGCGAGTTCGCCGCGGTGCGCCGCCGGTCGCAGGGCTGACAGTGCTGCCCGTCGTGTGAGCCAGCCATCGTGCGATCAGCGCTGTCAGTCCTGGCCGCGCGACAATCAAAGGACTGACAGTGCTGCCCGTCATGTGAGCCAGCCAGCGCACGATCAGCACTGTCAGTCCTGGCCGCGCGACAATCTCAAGGACTGACAGTGCTGGCCGTCTGCCAGGTGAACACAACTCGGTTGACTTTTCCCCACAGGTGTGGCATTATGGGGCCATGATCATGGCTATGGTCACCAACCTGTTACCGCCGCAGCGGAGGCATCCAATGACGACGATTTCGAAAAGCAAGCTAAAAACTCACATGCTCCAGGTCTTTCGCCAGATCGAGCAAACGGGCGAGGAGGTAATCGTCACCGACAACAACCGGCCCGTGCTGCGCATTCAGCCGATCACGACCACCAAGAGCGTGAGCGAGGTGTTTGCCCCCTATCGCGGCCAAATAGTCTGGCATGAGGACCCCGACATGCCCACCAGCGACGAGTGGAGCGAGGTATAGATGGTCGTCCTGGACACTTCCGCCCTGCTCTTCTGGCTCTTTGCACCGGAAAGACTATCGGCCAACGCAGCCAAAGCCATCGCAGCAGCCAGCCAGATCGTAATCAGCTCAATCTCGATCTGGGAAATCGGCATCAAGGTCAAACGCGGCAAGCTGGAGATCCCTCTGTCGCCCGAAATGTTGGTCGCCAAGCTCAACGAGACCGATGGCGTGCGCATCGAGCCGGTCACGGAGAAGACATGGCTCCAGAATCTGGCATTGACCTGGGACCACAAGGACCCGGCCGACCGCACAATCGTAGCTACGGCCATTCTGCTCGGCTGCCCGCTTCTCACCTCTGATCTCGAGATACGAGCGTTCTACCCCGTGGCCGTCTGGTAAGCGCTCACTGCCAATCGCCATCTCGCCCTTTGATAGCTGCCCGCGCGACGAATTAAAGGACTGACAGTGCTGCCCGTCATGTGAGCCAGCCATCGTGCGATCAGCACTGTCAGTCCTGCCGCGCAACGCTCTCAAGGACTGACAGTGCTGCTCGTCATGTGAGCCAGCCACCGTACGACCAGCACTGTCAGTCCTGGCCGCGCGACGTTCTGAAGGACTGACAGTGCTGCCCGTCATGTGAGCCAGCCATCGCACGATCAGCACTGTCAGTCCTGCCCGCGCGACGCTCTGAAGGACTGACAGTGCTGCTCGTCATGTGAGCCAGCCACCGTACGATCAGCACTGTCAGTCCTGGCCGAGCGACGGGCTGAAGGACTGACGATCTGGTCGAACGGGTGTTACTAGGGGCGGCGTACCTGGCGGCTGCTTTGCTGGTCAGTTAGAAAGAGCTGGTGTACAATGCAGCTATGAACGAGCAAACTGACTACAGCGTGTTGGTCCAAACCCTGCTGGAACGCTTTGGCGAGCGCCTGCGGATGATCGTTCTATTTGGCTCATACAGCCGCGGGGAAGAGCGTCCCGACAGCGACCATGACATCCTCGTGGTCATTGAGGGTCTGCCACGGGATCCTCTGGCGCGTCAACGCGAGGTGATGGCCCCACTGCTCCCGCAGTTGCTGCGCTTGCCTCAACGGCTGTCCGTGATCGCCAAGACGCCAGAGGAACTCCACGGCGATCTTACCCCACTGATGGTGGATGTCTGCGTGGATGGGATTGGCCTCTATGGCCAATCATACTTCGATGGCTTGCGCAACAAGGTCCTGCAGGTTCTGCGCGCTGCCGGCCTGCAGCGCAGACGCCTCGCCGGAACGTGGATGTGGATGTTCCCGTCGCTGCCCCAGAACGAGTGGGCCATAACCTGGGAGGGCTATCGTGAGCGCGTCTAGAGACGTGACCTATCGAATTGCGCTTGCTGCGGGCTTTCTGGCCGAAGCTGAACAGGACTTCACGCTGGGACGCTGGCGATCTTGTGTCGACAATGCGCAATTGACGGTAGAGAATGCGGGTAAAGCGGCGTTGGCCTTGTTTGGAATCTCACCTAAGACGCACGATCCTGCCCGCCAGATCGCGGGCGTTTTGCGCGAGCAGGAGTTGCCAGCAGATGTGAGCGAGTTGCTGCACGCCATGTTGCCAGATCTCCTTGTCCTGGGCACGGAGACCCATTTCTTAACAGACTACGGCGACGAAGCAACCTACACGCTGCCATGGGATCTGTTTACCCGGCAAACCGCCGAAGATGCTTTGCAGTCCGCGCTGCGATCTGTTCAGAAAGCGCGCGCCTTGCAGGAGACAATCCAAGCCTGGCGAGAAGAACAGGGCAGTTGAAGCAAGTGGCAGTGAGGCGAGTACCAGGGGCTTACCGTCTTAATCTGAAGGACTGACAGTGCTACCCGTCGTGTGAGCCAGCCATCGTGCGACCAGCACTGTCAGTCCTGCCCGCGCAACGCTCTGAAGGACTGACAGTGCTGGCCGTCATGTGAGCCAGCCACTGTACGACCAGCACTGTCAGTCCTGCCGCGCGACGCTCTGAAGGACTGACAGTGCTGCCCGTCATGTGAGCCAGCCACCGTACGACCAGCACTGTCAGTCCTGCCCGCGCGACGCTCTGAAGGACTGACAGTGCTGCTCGTAGCGCGTGCCAGCCCACGCAGGAACAGCACTGTCAGTCCTGGCCATAACAAACCCCCCGGTTCTTAGCAGAACCGGGGGGTTTTATTTGTTGCGGAAGCACCAGAAGCCGGGCTTTTTCGGCAAAGCCCGGCTTCTTCATTACCGCCGCAGGCGGCTGGCGCCCAGCGCCATGC
>JBAQCH010000070.1:0-27257 GCA_049294015.1 Anaerolineae bacterium
CGTACTTCAGCACGAACAAGGTGGTCGAACTGCTGATGTTGCCTGCGTTATCCTTGGTCTTGACCCGCAAGTAGTACGTGCTTCCTGACGTAATCGCACCCGGATTGTATCCGCTCGACGTAGTCCAGGTGGCAGGATCTCCACTGCTTGAAGTTCCCCAGTAGTAGTAGTAGCCGGCTACGCCGCTGCCAGCGTCAGCTGCGCCACTCCATGTGAAGTTGGCATCGCTGCAGGTGTTTTGCCAGACGTTGTTGGTGGCCGTGCAGCCGGGACTCGCAGCCGTTGGATTCGTGGGCGCAGTACGATCGATGTAGACACTCCGATAGAAACGATTCTCCATGCAGTGGTTGCCTTGGTTGTCCCAAGCCATTGCTACAATGGTCACGCGTTGATCGGATAAACCAGCGGGTATCGCAAAGGTCGCGTCATAGGGCGGTGATGTGTCGGGGTTCGGCGAGATACTGCTGTAGTGATTCCACGCGTCGTCATAGAACACGTCCCACTCAATACGATTCACGCCGCTTGGGGTTTCTCCACCACCGCCATCAGAGGCTGTTGCCGAAATTGCAGCGTTCCCATTAAAGTATGAACCTTCAGCTGGCGACGTAATGCTGACGGTTGGACACTCCGGGTCATTTAGCAATTTCACCCAATCAATTAGGATGTTATCGTCGTTTGACCCCGCAGTTCCAGGACGGCCATCATAGGCGGGGTCGATTCGTAGTCCAGAGATAAAGTGCATCCACTTTGGATGATCATTTGTGCGGATTGTGATGGTTCGGGTCGTGCCGTCCGGACTAACGGATAACGGTATACTCTTGTCCCCAGAATAGAAGGGCTCGTTGGTTGTTTTCCAGAAGATGTTGTCGCCCTGATCTGCCAGGCTGGACATTCTGATCTCCACGCCCCAATACTGAGTGTTGTCATAGTAGAGGTCATCTTTCACGATCCATGGGTCACCACCTTGTGCGGGATCCATAATCCAGGTCCCATATCCAAAGCCTTGCCATTCCATTCCTGAAGCCGACCAGCCAGCGCTGTTCGGATCGAAATCCCACAGAATCGTGTCATTTCCACTGTTTGCGTATGGCCCGTGATTGTCACCCCACCATTCGGGGTCTTCGTAATAATTCTCAACATTCGGTTGCTGACTTAGTACTGATGTCGTCCAATATGCACCATATGTAGGATTCGGATGGTCGCTTTCGCGAATTTCCCAATGCAGATGGCAGTATGTTGTGCCAACGTTACCCATTGCCGCAACAGCCTGACCTTTGTCAACAACCTGTCCGACCGAAACATAGGCGTCAGCTATATGGCCATATTGTGAGTAGACAGTCGTTCCTTGCCAATTGTGCTCGATGACCATTCCACCCCAACTACCTGTATTTACATAACGAACTACACCAATTGCGACAGATGAAATGCTTGTGCCACAGTCAGAGTTTCCTGACCCTGGACCATTGTAGTCATCCCCGGGATGGTATACAGAATTTGCGTATTCCAGCCACTGGTAACCGTAATGATCATTCGTCATTGGCCGCTGAAATCCGCTGGATGCTGGGGGTACGTCGTTTGGCGCAGCATTTGAGCCTTGCTGACGGGCAACAGAAGCGATTTTTGACACCGAGTCTTGCGAGATCCAACCACGGACGAAATACTCCTGCTCGTTCGAATTTTCCAGTAGTATTCGAACTCTACCTTCAGTCAGATCAATGATCTTGATCTCAGTAGTAGGAGTTCCTTTCATGGAGATGGAAGAGTTTGAGTGAGCAACTCTAGAAGCGTCTCCTGTAGTTAGCACAATGGATTCATTCGGGGATAGCCAGAGTTGGCCGTTGTACCGATCTCCATCCAGGTTGACACGCTGAATCTCTTCAGTGACTAAATCGTAACTCCAGATTCCTGCGAAGGGATCGTCATTGAGTAGGTCGTGGGCCTCAAACATCACGGTTGAGTCGTCAACTCCCCAAGCTAGTGGAATTGGAAGCAATCCATGAGGCATCGTAGATTGATCAAATAGATGCCGCCGTTGCTGACCAGTCTCAGGGGACCCGACTAACCAAATATTGAAGGCAGAGCGGCATTCGCCATCACCGCACATTGCTTCAGCATAGACAACCTCTCCTGTTCGCGGGGACTTTACCCCTCCCAAATATGAGTATCCAGGAGAGAGGTCGCTCTCACCGATGCCGAACTGGTACTCGCGACTTCGGTTGGGCGATGAGACCAAGTAGTGTGGTGGTACGACGGTGTCTGGTCCGATCTCAATTGGAGACGATCCATCAATGGCAAGCGCATAGAGCTTTCCGAGATTTGAGAAAAGTACGTAGTATTCCTGTGAGAGGTACTGACTCTCCGTAGACTCTGCACTGAGATGAGGCTCTGATGTGACAAAAAACGTTACTGTAAGAATGCAAGTTGTGAGCATGCGAATAGCAGTGTGCTTCATGTGACTGCCTCCTGAACTGAGGTCACGAATTGTGAGAACCAGCTAGAATCGGCCAACAAAATGGCACATACACTTGGGAAGGTGCTGCCGGACCTCATGATGGATCCAGTGGAACTTTGAGGCCAGTGGTTGCGGGCAGTTCGGCAGAACTCATCCGCAGCCCGGGAGTCCTTCCCTCAATGATGGTTTGGGAACCTTCACGAGATTTCACCCTAAGGCCGCCACGTACGGTTGCAATGTGAACCGACATGTCTAGCAGGCTACCGTAGCCCTTGTCACCGCCGGCCAGGGCTGCATCCACGTCAAACCCATGCCCGTCATCCTCGACTGAAAACCGCACAGACTCGTTGTCGGGCCAGATTTTCACCACCACCCGTCTGCCTCCGCTGTGCTTGATAGCGTTGTGGACGGCCTCGCGGCAGACCCGGTAGATGGCGACCTTGGCCTCGGTGCTGAGCAGGGGCTCGACCTCGGGCGTCAGGTCGGTTTCGATGGCCATGGTGGTCTCTTGCTGCACCTGGGCCAGCCAGCTTTGCAGCGACGGGACCAGCCCTTGCTGCACCAGCAACTCCGGCGCCCGCAGGTAGCTGAGCAGGCTGCGCAGCTGGCCGGCCTCGGCGCTGATGCGCTCCTGCCAGCGCTCGATCTCGTCTGCCAGCGCGCTCTGGCGCTCCTTCAGGTCGTCGAGGCCGTAGGTGAGCACCAGCAGGAACTGCAGGATGGTGTCGTGCAGCTCCCGGGCGATCTTGCGCCGCTCGTTCTCCTCGGCCTGGGCGATCAACTGAGACATGGCCTGCAAGCGCTCCAGTTGGCGGGCATTGAGGATTGACAGGGTCATCTGGCGGGCCAGGATGCCGATCAGTTGCAGGTCGCGCTCGCCGTAGACCTCGCCGGTCCAGCGGGGACCCAGGCCCAGCAGGCCGGCCGCCTCGCCGCGCTCCACCAGCGGCGCCCACACGGCAATCGGCTCGCAGTCAGCCGCCAGAGCTTGCAGCGGCTGGGCTTGCTGTTGGCTGGCGCGCATGGGATCGGGATGGGCAAGCAGGGTCATCTTTAGGTCTTCGGGGACCGGCATGGATGCGATGGCTGTGCCGTTCACGAAGCGCCGCAACTGGCCAGGCTGGGCCGGATCGCACAGCCACACGGCCGTGTGCTCCACGTCCAGGCTGTCGTGCAATGGTTGGCGGATGCCGGTCAACAGCGAGTTTAGCTCCTGCAACTGGCCCACCTGTTCGCTGAACTGTGCCACGGTTCGATAATCCAGCACCTCACGGCGCAGCAGCCGGTTGAAGAAGGCCATCGGTCCCTGGCGGGCTTCCAACACCAGGCCGGTCAGCAACGTCGCTGCCAAGATGGGCAAGATTCCCACGCGCTGTCCGATGAGCAGGTAGACCAGGTTGGCGATCAACACGCACAACGTCGTCACCACCAGGATGGTCAGGACGCGCGATTTTGAGCTGAAGAGCTGGTAGCGCAGGATGGCGTAGGCAATCAGGGCGACCCCGCCCAGGCCAACGTAGGGCAGGCTCTGCACGAAGCGGTGCAACGGCACATCGGTCAGGTAGTAAAGGTAGAGCGGCACGATGGTCGTAAACACCACCGCTATCCCTAGCGCCATCAGCCCAGTTTGCCGCTGCGTGCGCCGCGAGTTAGTCGAGAAATACACGGTCCCCAGGCGGAGGAAGCCCCAGGCCAGCGCCAACAGACTGCCGGCTGCGCAGAACAGGAGGCTAAACCAGGTGATTGGCGTGGTTAGCGCCTGGTTATCGATCACATAGGTCAGGAGGACCAGCGCCGCCACTACGGCTGCCAACCCGTAGCCGGCACGCAAGCCGCGCCTTGTTCTGGGGGAGAGCCCGTCCGGCGTGGTAATCAGGGCAATCAGATGAAAGATGAGCACGCCCATGAAGGGCAGCCATAGCCCCTGCAGGATCAGCGATACCGGCCAGTAATCGGGCACCAGAGGTGAAAGCCGCAGGGCCGAGAACTGGTCCAGCATCAGGCCAGCCAGGGCTGTGGTCAAGGCGGCAAAGACCAGGTTGATCTCTTCGTGCGGCCCGGCGCGGTAGACCACGGCAGCGATTGCCAGCAAACCCAGGCCCAGCAGGAAGAATGGCAGCACCAGCTCGGCCAGCATGGCTAGATTGAGGCGCAGCAGCGGGACGCGCTCGATGATCAGCAGGCGATCGCTGCGTTCGACCAGGAAGGACACGGCGGCGTGGCCGGCCGCCAGGCGTTGGCGGAAGATCTGAGGGTAGCTGGCTGCTCCGTTGGCGCACGTCTGTTGCAGGGACTGCTGGTCAGGCCCTTGCCCTGTGGATTTGATGGGCAGCGTATAGCCGTCGATGCACAGCAGGTGATCGTTGACCCGCATGCCGGCGGCGATGCCGGGCCAATGTGGAGGGGTGACGTAGCTGACGGTGAACATGTAGAGTTCCTTGCGCCACATGGCGGCAAAGCCAGGCTGTGGCTGGCCAAGCGCCACGGCCAAGCGCACGCCGCCCCCCACCCCCGACAAAAACACCGCCGCCATGGCCCACGGAAGTAGCCGCTGTAGCGCCCGCAGGGCCGGCGTTAGCGAGGCTGGCTTATCCTGGCTGCTGCCTGGCCCATCGACCTGGCTCTGCCGCAGGACAGGGCGGACGCGATCAGCCCCCGGGCTCATGGTCACCTCCTTGTCGCCTGGACGACGCCGTGGGGCGTCCCTCCCTCCGTCCGGAGGTGGTTGAGCAGATGGAGCTTGGCCAGCAGCGCCAGTTGGTTGAGCCCCGGATGGATCTGCCGCAAGCTGAGCTTGCTGTAGATGGCATCGATGTGGCTGGCAACGGTCTTGGCGCTGAGGCCCAGCTCTCCCGCCGCCTGCTGTCGCGTCCTGCACCTGCCCACGGCCTCGAAGACCCGCCACTCTGGCTCGCTAAGAGCCGGCAGGCTGTCCAAAGCCGCCGTGATGGCTGCTTGCTCTTCGGCTGTTAAGGAGCCAAGCGCCAGGTCGAAGGCGCTGTCGCGGGCCGTGCGCACGCCCGTGGCGATGTCCAGGGCAGAGGCGCCGTCTACGACTTTGTGGATGGCGTCGAGCAGCTCCTGAGGACGGGAGCCTTTCAGCAGATAGGCGATGCGGCTGTGGCCGTCCATGAACAGTTGAATGACCTCGGGGCCGCGGTCAACGTAGGCTGAAAGGAAGACGACGCCCATCTGAGGAAAGCGCTCACGGAGCTGCCGTGCTACCTCGATGCCCACGTGGTGGTCGAAGTTGGGCCGCTGGCCGGGCTTTTCCGGCATGACGATGTCGATCACCGCCACGTCCGGCCGGTGTTCATCAGCGACTCGCAGGGCCGTCTCCGCACAGTCGGCCTCCGCGACTTCCATCTGACGCCGGCTGAGGTACGCCTGCACGGCGCTTCGCACCGTCCAGTCGTCCTCTACCAAGAGCACTCGCAACGGTTGAGGCATGATTTCCAGGCTCCTGTATTCTATGTGATCAATAGTGCAATAGCAACAGGTGTTTGGCGGTTAACTTGTGGGTAGTTTCACGGAATGGCTGCGCAACGTCTCTGCAACGAGCTGCGTAGCCCTGATTATAGACCACGACGCTTTATCAGGCAATGCGAGCATTGACACCAACAACGAGTCGTGGAAAATGGAATACACGATGGCCGGTTAGCCTAGCCGGGGATCGAACCTATGCGAGGACAAAATGAGTGACCTGCATTTCCCCCCCAACTTCCTCTGGGGCACAGCCACCGCCCCGGTCCAAAACGAAGGCAGCTTCCGCGAGAGCTCCTGGTGGGCCTGGGAGCGGCGGCCGGGCGCGATTCGCAATGGCGACCGCTCCGGCGTCGGCTGCGACTGGTGGGCCAACGCCGAGGCTGACTTCGACCTGGCGCGCAGCCTGGGCCACAACGCGCTGCGCCTGGGCGTCGAATGGAGCCGCATCCAGCCGCAGGAGAATGTTGTGGACGAGGCCGCGCTGGCCCGCTATCGCGAGATGCTGCATGGCCTGCGCGAGCGGGGCATCGAGCCGATGGTGACTCTGCATCACTTCAGCGATCCCATGTGGTTCGTGCGCCGCGGCGGCTGGCTGAACAGCGCCGCGCCTGCCCTCTTCCGCCGCTTCGTCGAGCTGGTCGTGGACGCCTTAGGCGACCTGGTCACGCTCTGGGTGACCGTCAACGAGCCGATGGTTTACGTGCGCGACGGCTTTCTGGATGGCACGCGACCGCCTGGCCAGCGGGGCCTGCCCAACGCGCTGCGGGCCGCGCGTCATCTGCTCTTGGGCCACGGTCAGGCCTATGAAGCCATCCACCGCCGGCGCAGCGGCGCCAAGGTCGGCATCGCCAACCACATCGCCCACTTCGACGCGGCCGAGCCGGGCCGGCCAGGCGATCGCGTGGGGGCCGTCCTGTTGGACTGGCTCTTCAACGGCTGGAAATTGACCGCGCAGACCAGCGGCCGAATTCCCCCGCCCTATGGCCTGGGCGCGTTGCCTCAGCCGGCCCTGATGGACAGCGTCGATTTCCTGGGCCTCAACTACTACAGCCGTATCCGTGTGCGCTATGCCCCCGGCGGCCGCAACGAGTTCGTGGCCTGGCAGATGGTCCCCCTGGACGAGACGATGGAGCGATCAGACGCGGGATTGGATGGCTTCATGGGCGAGGTCTACCCCAAGGGCATGGGGCGGGCGCTGCGCCGGCTGGCAGCCTACGGCAAGCCGATCTACATCACCGAGAACGGCGTGGCCGACCGGGACGACCGGCTGCGCGCCCGCTTCATCGTCAGCCACCTGGCCGAGGTGCAGCGAGCGATTGCGGCCGGGATCGACGTACGCGGCTACTTCCACTGGACCCTGGTGGACAACTACGAGTGGAGCGAGGGCTGGCAGTGGCGCTTCGGGTTGGTCGAGCTAGATCCGGCCACTCAGGCTCGCCGTCCCCGCCCCAGCGCGGCCGTCTACGAACGCATCTGTCGCGCCAACGCGATTCCTGCGGAGCTGATCAGTGATCGGTGATCGGACTTCCGAGACCGTTCACCGTTCACTGATCACCGTTCACCCGTTTTAATATTTCTTGACGACGTTTCTATACGTAATCGGCTGGCGGCACTGGAGGATCTGCGAGGCCTCACGGGTGCGGCGCACGTCGTCCAGGTCGATGGTGGCGATGGCGTAGCCCTCGACCGGCTCCTCCAGGTTGGTGTAGAGCTCGGCGTTGGGACCGACGATCATCGAGTCGCCGGCGAAGCTGTAGCTGGGCTCCTCGCCGGCCCGGTTGGCGGCGGCGATGAAGACGCCGTTTTCACAGGCGCGGGCCACGTTGTAGGCGCGCCAGTGCGCGTCCTCGTCGATCTCCCAGTTGGCGCAGACCGCCACGATCTCGGCGCCGTCCAGGGTCAGGCTGCGCACAGCCTCGGGGAAGGCCAGATCCCAGCCAATGAGCAGGCCGACGCGGCCGGGGCCGTTGCGGAACTCCACGTCCCAGACGATGAAGCGGTAGCCATTGCGGAAGGCCAGCTTCTCCTCGCCCTTGAGATGCACCTTGCGGTAGCTGCCGACCAGCTCGCCCTCCGGGCCGATCAGCACGGCCGCGTTGTAGAGGATGCTCTCCACCCGCTCCTTCAGCACCATGCCAAAGGCGATGTGGACGTCGTAGTCGTTGGCGCGCTTGGCCAGCATGTTGACGCTGTGGCCGGGCACGTACTCGGCCAGCTCGGTGAAGCGCGGGCCGCACTCGTAGCCTGTGGTGGCCAGTTCAGGGAAGACGATCAGGTCGACGGGCTGCTCCTGGCAGATGCGCTCGACGAAGTCGGTCATTTTGCGCAGATTGGCTTCGGTGTCGCCCAGAGCGGGGGTCATCTGCACCAGGGCGACGGTGATTTCTCGGGTCATGCGGTAAACTCCTGTAGGGGCACGGTGGCTGTGCGCAGACCGGCCCGAGCGGTGGGTGAAGAAACCGGGTTTTTCCGAAAAAACCCGGTTTCTGAGTCGTCCATCACAGCGACGCCAGCAGCGCCTCCAACTCGACTGCGCTCAGGCCTGGCCAGCCGTAGCGTTTCCAGTCCACCTTGCCTTGTGAGTTGAACTCGATTCCTTCGGCCTCCAGCCGCAATTGCTGCTCTTCGGGGGCGTGTTCCAGGTTGCGGATGCTGACGCGTCCTTGTGAGTTGATCACCCGCTGCCAGGGCACGTCAGGAGCATTGTTCTCGCGCAGCGCAGCCAGCGCCCAGCCGACTGTGCGCGCGGCGCGCGGATGGCCCAGCAGCGCCGCCACCTGGCCATAACTGGCCACCTTGCCGGGCGGGATCTGGCGCACGACGGCGTAGACTTGGTCGAAGAAGGAGGGCATGGGTGTTACATAATGCGTAACCCGTAACTCGTAACCCGGAATGGACAGGCAAAGTTGCGAATTCCGGGTTACGCATTACTGGTTACGCCAGGGAAGGTGCGTCATTACGGAAGCTCTTGGCTCATCAGCGTTTGTAGCTTTGCCCAGTCCTCCGGCGTGTTGGCGTTGGAGAACGTGCGGCCGGTGCGGTCGAAGATGGCGATCTCGCGCTCTTCCACGTAGCGCACGCGCACGTCGGGGTAGAAGGAAATCACCCGCCGTTGATCGTTGAGCAGGCGGGTCTCGATGGCCGGCAGGCACGCTCGGTTGTACAGCGCATGCAACGGTTCGACGGACTCGCCGATCCTGGGCGCCACAACATCGTGACCCGCGGTCAGAACCAGCATGAAGCGAACCAGCCGGTGGTCGACCAGCGGCATGTCGCAGGCTGCGGCGAAGGCCCAGGGGTGGCGGGCAGCCAGCAGGCCGGCGTGTAGCCCCGCCAGCGGCCCCGCGCCTGGGAACTGGTCGGCCGCATGGCGCACGGAGAGATCTGCGTACAGCTCGGGCGAGTTGCTTACCAGGACGATGTCGTCCGACAGGGCGCGCAGGTTGGCCACTACCCGGCTGACCAATGTCTCATGATCACCGAGCGGCAGCAGCGCTTTGTTGGCGCCCATGCGCTGGCTTGCGCCGCCGGCCAGCACGATTACGCTGATCGGGTCCATGCTAAACAGCGAAAGCGGGCGTCTGGATGACGCCCGCTCGTCTGTCTGTCGCAAGTGAGGGCTGGCTGTCAGGCCGCAGCGCCGTGTGCTGCCAGGAACTCGACCGCGCCGCCGACCGTTGTGATCTGCTGCGCCTGTTCGTCGGAGATTTCGCCGCCGAACTGCTCCTCAAAGGCCATGATCAACTCGACCAAATCCAGCGAGTCCGCGTCGAGATCGTCACGAAAGCTGGACTCCATGGTCACGTCGGCCTCGTCAACGCCGAGCTGGTCGACGATGATCGCACGTACTGCTTCGAAAATTGCTTCTTGGTTCGCCATTGGTATTGCCTTCCTTACTATCGCTTGTTTGGTGGATTGGGTGACGCTATTCTAGCAGCGCTGCCACATGCTGTCAATTTCGCTGCCGCAGGGCGCTGCCAGGTTTTGACAAGCCATTGGCGCGCGGGTAAGATGCCCAGCGCCGGCGGCACGCCAGTCGTAGTAACACCCCCGGCCCAGCCAAGTTACGGGAGTACAAGCAGTGGATCATAAGGCGCGCAAGGCCGATCACATTCGCATCAATCTGGAAGAAGACGTCAGGTTTCCCCGGCTGACCACCGGGTTAGAGCGTTATCGCTTTGTCCATCAGGGATTGCCCGAGCTCGATTTGGCAGCGATCGACACCAGCAGCCGGCTGCTGGTGAAGACGCTGCGTGTGCCCTTGCTGATTTCCTCCATGACCGGCGGCACCGATCAGGCAGAGCGCATCAATCGCAACCTGGCGGTCGGGGCGCAGGCGCGCGGCATCGCCATGGGTCTGGGCTCGCAGCGTACCGGCCTGGAAGTCGACGCCACAGCCGACACGTTTCGGGTCCGTCGCGAGGCGCCTGACATCTTGTTGCTGGCCAACCTGGGCGCAGTGCAGCTCAACAAGGGCTACGGCGTCGACCACTGCCGCCGCGCGGTGGAGATGATCGGGGCCGACGCGCTGATCCTGCACCTCAACCCACTGCAAGAGGTTTTGCAGGCCGACGGCGACTGGAACTGGGCCGGCCTGCTGGGCAAGGTCGAGCAGGTTTGCCGCGGCGTCGGCGTGCCGGTGGTGGTCAAGGAGGTCGGCTGGGGCATCAGCGCCGCTCTGGCCCGCCGGCTGGCCGAGGCCGGCGTGGCGGTGATCGATGTGGCCGGCGCGGGCGGCACCAGTTGGAGCGAGGTGGAGTACTACCGGGCGCCCAGCGAACGCCTGAAGCGCCTGGCCCGCTCCTTCGCCGACTGGGGCATCCCGACTGCAGAGAGCCTGATAGCCGTCGGTGAGGCTGCGCCGCATCTGCCCCGCATTGCCAGCGGCGGCATTCGTGATGGCATCGACGTGGCCAAGTGTCTGGCCCTGGGCGCCAGCGCGGCCGGCCTGGCCTCCCCATTTCTCAAGGCCGCCGTCGTTTCGGCCGAGGCTGTGGTCGACACCATCGACTCCCTGGCCGAGGAATTGCGCATCGCCATGTTCTGCGCCGGCGCCGCAAATCTGGCCGCGCTGCGCGAGCCGGGTCGATTGGTGATCGGTAATCGGTAATCGGTGATCGGATACCGTGCGGTTTGTTTTTCGGACAGGTGGATTGATGAGCCTGAACGTGGGTTGAGTAGCGGGTTGCGGTGCGCCGATTCGCATGAGGTCGGCCGACTCTAGCGTATCGAAACCCTCCCGGAGGTCTCGACACTTGCGCCTGCGGCTCAGTGCAGGTGTCCGCCGCAGACGGCTACTCGACCAACGTGCGATGAACCCTGCAACCTGCCACCTGACATCTGCCACCTGCCACCTGCCACATGCAACCTGCAACCTGCAACCTGAAACTATGACCAACGACATCTTTTCCCACTATCTTCCCCTAATCGAAGCCGAGATGCAGCGCGTGATCGGTCACGCCGAGGGCGTCTATGCCGGCCATTACGGCATGTTGTGCTACCATATGGGCTGGGTGGACGCGGCCCTGCATCCGGTGGTAGTCAGCAGCGGCAAGCGCATCCGGCCGGCGGCCTGCCTGCTGGCCTGCGAGGCCGTCGGCGGCGCGCTGGAGGATGCCCTGCCGGCCGCGGCTGCCGTCGAGCTGCTGCACAATTTCTCGCTGATCCATGACGACGTGGAGGACGACAGTCCGACGCGCCGCCACCGGCCCACGGTCTGGGCGCTGTGGGGCGTGCCGCAGGCCATCAACGCTGGCGACGCCATGTTTACCCTGGCGCGGCTGGCGTTGCACGGGTTGGCGGGACGGGCGATCGCGCCAGCGGTGGCCATGGACGCCTGCACCATCTTCGATTACGCCTGCCTGCACCTGACCGAGGGGCAGTACCTGGACATGTCCTTCGAGGGCCGGCTGGATGTGACGGTGGACCAGTACCTGCGGATGATCGAGGGCAAGACGGCTGCGCTGCTCAGCGCCAGCCTGGAGCTGGGCGCGCTGGTGGGCGGTGCAGACCAAGCCACCCGGCGTCATCTGGCCGAGTTCGGCCGCAGCCTGGGGTTGGCCTTCCAGATGCAGGACGACATCCTGGGCATCTGGGGCGACGAGGCTGAGACCGGCAAGTCGGCCGCCAGCGACATCCTGACCCGCAAGAAGTCGCTGCCGGTGGTCTACGCGCTGGAGAATCCGCTGGTCGGTGAGGCGTTGCGCGCACGCTATGCCGAGCCGATTGAGCCGGCCGGTGTGCCGGCGGTGCTGGACCTGCTGGCCCAGGCTGGCGCGCAGACGTACACGGCTCAAGCTGCGCAGTCAGCTCACCAGGCTGCTATGCAAGCGCTGCATGCCAGCGGTGTGCTGGCCAATGGCAACCAAGCCGGACACGCTTTGTTGCAGATGGCGGAGATGTTGTTGGGGCGGCGGAGCTAGCGTGGCAATCGAATAAGTCCGAAAGCAGTGGGAAAACGGATCTTGTGGTACAATCCGATCTGCGCTGCAAGTTCCCGGCCTGCGGTTGTGAATCGTGACCCAAGGAGATAAAGTGATGCGGTTTTATAGCTTTGAAATAGTTGTCGAGAAGGAGCCGGAGGACGAGGGCTATTTCGCCTACTCGCCGACGTTGAATGGTGTGTTCAGTAATGGTCTCACTATTGAGGCTGCCCGCCACAACATCCGGGAGGCCATTCAGCAGCATCTGGCAGCGCTTCAAGCGCTCGGCCAACCGATCCCGCAACACGAGAATCTCGTGCTTGTTGAAGCTCTATCGGTAGGTATACCGGCATGACGCGTATGCCCCAGGTCAATGCCTCGCAGCTTGTAAGGTTTCTCAAAGCGCAAGGATTTGTCGAGGTGCGACAAAGTGGCAGTCATCTGACCTTGTGGCATCCAGGGCGCCAAGTCGCTGTTACTGTACCTGTCCATACTGGGGCAGACATGGGGCGAGGTCTCGCCGTGCGTATCCTAAAAGATGCCGGCTTTTCTGTTGAGGACTATATCAGGCTCCGATAGTTGCCAGCACCCAGCTAATCGATTCATGGCGCCGTCTCCTCACGGTAAAAACGCCGCAAACACCTGATTCCCCACCAGCCTCGCTGCGCGCGTCAATCGCACTCGATCCGCCAGCCGCTCCAACAGCCCCAACCGCTCCAGCCGCTCGATTTCCGTACCGAACACGTCCAGCATCGACTGGCCATGCCGCTGCTGGAAGCGCTGGAACGTCACCCCCTCCCGCACCAACCGCAGCCCCAGCATCATGGTCTCGGCCATGGCCAGCCGATCGTCGATCTCCTCGACGAAATCGACCACACTGTCGCCGAGCATGATTCGTTCGATATACTCTGGTACAGGCCGGATCGCGGCCCAGCGCCGCCCGTCCTGCGACGAATGCGCGCCCGGCCCGAAGCCCAGATACGTCTCGTTGCGCCAGTAAGTCAGGTTGTGGCGGCAGGCGAAATGGGGATTGGGGATTGGTAGATTGGTGGATTCGTCGGGTCTCGCCCAGTTACTGATCTCGTACTGGACATAACCCGAAGACGATAGCATTTCGTCGGCGATCTCGTACATATCGGCGGCCAGGTCGGGGCTGGGCTGGGCCAGGCGGCCGGCCGCGGCCCAGTCGCCGAAGGGGGTGCCTTCCTCGATGGTCAGAGAGTAGAGGGAGATGTGTTCCGGGGCTAGGTCGATGGCCTGCTCCAGTGTGCGCCGCCACGTGATGGGGGGCTGGTCTGGCAGGCCGTAGATGAAGTCGAGGTTGATGTTGTCGAAACCGGCGGCGCGGGCTGCGTCCATGGCCGCCACTGCCTCGCCGGCTGAATGAATCCGGCCCAGGAAGGCCAGCTCGGCCGGGTCGAAGCTCTGCACGCCCATGCTCAGCCGGTTGACACCCAGATTGCGCAAGGCCGCGAAGCGTGCCACGTCCACTGTGCCGGGGTTGGCCTCGCTGGTGATCTCAGCGTCCGGCAAGACGTCGAAGCTTGCGTGGCAGACGTCAATGACCTGCGCCAGCAGCTCCACCGGCAGAACCGTAGGCGTCCCGCCGCCCAGGAAAACTGTCCTGACGGCCGGCCGGCCGTGCGCCTCGCCGGCCTGCCGGATCTCCTGCACCAGCGCGGCCGTGAATGGCTCGAACAGCCGGTTCAGCCCCGCGTACGTGTTGAAGTCGCAATAGGGGCACTTGCGCTGGCAGAAGGGGATGTGGATGTACAGGGAGAGCGGAGCGTTCATTGGCGAGACCCTTCGGGTTTCTGTTGGTCAATGTGGATCGTTCGCAGGCGCAGCGAAACCCGAAGGGTCTGGCGCGTGCTCATCTCGCCGGCCAGGCCGGCGCGTTCTCGAAGCGGAAGCCGTGGCCGCGCACGGTGACGATGTACTGGTGGCCCGCGTCGGCCTCGGCCAGCCGCTCGCGCAGCCGGCGCACCAGCGCGTCGATGGCCTGCTCGCTGACGCCCTCTTCCAGCGCCTCAGGCCAGACCTGGCGTACGATCTCCTCGCGGCCCACCACGCCGCCCTGCGAGGCCAACAGCAGCGCAAGCAGGCGGTACTGGGCTGGCGACAGCGGCGGGTCGATCACCTGGTCCTTGACGATGACCTGGCGCGCGTCGTCGTCCAGCCGTAGACGCTCGGCGCCGGCCGGCAGATCGAAGGTGAGCGGCGCGGTCTCGCCCGCATCGACAAAGGCCAGTTTGAAACGTAGCGCGATCTGGATTTCGTCGCCGTCCTCCAGCAGATGCGGGCCGGCCAGCTCCTGTCCGTTGACGAACGTGCCGTTCTTGCTGCGCAGGTCTTCGACTACGTAGCCCTCGCGGCCCTTGACCTGGCCCCAGCCCACCTGCGCGTGGTGGCGCGACACCAACCGGTCGGCCAGGACAATGTCGCAGTCGATGTTGCGGCCGACCACGGTGCGGCCGCGCTGCAAGGGCCAGCGCCGGCCAGCCTCGTTGCCGCCTGCTTGCAAGATCAACATGGCAGTCTCTGCTTGCGCCATGGGAGAACACCTCGCTGTTTGACAGCGCCATCGACGTGAGCCATAATGGCGCTATGCCTGCTCCCTTTCAATCAGGAACAGTCCTGCGTGGACGTTATAAAATCGTCGAACTTATCGGCCAGGGCGGCATGGGCGCCGTCTACAAGGCGGAGGACCAGCGCCTGCCCGGCCGGCTGTGCGCGGTGAAGGAGATTCTGCCCGAGCCTGGCGCGCTGCCCGAGGACATCGCCCAGATGCAGGAGCAGTTCTATCGCGAGGCTTCAGTGCTGGCGCGTCTCGACCATTCCAGCCTGCCCAAGGTCTCGGACTATTTTACCGAGAACAGCCGCGAATTGCTAGTTATGGACTACGTGCCGGGCCGCGACCTCAAGCAATTGGTCGATGAGGTGCGCCGCCAGGGCCAGTTCCTGAGCGAAGGGCAGATTTTGGACTGGGCCGACCAGCTTTGCGACGCCCTGGCCTATCTGCACGGCCAGGAACCGCCCGTGCTGCACCGCGACATTAAGCCGTCCAATATCAAGCTCACGCCGCGTAACGCCATCAAACTGGTCGACTTTGGCCTGGTCAAGGTGCTGGCCGCCGACGAGAGCCGCACGGTCACCGTGGTGCAGGGCCGCGGCACGGTGCAGTATACACCGCTGGAGCAGTACGGCGGCGATACCGGCCACACCGACGCCCGCACCGATATCTACGCCTTGGGGGCTACCCTCTATCACCTGATCACCGGCGCCGCTCCGCCTGATGCCAAGCAGCGTTTCCTCAAGCCGGGCGTCTTGACGCCCTTGCGCCAGGTCAATCCGCAGATCTCTGCCCGCACCGAGCGGGCTGTGCTGCGGGCTATGGCCATGCATCCAGACGACCGGCCCAAGAATGTGTTGGAGCTGCGCGATGCGCTGTTGGGCAGCCGCAACCAGTCCAGAGGTGTGACGGCTGCCAGGCAAGCGCTGCGCGAGCCATGGATCGATGCCTTGCACAGCAATCGGCTGCTGGCTGGCGCTGCTGTGGGACTGCTGGTGCTGGCGCTGCTGGTCAGCCTGCTGTCGCCGCGTCTGCCGCCGCTGCCCGGCGAGCTCGATCCCACAACGCCCACCGCTGCCAGCATCGTTGCGCCGTGATTGGCTCGCCGGTTGTCCGAGACATGACATTTCTTCCGAGAAATGTCATGTCTGACGCTCACGTCAACCGTGGCTGTCCGCAGAAAAGACATTTCTCGGAAGAAATGTCTTTTCTGGCGCTCACACCTACCGCCGCAGCTCACGGCGCGCCCACAGCGCGGCCAGCGCCACAGCGCTGCCCAGCACCGTGATCACGGCCGCGCCCCACGGGCTCAGCTCCCGTTGCAGCCAGTTAGCCCCAGGCAGCAGGCCCAGCCCATAGAGCAGATAGGCCGCCAGGCCGCCGACAACGATCAACAGGAAGATGCGCAGGGCAGCGGCGGGAGCAGCCAGCAGCGCGCGAAAGCCGAAAAACGTGGCCAGCAGAACCAGACCAAGGCTGGCTAGCGCCAGCGCAAAGGACCCGCCGTCGACGCGTTTGGGGGGCAGGGGCGGCAATGGTGTGGGCGCAGGGGTAGGCTCAGGCGTCGCCGTTGGCGCCGGGGTGGCGGTGGGCGTGACCGTGGGCGTGGGGGTCTCAGTTGGCACAGGACTGGGCGTGGCGGTGGCCACTGCCACGCGTGCTTCACCCTGCTCCAGGTCGACAATGTTCAGCAGCAGGCTGAGCGAGCCCACGGCCTGGCCGCTCTGCACCTGGACCTCGTAGTCACCTGGGCGCTCCAGCACTACCGACGTTTCTGCCAGGCCGTCGCGCGTGCCGGTTTCGCCTAGCGGCAGCTCGAACTGGTCGCTGCGCTGCTTGAGCTTGAATGTGACAGGCGTAGTGTCAGGCACCAGCCGGCCGTTGTTGTCGCGGATCGGCCCGGCCACCACGCGCAGGGTGTCGCCCACCTTGGCCGTGAAGGTATTGCTGCCCATCTGCACCCGCACGTCAGGCACGCTCAACGGGATCGACTGGCTGGGGTTGGGCCGCAGCTTGTCGGCCAGCGTGTAGTTGATCGCGCTGATATCGACGGGCGAGGCGCCGGTGGGGGTCCATTCGCGGAACAAGACGCGCATCGACGCCTCCAGCAGCGGCTCGGTCTTGCCGAAGGCGGCGAAGTAGGCGGTCAGCTTGGTGATGTCGGTGGCGTCCAGGAAGAAGGGCGCGTCGTAGGCGATGGCCACCAGCCGTTTCTGTTCACGACTGACGGGCCGCTGGCTGAGGAATTGGCGCATCACGCGCGTCCCGGCCGCCTCGGGCGCATTGTCCAGGATGCCGAAGACGATCCAATCGGCCTCGTTGATCAATCCAGCGACTGCCTCGTTGGCCGGGGTGGCGCCCTCGCTGCTATCTGCCGGGTTCAGCCAGGCGTCGATCTGGTCGAAGGTCACGCTCGCGACCCGGTCAGGTGCAACTTGCCCGCTGGGTTCGTAGAGACGCAGCACGATATCGGCCAGCGCGTTCGGCTCGATCAGCGGCGCAGCCGGACAATCCTCGGCGCTGCACTCGCGGTCGCTGCGCGCGTCTGTGATGAACAGAATCGAGTCGTCTGGCCCTGGGCCGGCTGGCATACGCTGGGCCAGCTCAGCCGGGCTGGGGCTGAGCAGGGTGATGGCGTTGCGAGCGATCTGGGCGACGGTCGTGCCCTGCGTCTCGCGCTGCTCCAGCAGGTCGCCGTCTACCAGGCTCGTGCGCAGGTTCAGCTCCGGGTAGAGCCGCGCCTTGAGCGATAGAATGCGAATCACAGCCGCATCGACGCGGCGGCGGAAATCGGCGTCGCTGCGATACTTCTCCTGGAAGAACGTGATGGTGTCTTTGATGTTGGCCGCTGCGGTTTCGGGGTTGTCGTCCAGGCTCCAGCGGGCCAGCAGCAGCAGATCGTTGCCCGCCA
This sequence comes from Anaerolineae bacterium, assembly GCA_049294015.1. Classification (GTDB taxonomy): domain Bacteria; phylum Chloroflexota; class Anaerolineae; order JAAEKA01; family JAAEKA01; genus JAAEKA01. The sequence goes on from JBAQCH010000070.1 coordinate 17,844, forward strand.
GCAGCGCATCCTGGGCAATGCGGCGGTAGGGAAAGTTCTGTAGCGTCGGGTCGTAATGACGGCGGATCGCGGGCGCCCCCAGGTCGTCGCTCATCACCAGCCCGCGGCCGGCGCCGCGCCAGTCGGCGAAGGCCGGGTCTTCCAGCAGATTCTGGGAAAGCTGCGGCGCCAGGCTGATGGGGGGAATGCTTTCACTGCTGCCCTGCAGCGCAGCGTAGCGCACGTGGGTGCTTTGCAGGCCGTCGACGACGGTCGAGGCCGTGCGCGGCGACTGGTCGCTGGGTGGCAGCAGGTCTTGCAGCGTGCCCGGTCGCACGGCAGCGGCGAAGGGCGCAATCTCCACCGCGGCCAGCGCCTCAGCCGGCTTCTGGATGGTAGCCACCTCGTACTCAGGCAGGCGGTCGCTGCTGCCCTGGCCGGGAAAGTGCTTGGCAATCGTGGCCACCCGGCCCTGCGATCCCTCATGAACGCCGCCGATATAAGCGCGGCCCAACCGTCCCACCCAGAAGGAATTGCCGCCCAGCGAGCGCACGCCCAAAGTCGTCTGCGGGTCGGGCCGCGGCATGTCCAGCACGTCCAGCGACGGGCCCAGTAGCAGATTGACGCCTACCGCAGCCAGCTCGCTGCCGACAATCGCGCCGGCCGCAGCCGCATCCTCGGTGTTCCACGTCGCCCCCAGCGCCATGCTGCTGGGCAGCGGCGTAAAGCCGCTGCGCAGGCTGCTGTAGGGAGAGCCGTTGCCGTCCTGGTTGACGCCGATGAACAGCGGCAAGGTAACGCCGCGCCCATCGGGCGGGGCCAGCTGCTGCACGTCGCTGGTGTCTGGCGCCAAGGCTTCCTCCGCAGGCAGAATGCCGTCGAAAGCCAGCGTTTGTAGCTTATTGGTGAGCCGGGCCACCTGCTGCGGCGTGTCGGCGGCCGCGCCGTCGGGGTTGAGGTTACGAAAATTGCCGTTGGCTGGGCTGAGCAGCACGCCCCCCACGCGGTAATCCAGGATCAGCTCGGCGATGGTCGAGTCGGGGCCGACGTCGTCGCCTTGAACCGACACTACAAAGAGCTGGCCGACGCGGTCAGCCACGGTCATCGCCTCGAGGATCGTCTGCACGTCGACCGGCGCAGGTTGCGCCCGCGCGGCCGGCGCGGGCGCCAAGCTGAACAGCAGAGCCAGCAAGAGGTACAGGCTGGCAAGGCGGGCCAGGCTCTGGCGCGCCTTGCCTTGGTGCAATCTTCTGTGTTTCATCGTTTGGTAGTATACTTGGGGCCGTGGCTGGCGTCAAGCCCTCTGGTAACTATTCAGCCCTAGGTGCCGGGCACTTGATCGTGCTTGTAGCGCTGCCTGCAGCACTGATTTGTCCTGCAAATTGGTCGCAAGTGCCCGGCACTGGCTAGTCATGCCGTCTGGACAAACGGCGTTGCCCACGTTATAATGCGGCCTGCGAACCGATGTTCTGTATTCTGTGAGGAAAAACGTGCCAGAGTTCAAACTAGTTTCCGAGTTTCAACCGATGGGCGATCAGCCTGAGGCCATCCGTCGGCTGGTGGACGGCCTGGAGAGCGGCCACAAGCATCAGACGCTGCTTGGCGCAACGGCCACGGGTAAGACCTACGTCATGGCGCAAATCATCGAACGCGTGCAGCGCCCGACATTGATTCTGGCCCACAACAAGACGCTGGCCGCGCAGCTCTACGCCGAATTCCGCGAGTTCTTTCCCCACAACGCGGTCGAGTACTTTGTCAGCTACTACGACTACTACCAGCCGGAAGCCTACATCCCACGCACCGACACGTACATTGAAAAGGACTCCAGCATCAACGACGAGATCGACCGGCTGCGGCTGGCTGCTACGGCGTCGCTCTTCAGCCGGCGCGATGTGGTGATCGTCGCTTCGGTGTCGGCCATCTACGGCCTGGGCAGCCCGCAGGATTACGGCCAGGAGGTGGTGCATCTGCGGGTGGGCGACCAGGTGCGACGCAACCACGTGCTGCGCCGGCTGGTGGACATCTATTACGAGCGCAACGACCAGGTCTTACAGCGCGGCCGCTTCCGGGTGCGCGGCGACACGCTGGAGGTGCAGCCGGCCTACGGCGAGACGGCCTACCGCGTCGAGCTGTGGGGCGACGAGGTGGAGCGCATCAGCGAGATCGACACGCTGACCGGCGAGGTGCTGGACCAGCCCAGCCAGGTCAACATCTTCCCGGCCAAGCACTTCGTCACGCCAGCCGACAAGCTGGCCGAGGCCATCGATGAAATCGAGGCCGAGCTGGAGGAGCGCATCGCCTGGTTCAAGGCCAACGACAAGCTGCTGGAGGCGCAGCGCATCGAGCAGCGCACCCGCTACGACCTGGAAATGCTGCGTGAAGTCGGCCACTGTTCTGGCATCGAGAACTACAGCCGGCCGCTGGGCCGCCGCGCCCCCGGCTCCCAGCCGTGGACGCTGTTGGACTACTTCCCGCCCGACTGGCTGTGCATCATCGACGAGAGCCATATCACCGTGCCGCAGATTCGCGGCATGTACAACGGCGACCGGGCGCGCAAGCAGGTGCTGGTCGATTTCGGCTTTCGCCTGCCGCTGGCCATGGATAACCGGCCGCTGCGCCTCGAGGAGTTCGAGGCCATGATGACCCAGGCGATCTACACCAGTGCTACCCCCGGCCCCTACGAGCGCGAGGTGTCGGCGCAGATCGTCGATCAGGTGATCCGCCCCACCGGCCTGCTGGACCCGGTGGTCGAGGTGCGACCGGTCAAGGGCCAGGTGGACGATCTGGTCAAGGAGATTCGCGTGCGGTTGCGCAATGGCCAGCGGGTGCTGGTGACCACGCTGACCAAGCGCATGGCCGAGGACCTGGCCGACTACCTGGCTGAGCTGGGCATCAAGGTTCACTACCTGCACAGCGAGGTCCATACCCTGGAGCGGGTCGAGATCCTGCGTGACCTGCGGCTGGGCGTCTACGATGTGGTGGTGGGCATCAACCTGCTGCGCGAGGGGCTGGACCTGCCCGAGGTCAGCCTGGTGGCCATCCTGGACGCGGACAAGGAGGGCTTCTTGCGCTCTGGTTCTTCGCTGATCCAGTCCATCGGCCGGGCGGCCCGCCATGTGGAGGGCAAGGCCATTCTCTATGCCGACAAGATCACCGATAGCATGCGTTTCGCTATCGACGAGACCAACCGGCGGCGTGAGAAGCAGAGCCGCCACAACGAGCAGCACGGCATCGTGCCGCAAAGCATCGTCAAGAGCGTGCGCGACCTGACCCAGCGCTTGCAGGTGTCGGTGGCCGAGGACAAGGTGCCCTACAACGTGGGCGGCGACGATGGAGGGCGGCCCGCGCCGCCGCTGAGCGCGCTGCCGCGCGCCGAGCGCCTGCGCATCATCCGCGACCTGGAGAAGGAGATGCACAAGGCGGCCGAGGACCTGCGCTTCGAGGAGGCTGCCATACTGCGCGATCAGATCGTCGAGCTCCGCCGCAGCCTGCAAGAAGAATCGGACCTGCCCGCGTGGAAGAAAGATGTGCTGGAAGAGGACGAGTTGTTCTACGAGATCGCGCGTGAGGCGGCGTAGAAGATCGCAAGGAGACAAGCATTGAACACTTGGCCCAAAAACCCCACCCTCTATGAAATCAACGCCTGGGTCTGGCTGGAGCAGCTCAGCCGGCAGGCCGGCCAGGCCGTTACCCTGGGCAGCGTGCCCCAGGCTGAGCTGGAGCGCATCGCGGCTTACGGCTTCGACGGCGTCTGGCTGATGGGGGTCTGGCAGCGCAGCGTGGACGGCCGCCGCGTGGCGCGCGAGCACCCTGGCCTGCAAGGCGAATACCGCAAAGCCTTGCCCGACTTCAGCGAGGACGACGTGGTCGGCTCGCCCTACAGCATCCCCGAGTACCGCGTCGATGCCACGCTGGGCGGCGACGCCGGGCTGGCCGCGCTGCGCCAACGGCTGGCTGACCTGGGCATGCGCCTGATGCTGGACTTCGTGCCCAACCACTTTGCCTGCGACCATCCGTGGATCAGCCAGCATCCGGAGCGGTTGGTGCAGGGTGGGCCAGACAGCCTGGCGCGCGAGCCAGTCAACTATTTTGACATAACAGTCAACGGCCAGTGGCGGGTTTTTGCCCACGGCCGCGACCCTTACCTGGACGGCTGGACCGACACGGTGCAGATCGACTATCGCAAGGCGGCCACCCGGCGCGCCATGGCGGACATTCTGCTGTCGATTGCCGAGCGCTGCGACGGCGCGCGCTGCGATATGGCCATGCTGGTCACGCGCGACCTCTTCCTGCGCACCTGGGGCGGCGCGTTGGAGCCGCCGCTGGCCGAGTTCTGGCCGGCCGTGGTCACCGACCTGCACGCGCGCCATCCTGGCTTCCTGCTGCTGGCCGAGGTCTACTGGGATCTGGAGTGGGAGCTGCAACAGCAGGGTTTCGACTATACCTACGACAAGCGGCTCTACGACCGGCTGCTGGAGCACGATGCGATGGATGCGCGGCTACATCTGACGGCTGCGCTGGACTACCAGCGCCACCTGGCCCGCTTCACCGAGAACCACGACGAGCGGCGTGCGGCAGCGGCCTTTGGCGTGCAGCATAGCCTGGCCGCGGCGGTCCTGACCTACACGCTGCCCGGACTGCGGCTGTTTCACGAGGGCCAGCTCGACGGTTGGCGCGTCAAGCTGCCGGTACAATTAGGACGGCGACCGGTCGAGGGAACTGTGCCCCAGGTCGATCTGTTCTACCGGCGCCTGCTTCCGGCGCTGCGCCACCCCATTTTTCACGACGGCGAATGGCAGCCGCTCAAGCCGGTTGAGGAGTGGGCGGGCAACCCCACGTACCGCAACATCGTGGCCCATCGGTGGTCGTTGAACGGCGAACATCGCCTGGTGCTGGTTAATCTCTCGCCCGATCGGTCGCAGGCGCTGACGCCGGTGGACATCAGAACGCTGGCGGGCAAGACCTGGCGGCTGTACGATGTGCTGAACGACGTGTCATACGTACGGCGCGGCGACGAGATGGTCAGCACTGGCCTGTACATTGACCTGCCTGGCTACGGCTATCATTTGTTTGAGGTGCATGGCGAATAGCCACATCCTGTGCTCGGGCCGGTCTGCTGACCGAGCCCACTGCGCTGCGCGGCACGGTGGCTGCGCTCAGACCGGCCACAGAGTAGCGAGAAAGCTATGTTCAACTTCCCCGTGGATGGCGCGGCCCGCTGGTTGCTGGTTGCGCTGCTCGCCGTGTGGGCAGGGCTGCTGATCGGCGGATTGCTGCTGGGCAAGCCGGACGCCGGACGGCGCAATCGACTGCCCCGGCCGCTGCGCATGGCGTTGTCGGTGACGCTGCTGGTCGCGGCTCTGATCTGGTGGCAGGCCGGCACGGCCGGCACGCCGCTGGACCGCTTTGGCCTGTGGATCGTCGTGGGTATGGCCTTCGGGCTGCTGGGCGACATCTTCATGGCTGGCCTGATCGTGCCTAAGCCCAAGAACGTGATCTTCGGCATCCTGGCCTTCGGCGCGGGTCACATTTTGTACCTCCTGGCCTTTCGTCAGGCGGCTACGGTGCTGGGACTGAACTCTGGGCCGGTTTGGCTGTGGAGCTGGGTGATCTACCTGGCCGCCGCCGCGCTGCTCTGGCTGCTGCTGGTGCGCGAGCCAAGCCGCGGGCCGGTCTTGAACTACAGCACGCTGGGCTATTCGCTGGTGCTGGCAGTTATGGCCGGCGCGGCTATGGCGCTGGCGCTGCAAGACGCGGCGTTCGTCCTGCTGGCTGTGGGCGGCCTGCTTTTTATGGTGTCCGACCTGGTCCTGGGCAGCGAGTTGATGCGCCGCACTCACTTCCCTTCCATCGGCGATGTGATCTGGACAACCTATACCGTTGCCCAGATGTTGATTGTCTATTCGTCGGCCGCAGCGCTGGCGGGGTTGCTGCTACCAAGGTAGATTCCAAGAGGCTACGTATGTCTGAGTTGCGCCAGAACATGGCCACCAAACAATGGGTCATCATTGCCACGGAGCGCGCCCGGCGGCCCGAGGAGTTCATCGATTGGTCGCAGCGGCCCGTCAACCAGGCCTTGCCGCCCTACGATCCCGACTGCCCGTTCTGCAGAGGCAACGAGGAAGGGCCGGAGATGGAGACTCTGCGCCTGCCCCAGGGCAGCGAGCAGTGGCAGGTGCGGGTGGTCAAAAACAGGTTTCCCGCCCTCAGTCAAGAGGGCGACCGCTTGCGCAATTTCGATGGCGTGCACCGCTCCATCTCCGGCGTTGGCTACCATGAGGTGGTGATCGAAGCGCCCCAGCACAACACCACGCCAGCCTTGATCAACGCCGACGAGATGAGCCAGGTGCTGATGGCTTTTCAGATGCGCGGCGTGGCCATGTCGTTGGACGACCGCGTCGAGCATGTGATCTACTTCAAGAACCACGGCGTACGCGCCGGCACCTCGTTGATGCACCCGCACAGCCAGATTATCGCGTTGCCGGTGGTGCCCTATGACGTGCGGGCCAGGGACGAAGAGGCGCGGCGCTATTTCGACGACACCGGTAGCTGCGTCTACTGCGCCATGTTGGAGGATGAGCTGCGCGACCAGCGGCGTGTTATCATCGAGAACGAGGACTACGTGGCTTTCCTGCCCTACGCCGCGCTGTCTCCTTTTCACGTCTGGATCGTGCCGCGCGAGCATCACTCCAGCTTCCTGATGGTGTCGCCCATCTCATTGCACCGGCTGGCTGCCCTGATAGGCGACGTGCTGCGCCGCATGTACTACGGGCTGAACGACCCAGACTACAATGTCGTCGTCCGCACCGCGCCAGTCAAGGCCTGGTACGCGGATTATCTGCATTGGTATGTGTCGCTGATCCCGCGCGTGAGCCAGACGGCCGGCTTCGAGTTGGGCAGCGGCATGTACATCAACACGGCGCTGCCCGAAGACAGCGCTGAGTTCCTTCGCTCCGTATTACTCTGAGGGATGCTTCGGCGGCCCTCAGCATGACCATGTCACCCTGAGGCTCGGCGAAGGGTCTCGGCTAAGTCGAGGTGTAACTGGTGGAAATCGGTAAGGTCAATCAAGTCGATATTCAACGCGAGATGCAGGTGGCGTACCTGGACTACGCCATGAGCGTCATCGTGGCGCGGGCCCTGCCTGACGTGCGCGACGGCCTCAAGCCGGTGCATCGCCGCATCCTCTACGCCATGCACGACATGGGGCTGACGCACGACAAGCCCTATAAGAAGTCGGCCCGCATCGTCGGCGAGGTGCTGGGCAAGTACCATCCCCACGGCGACACAGCCGTCTACGACGCGATGGTGCGCATGGCCCAGGATTTCAGCCTGCGCTACATGCTGGTGGACGGCCAGGGCAACTTCGGCTCGGTAGACGGCGACAACGCGGCCGCGATGCGCTACACCGAGGCTCGTCTGGCTCGCATTGCCCAGGAGATGCTGGCCGACATCGACAAAGAAACGGTCGACTGGTCGGCCAACTTCGACGAGTCGCTGCAAGAGCCAGCCGTGCTGCCGGCCGCGCTGCCCAACCTGCTGGTCAACGGCGCCAGCGGCATCGCCGTGGGCATGACCACCAACATCCCGCCCCACAACCTGGGCGAGGTCTGCGACGCGCTGGTCTACCTGATCGACCGCTACCACCAGGTGGACGATGTGACGGTCGAAGAGCTGATGCGCTTCATCAAGGGGCCGGACTTTCCCACCGGCGGCATCCTTTACCGTTTCAGCGGCGACGAGGACGTGATTGCGCCGGCCTACGCCTCCGGCCGCGGCCATTTTCGCGTCCAGGCGCGCGCCCACATCGAGGAGATGAGCCGCAGCCGCAGCCGCATCGTCGTCACCGAGCTGCCCTACCAGGTCAACAAGACCAATCTGCTGGAGCGCATCGCCGAGCTGGCGAGGGACGGCAAGCTGGAGGGACTAAGCGATCTGCGCGACGAGTCCGACCGCACCGGCATGCGCATCGTGATCGAGGTCTCGCGCACCGGCGACGCGCGCAACGTGCTGGCCGACCTGTACAAGTACACTCCCATGCAGCAGACCTTCGCCATGACCATGCTGGCGTTGGTAGACGGCGAGCCGCGCATGTTGAGTCTGCGCCGCGCCTTGCAGCACTACATCGAGCACCGCCGCGAGATCATCCGCCGCCGCAGCGAGTACGATCTGCGTCGAGCCAGGGAGCGCGCCCACATTCTCGAGGGCCTGCTCAAGGCGCTGGACATGCTGGACGAGGTGATCCAGACCATCCGCCGCTCGCAGACCACCGACACCGCCCGCGCCAATCTGATCAAGAACTTCAAGTTCAGCGAGCTTCAGGCCCAGGCGATCCTGGACATGCCGCTCAAGCGGCTGGCGGCGCTGGAGCGCAAAAAGCTGCAAGACGAGTATGCCGAGCTGTTGCAGCGCATTGCCTACCTGGAGGACCTGCTGACCCATCCCGACAAGGTGTTGGGCGTGATCAAGGAGGAGTTGCTGGCGCTCAAGCAGCAGTACAGCGATGCGCGCCGTACCCAGATTGCTGAACTGGGAGTGTCGCGCGCCAGCCTGACCGTGCAGGACATGATGGCCGACGAGCCGGTGCTGATCAGCCTGGCGGGCAACGGCGTATTGCTGCGGGAGAGCGCGGTCGAGCGGCGGCGCGGCAAGCTGCCCAGCAAGCTGGACGACGCCGCGCCGTTCCGCCTCGCGGCCGGCCGCACCCATGACGAGGTGCTGCTCTTCTCGGCCGACGGGCGCATGGCGCGTCTTCCCGTGCATCGCCTGCCCGACGGCGTCCCGATCCACCCGGTCGATCTGGGCGCGTTTGGGCGCAACGACCGTCTGGTCAGCCTGCTGCTGCTGGGCAAACCCGATGAGGAGGAGGAGCAGGAGCAATTCCTGGTGCTGGCCACGCGTCAGGGTCGCGTCAAGCGGGTGACGCTGGCCGAAGCGCGCGGCGCGGTGGGCGTCGTCACCGCCATGAACGTGGACGACGGCGACGAGCTGGTGGGCGCCGCGCTGAGCGATGGCAACAGCGAGATCGTGCTGGTCAGCAAGCTGGCCCAGGCCATTCGCTTTGTCGAGGCTGACGTGCGGGCCATGGGGCTGCCGGCCGCGGGCGTGTGGGGTATGAAGCTGAGCAGCGGCGACGAGGTAGCGGCGCTGGCCCTCGCGCGGCCCAACGCCGAGCTGGTGCTGGCCACTTCGGCCGGCGTCTTCAAGCGCACCCCCATGAGCGAGTTCCCCGTGCAGGGGCGGCACGGCGGCGGTGTGGCCGCGACGCGTCTGGGCCAGAAAAGCGGCGCCATCGTCGATGCGGTGGTGGCCGAGCCGGCCGACGAGTTCTTCAGCGCCAGCCGCAAGGGCACGCTGCGCAAGCTGGACTACGGCGAGATCCCCGGCGGCAAGCGCAGCGCGCAGGGTAAGCTGTTGATCCAGCCGGCCCAGGGC
>JBAQCH010000071.1:0-5465 GCA_049294015.1 Anaerolineae bacterium
GCGCAGGACGCGCCGCCAGTGAAGCATCCCCGCAACCACAGAAGCGTGCCTGTGTCATGCTGAACGGGTCATGCGGCCACCTGGTGAGCAAAGACGCCTGCTCCATCGGCCAGTCCCCAGCGCAGGACGCGCCGCCAGTGAAGCATCCCCCTCTGTCAACCTGCCAGGGGATGCTTCACTGGCGGCGTGTGCGCTTTGGCTCAGTGTGTTCTGGAGTGCGTTGTGTGCGCTAACAGCGTTGGCCGTTCGACCCGTTCAGCATGACAGCGTGAGGCTTGCCCGGTTGCATCAGAGTAGCCCGAGCGCGAGCAGCGTGACAGCTATCATAGCGCACATGGCCAGCGCCAGCAGCAGCCCGGCCACGATCAAGCCCGCCTGCCGCATGGACATCAGCCCACGATCTCTCCGGCCTTGCCGGCCGAGGCCTTGACGCCAGCCACCACAGCGTTGAGGAAGGCCGAGCGCAGCGGCTGGACCGCGCGGGCGGCCTTCCAGGGGGGCGTGGCCTCGATCATCTGGACGACGCGGCCCAGCGCGTGGTAGCCCCAACCCTCGGTGTTGTCCAGGATCAGGTCGGCCAGCTTGCCGCGCTCGATGGCCATGGCCACCATGCGGTCGAAAGTCGTTTCAGGGGTGAAGACCCGCTGGCCACGCGGCTGCAGGTGCATTGCGCCGCGATGGCAGGCGCCGTAGCAGACGCCGCAGCCCAGGCACAGCTCGGCGTCCCTCACAGCCCAGCGCGGCGGCTTCTTGCGCCCCTCCTCGGCCTCGCCCACCACGATCTCGATCGCTCCAGTGGGGCAGGCGGCGACGCACAAGCCGCAGCCGGAGCAGCGCGCCAGGTCGATCTCGCTGATCCAGTTGGAGCTGACGATGGCGTTCTTGATGTCGAAGCGGCGGATGGCGGTCATCATGCCGCAGCAGCAGCCGCAGCAGTTGCAGATGTAGCTGACGCCGTGCTGCACATTGTCGCCGGTTTGGGCCAGGCCGGCCTTTTTGCTCTCCTCTAGGATCTGCATGGCCTCCGCCGCGTCGATGCGCTCGGCGATGCCGTTGCGGGCCAGCAGCTCCGCGCCGTAGTTGAGGGTCAGGCAGGTGCGCTGCGGCCGCTCGCAGGCCGTGCCCAGGTGGCTGTGGTGGTGGCGGCAGGCGCAGGTGGAGACCGCGTGGGCCGATGCGCTCTCGATCAGGTGGCTGGCCCGCTCCCAGTCCAGGATCTCCACGTGGTCGCCGTTGACCAGCGCCTCCTCGCGCGCCAGCGAGCGGCCGATCTGCGTCTCACCTGTGAACACCGAGCGCACGAAGCGGTCGCTCTGGAAAAAGTACTCGTCGAACAGCCGCGCCAGCTCGCCCAGCGGCAGGTCGCTGCCCTGGCGCATGAAGGTGTACTCGAAGAAGCCGATCACCACCGGGGACAGCGTGACGTAGCGCTTGCCGCGACGCTCCACGTCCAGCACCAGCCCGCGCTCAGCCATGCGGGTCAGCCGCGCGTCCAGCGCGGCCGGCTCCGTCTCGAGCTTGCGCGCCAGCCGGGTGACCGAAACAAAAGTGGTGGGCATCTGGCGGGCGATCTCGGCGTCCTCGGGCGAGAAGAGCAGCTTGAGGATCTGGGTGAAGGCCGGGCTATCGGGCGCGCCGGTGACGTTGCGGTCCAGGCGCTGTTGCAGCAGGCGGTACGAGCGGTCGGGGTTGGCCAGGTGGGCCATGGGGCGCCTCCGGGGGAACACAGATGCGGCACGAATTGTGTGCATTGTAACACACGTATGCGATGTTGTTCAAACCTAGACCTCTTACATCTGGTGGTTTCCCGCCTGTTTGACCCCACCGCGAATCTCATCTATAATCCTCGAGCCCGCGTCAGGTCGACCTGCAACCCCTACAGCTCCCAGCACTTCCTTGGGCTTAGTGACCGGTGACATGTGAAAGATGCGAGGTACATCATGCAACGATGGAGACCCACAACCTATTTCTGGCTCATTGCGGCACTCTTCGCCGCCACGCTGCTGTTGGCGGCCTGCCAGTCGCCCGTCGACGACCCCTACAGCGCGGGCCAGCAATTCCGTCAACTGGTGGAGACGCTGCTGGAGGACGCCAGCCAGTTCGCGGCTGGCTTCTGCGGCACAACGCCTGCCGCCCTGCTGACCGGCTTGGCGGCCATGCTCTACTTCGGTAAGCGATCTTCCTGACCCCTTGACAGGGGGGCGATTGTGTGGTAATATTTCGACATCGAATTGTTTGTAGTTAAGCGAAAGAGAACAGATATGGGCACACACTTCCAAGGCACGCCCGATGAGATCAGGGCGTTGAATGTCTACATCAAGCTGGCGCGCGCGGCCGACGCCGTGACGCAGCGCATCAACAAGCACCTCAAGGACGATGGCCTGACCGTCAGCCAGTTCGGCGTGCTGGAGGCGCTCTATCACCTGGGGCCGATGTGCCAGACCGAGCTGGCCGGCAAAATTCTCAAGAGCACCGGCAACCTGACCCTGGTGATCGACAACCTGGAGCGCAGCGGGCTGGTCGAGCGCCAGCGCGACACCGTCGATCGCCGCTTTGTCTCCGTACACCTCACCCCGGCCGGCCAGGAGCTGATCGGCCGCATCTTTCATCCCCACGTGCGCGGCGTAGTCGAGACCATGAGCGCGCTGTCGGCCGATGAGCAGGACGAGCTGGCCCGGCTGAGCCGCAAACTCGGCCTCGCCCAGCGAGAGGAGTAGCGCTTCTCTCCTTTTTTTGACGTACAGTTTGACATCAAATGGTTTGAAGGAGTACGTATGAACCTCATCCAGGGCATCCACCACATCACCGCCATCGCCAGCAGCCCGCAGGCCAACGTGGACTTCTACCACACCCTGCTGGGCCAGCGCCTGGTCAAGAAGACCATCAACTTCGACGATCCGCACACCTATCACCTCTACTACGGCGACCAGGTGGGCAGCCCTGGCACCATCATGACCCACTTCCCGTGGCCCAACGCGCGGCGCGGCGTGGTGGGCAACGGCGAGATCGGCGCCTCGGCCTACGCGATCCAGCCCGGCTCGCTGGGCTACTGGCGCGCGCGGCTGGCCGCGCACGGCGTGGACATGGACGACGTGCAGATTCGCTTCGGCGCCGAGGTGTTGGCGTTTCGTGACCCCGACGGCATGGTCTTGGAGCTGATCGTAGACGAGACAGCCCGCGCGCCGCAGCCCTGGCTGGACGGCCCGATCCCGGCCGAACACGTGCTGGCCGACTTTCACGGCGTGACGCTATGGGAGGCCCAGGCCGAGCCCACCGCCCGCCTGCTGACCGAGCAGATGGGCTACCAGTTCGTCGGCCAGGAGGGCAACCGCTGGCGACTGCGGGCCGCGTCCGAGGCGCCCGGCGGCTACGTGGACCTGTTGGAGCAGCCGGGACTGGGGCCGGGCCGCATGGGCGCCGGGTCGGTGCATCACGTGGCCTTCCGCGTGCGCGACGACGCCGAGGAGATGGCCTACCAGCAGGCCATCCGCGCGGCTGGCTTCGATGTGACCCCGGTGCGCGACCGCCAGTACTTCCACTCCATCTACTGGCGCGAGCCGGGCGGCGTGCTGTTCGAGATTGCCACCGACCCGCCGGGCTTCACATGGGACGAGAGCGTCGACGCGCTGGGCAGCGGCCTGAAGCTGCCGCCCTGGTACGAGGCGCGGCGCGACGAGATTGAGGCGGCGGTGCTGCCGATTGACGTCAAACACGTGCAGCGTGAAGCGTGAAGCGTGACATGACTACCACCAACCTACACCAGACACAACCGATTGCTCATGCAGGCCAGCCGCTGGATCAAGCCGATGCGGCGCTGATCCTGCTGCACGGCCGCGGGGCTGATGCTGCCAGCATCTTGCTGCTGGCCGAGGAACTCTATCACCCGGCCTATGCCTATGTGGCCCCACAAGCGGCCAACAACACGTGGTATCCCAATACCTTCTTGGCGCCGATGGCGCAGAATGAACCCTGGCTAAGCTGGGCGCTGGCCAGGGTGGGCGAGGTCGTGGCCACGGTCGAGGCGGCCGGCATCCCGGCCGAGCGCATCGTGCTAGGCGGCTTCTCGCAGGGCGCGTGCCTGGCCAGCGAGTTCATGGCCCGCAACGCCCGGCGTTACGGCGGCCTGCTGGCCTTCAGCGGCGGCTTGATCGGCCCGCCCGGCACGCCGCGCGCCTACGCCGGCAGCCTGGACGGCACGCCGGTCTTTCTCGGCTGCAGCGACGTCGATGCGCACATCCCCAAAACACGCGTGGAAGAGACGGCGACAGTGCTGGCAGGGCTGGGCGCGCAGGTAACCGTGCGCCTCTACCCTGGCATGGGCCACACCATCAACACGGACGAGATCGAGCACGCACGCACGCTACTGCGGGCGGTGCTACCCCCTGGATGAACAGTGAGTGGGACAGAGCAAGCCGCGAATTGCACGAATTTTACGAAGGCCAGAGTTCATCTGAATTCGTGAAATTCGCGCAGTTCGCGGCAAGAACTTAGGGGACTAGGGCTCGGCGAGCAAGAGCAGCGCAAGCAGGGCCGCGCGTTCGGGAAGGCTGTCGACGAGGACGTGCTCGTGGGCTGCGTGCGCGCCGTCGCCGACCGGGCCGAGGCCGTCCAGCGTGGCGGTGTATTGGCTGGTAGTGTTGCCGTCCGACGCGCCCCCCACGGCTACCCCCTCCAACTCCAGGCCCAGCAGGCGGCCGGCCGCCTGCGCCTGCTGCCACAGCCGTTGATTGCGCGCGGTGGGCTCCAGCGGCAGCGAGGCATCGATCTGTACGGCTTTGACGGACGCGCCGGGCAGCGTGGCCCGCAGGCCGAGGATGGCCGCGCTGATCCGTTCGGCATCGGCCACGGTGGGGACGCGCACATCCACCACGGCGCGGGCCTCATGGGCCACCACGTTGGGCCGCGTGCCGCCGCTGACCTCGCCGACGTTGACGCTGATGCCGTGCGCCCAGTCGTTGAGAGCGAAGAGCTGCTGGATGATGTGCGACAGCTCCAGGATGGCGCTGACACCCTCCTGTGGGGCCAGGCCGGCGTGGGCTGACTTGCCCTGCACCGCCACGGCGAAGCGCAGCACCCCTTTGCGCGCGGTCTTGAGATGGCCCTGCGGCCCAAAGCCCGGCTCCAACACGAAAACCCGCTGGACGGCCTGGGCCAGCCGCCGGATGTGGCGCGTCGACTCGGGGCTGCCGATCTCCTCGTCCGAGTTGACCAGCACGACCGGCGTCAACGCTGGCTGAAGGCCCAGCGCTTGCAGCGCCTGCAAGGCGTAAAGGCCGATCACCAGCCCCCCCTTCATGTCGAACACGCCTGGGCCGGCCAGCCGGTTGCCATCGAGCAGCACTGGCATGGCGGCCAGCGCGCCGGCCGGCCAGACTGTGTCGCCGTGGCCCAGCAGCAGTTGAAGCGGAGCAGCCTGCCAGCGGGCCAGCGGCCGGGCAAAGAGCACGCCGCCCGTGCGCCGGCCC
>JBAQCH010000072.1:0-22748 GCA_049294015.1 Anaerolineae bacterium
GGCTGGCCCTGGGCGACGCGGCAGGCGCGCTGGCCATCGTACAGCCGGCCGTGGAGTGGTGGCGAGGTTCAGCCAGTCTGCACGACGTGGATGTGCTGCTGCTGGGGGCTGAGGCGGCGCTGGCTGCGGGCGACAAGACGCTGGCCGAGGAACTGGTGGCTGAGGCGGCCGCGCAGCTGGCGCCCAGCGACATGCGGCGCTACCATGGGCGGTTGTATGGTGTGCAGTATGCGGTGACTGGGGATCTCGCGGCGCTAGCGGCGATGCAGGGGGAGGTGGAGAGGGGGAGAACCGCGGATTAGCGGGAGGCGCGGATCGAAGGACGTTTTCTAGTTCGAGGGCAACCCATCAGGGCTAAATCCAGATCAGGTGTGGCTTGTATCCCAGAAGGTTGCGCCCACTGCCTATTGCAGGGGAAGGTAGTTCGCCTTGTACTTTGTAACCACTAATGGCTCGCCGCGAGGAACTGCGAGATAGAACTCCCTACCTTCCTGTTGTACATGAAACTTCACCTGCCCATCACTACGCGACAATCGCTCCCACAAGTCACCGAGATCTGTCAGAGGAAGCACAAGGTCATGCATCGACCGATCTAGCGCACGGCACAACAACACTACAACATCTGTCGGCTCATCAGGCAGACCCAAGAACCACTTTCCAGGACGCTCGGCAAGTTCATTTGCAAAGGCGATACCAACTCCTAGTTGTCTGGCCGTACGATATCGTTTGCCGCTTCCTGTTAGCTTAATCCTGGCGGCGGATTGCACTGTCTTGAGCCAGTCGGAGCGAGCTCTTGCTCCTTCTTCCTTAGGCGAGCGTAATCCTGCTACGTTGTCTCGAGATTCCAGCTCTGGCATCTTGTGACTGGGTCCAGGATTCTCTAGACGACGCCGGACTGACTCTTCGAATGCATTGGTCTGCGCCTCTAGCTTTCGAGCTTCATTGACGAGCCGGTCGCACTCCTTGGCCGCCTCACTCCATTGAGCGACTCTTGCCAGATCTCGACTGCTAGCAGCGCTCGCCACTTGGTCAAGAATCATTGCCTGGACGTATGCCAGTCTTGCTGATAGGTCCATTCGTATTCTCCTATGCGAATTCGATCACAACGCACCTTCCGCCGGTGAACGGTTGCCGCCGAACAGACTTGATCATTCGCCTGGTAGTGCCATTGTCGGGCAATCCACAAGATACGCGCCTCGAACACCTAGTCGTCATTCAGCCGCAGCGCAAGAACGATGGCGCGGCCGGTGACGGTCAAGCCCACCATACGCGTGCCACCGTTTGCGCAAGCCGAATGCTGCCTTCAGCTGAAAATGCTGGGATTGAACAGTGGGACGAAAACGATATCCGGCTCGCTCGAAAACCTGCCTGCGCATTGCACCCGACAAAACCGCCATCGTTCACTCCAACGGCAGTTCATCGAGGCGCGGTGTGGCTACGCCGCGCCAGCGTAGGACTGACCAGGCATAGGCTTTGCGCACTGTCAAGCGGTCGGCTGCCAGGCGCAATTCCTCCAGTTCCTCTTGTTCGACTCGTGTAAGGTCGCCAACGCTGTTCTTCTCCAGCAACTCAAGATGGTGCGCTTGGTCGCTGGGAGCGATCTGCTGCGCGGCAATTCGGCTCAACTGCTCGACGGACATGGCCTGCATCGCGAGAAGCTCATCGCGCATCTCGGCCGGCACAGTTGCGACCGATGGAGGCAGATTGACCTCGACGCTTTGACGCACCACCTGCTCCAGTGGCCGCTTTGGTGCAATGGCAACCTGGCTCAGGTAGCTGAAGACTGGCTCCGGCAGTTGTAAAGTCACGCTCGTTGAAGTCATGCGTCACCTCGTTGCGGATGCTTGCAGCCTCAGTATACCGCAGGCCCCTCAATCCCGCAACCTCAAGTGTAGGTCCGGCTATCAGCCGGACAACGCCGTGGGGGCGAGACGGTGTCACGTTGATAACGTGACCTACAATGTCCGCGCCTTGCCGACAATTTGCGGACACCACTCTGCTATCCTGGGGCCGATGACCCACGAAATCATTGCCTACACCTCCTATCTCGTGCGTATGTGGCAGCAGAGCCGGCCGGACCACCCGGAGCAGGCCGGCTGGCGCGCTGAGGCCGAGCACATTCAAACCGGCCAGCGCCGCCGCTTCGACGATCCACAGGAGCTATGGGCCTTTCTCAACCAGCCGACTCAGCCAGGAGAGCACCATGAACCACCGACGCCACAGGTTTGACCGTTCACCGATCACCGTTCACCATTTACCGATCACCGTCATCTTCCTCCTGCTGGCCTCCCTTCTGACGCCCGCCGCGCCCGCCCACGCCGCCACCTACACCGTCACCACCACGGCCAACAGCGGCGCCGGCTCGCTGCGCCAGGCGATACTCGACGCCAACGCCAACCCCGGCGCCGACACCATCACCTTCGCCATCGGCGCGGCCGGCAGCCAGCAAACGATCCAACCTACCAGCGCACTGCCCACCATCACCGACCCGGTCGTCATCGACGGCTGGAGCCAGGGCGGCGCAGGCTACACCGGCCCGCCGCTGATCGCGCTGAACGGCGCGTTGGCGGGCAGCAACGTGGTCGGCTTGAACATTTCCGCCGGCGGCAGCGTTGTGCGCGGGCTGGTGATCAATGGCTTCTTGCTCGGTTCATTGGCCGGCGGCATTCGTTTGCAGACCGGCGGCGGCAACTGGATCTACGGCAACACCATCGGCACCGACTTTGCCGGAGCGACGCGGGTCGCCAACAATCGCGGCATCTGGATTGACGGCGGCTCCAGCAACAACCGCATCGGCACCGACGCCGACGGCGTGAACGACGTTGCCGAACGCAACGTCATCTCCGCCAACGTCGAGCAGAACATCTGGATCTATCAGCCCGCCACCACCGGCAACAAGATCATGGGCAACACCATCGGCCTGAATGCAGCGGGCACAGCGGCTGTGGGCACAAACAACCAGACGGTTGCGACCAACGGCATCCTGGTGCAGGAAGCCAGCTACACCGTCATCGGCACGGATGGCGATGGGCAGGGAGATGCACTGGAAGGCAACGTCATCAGCGGCAGCATCTACAATATCAACCTGACCGGCACCAGCGTCAATAGGAGCCACCACACTCGCATCTCCGGCAACCTGATCGGCACCAACGCGACCGGCGCGGCCAGCGTGGGCATTCAGGTGGAAGGGGTGCGCGTCTACGTCACCGAGGACAACCTCATCGGCACCGACGGCGACGGCGTTTCCGACGCATTGGAAGGCAACCTGATCTCCGGCAACAGCGATTTCGGCGTCATGCTGCAGCAAACTGGGGCGCTGAACAACGTGGTCGCCGGCAACAAGATCGGCGCCGACATCACCGGCATGAGCGCCATCCCTAATGGCACAACCGGCTCACCCCGCGCCGGCATCGTGCTGGGCGGCTACGGCAACCGCATCGGCGCCAACAGCGACGGAGTCTCCGACGATCTGGAAGGCAACCTGATCTCCGGCAATGCCAATGTGGCTGTTTACGCCATCTACTTCAACAACCTGCCCAACCCCGGCGCGCCGCCCACCATCATCGCCGGGAACTGGATGGGCGTGAACGCCACCGGCCTGGCTGCGCTGCCCAACAACTACGGCATCGGCGGCAGCTCTTCCGTTCCCGTCATCATCCGCGACAACATCATCTCCGGCAATACCATTGAAGGCATCAGCACCCATTCTTCCAATATGCTGATTTTCGGCAATCGGATTGGCGTCGGCGCAGACGGCGTGACGCCATTGGGCAATGGGCAGAACGGGCTTTTCCTATC
This sequence comes from Anaerolineae bacterium, assembly GCA_049294015.1. Classification (GTDB taxonomy): domain Bacteria; phylum Chloroflexota; class Anaerolineae; order JAAEKA01; family JAAEKA01; genus JAAEKA01. The sequence goes on from JBAQCH010000072.1 coordinate 3,799, forward strand.
GGGCAACGACAACGTCATCGGCGGCGGCGGGCCGGGCGAGGGCAATATCATCGCCCATAATGGCGGCGCCCCCTTCTACAGCGGTGTGAGAGTGGGCAATACCGGCCTGCGCAATACCATTCGCGGCAACCGTATCTACGCCAACTCGCAGTTGGGCATCGACCTGCGCTGGCCCGACGGCGTGAACATCAACGACGACGGCGACCCGGACACGGGCGGCAACAACCTACAAAACTACCCGATCATTACCTTTGCCCAGGGCTACGCCAACGGCACGACGCGCGTCCAGGGCACGTTGAACAGCAACCCGAACGTTTCCTTCACCCTGGACTTTTATTATAGTTCCGCTGCCGACCCCAGCGGCTACGGCGAAGGGGAGTACTACCTGGACGCGGCCAGCGTCGCCACGGACGGCAGCGGCAACGCCGCCTTCGACGTAACCCTGCCCGCCACCATCCCGCCCAACCACTTCATCACCGCCACCGCCACCCACGCCGACGGCAGCACGTCGGAGTTTTCGCTGGCCTACGCGGCAGGCGGCGTCGTGGACGTGCCCATCGCCGGCCTGGCGCTGCAAGCGGCGCTGCCGATCTACGAGGACACGCCCGCGCAGTTCACCGGCAGCGTCAACGCCGGCACGGGGGTGAGCTACGCCTGGGACTTCGGCGACGGACAGCAGGGCGACGGCGCCATTGTGGAGCACACCTTCAGCGCGCCGGGCGCGTACACCGTCACCCTCAGCGCCAGCAACAACAGCAGCAGCGCCAGCGCCAGCGCCGTGGTCAACGTCCTGGAGCCGGCCAACATCAACGGCGTCATCTGGCTGGACCGCGACGCCGACGGCTTCTTCGGCCTGGGCGAGACCAGCGTCAACGTGGTGCAGGACACCACCGTCACCGCCACGCTGCAAGAGCCGCCCTACACGGTGTTGACAACCGGTCGCGACGCCAACGGCATCTACCAGATCTTCACCCCCCAGGCCGGCGTCTACCAGGTGGAAGCCACCAACCCGACCTTCTGCTACCTGGCCAACTGCATCACCACGCCCAACCCGGTCGCGGTGGCAATAAGCGAGGACGGCGGCGTGGAGGTCAACTTCGGCGTCGCCGTCTCCGGCTTCGTGCTCCAGCCCGACGACGACGGCTACGTCGTCGGCCGCGCCTGGCTGGACACCAACGGCAATGGCCTGCCCGACGCCAATGAGACGCCGCTCAACGGCCGCACCGTGCGCCTGTTGGATGCCAACGGCAACCAGCTGGCCACCCACGTCACCGGGTCGGCCTGGTCGCACGGCCTATACGGCTTCCGCATCAGCCAGCCGGGAACGTATCGCGTGCAGATGGACGCGCCGGCCGGCGTCTTCCCCGCGGCGCGCACGGTGGAGGTCAACGTCGCCGGCCTGCGCGTGGTCAACGCCCACCTGCCCTTCCTGCCCGGCGGCACGATTGGCGGGCAGGTAACCAACAGCGGCGGCGCGGGCCTGGGCGGCGTGCTGCTCGGCTTGCAGCCTGGCAACCGCCAGACCGTCACCGCCGGCGACGGCAGCTACAGCTTCAGCGGCCTGACCGACGGCAACTACACCCTCTCCGTCACGCCACCGGTGAACTACATCACGCAAGATGGCGTGACCCAGCGCTTCGTCCCCGCGGCGATCAACAGCGGCGTCATCGAAAACTGGACGCTGCTGCGTAAAGGAGATTTGCTAATCCGCGCCAATCAAGTGGTCAACGGCCAGCCGCTGCCCGTCGGCTTGATGTGGTTCGAACTGCTGCTCAACGGGGCCGTCGTGCAAACGGTACAGACCAACGCCAATGGCGAGTCGCTGGTAGAGGGACTGACGCCGGGAACGTACACCGTGCGCCCTTGGGATGTCATCGTCAACATCATTCCGGGGATGCAATTCACCCCCGCCGAGCGCGTGGTCATCGTCGGCAACGAAACTTCGGCCAACGCCAACTTCACCGGCACGCTGGCCCGCTCGCTCAACATGTTCTGTCGCCTGCTGGCCGCCGGCCAGCCCGGCTTCGCCTGCACCTACGAAGTGCGTACCCTCAGCGGCAGCCTGGTAGACACCGGCTATCTGCCGGCGGACCAGCCCGCCACCAGCAATTGGAACCTGAACCCGGCCACGCTGGAGGTGCGCCTCCTCCCCGACCCCAACGTACCGGGGCAGGAAGGCTGGCCCACCCACACGCAGATCGTCGTGCTGGACGACAACACCCACGCCAACGTCTACTACCCCTTCAACCCCACCAACCCGCAGACCATCGCCGGGTACGCCTACTGGGATCGCTGTGCGCCGCTGGGCATCCGCGCCAACGGCAACAACTGCACCGAGAGCAACGTCCCCAGCAACAACGGCCTGCCGGTGGTGTTGTACAACGCCGGCGGCGTGGAAGTGGCCAGCACGCTGACGGCCAACGGCGCGTCCTGGAACACCGGCTACTTCAACTTCGCCAACCTGCCCATCGGCGTGTACCGGGCGCGGGTCAACCTGCCGGCGGGCTACGCGCCCACCACCGGCGTGGAGCGCTGGTACAACCTGACCGGCGTCGGCGCGCTGGAATTGCTGGAGGTGGGCTACCAGTTGAACGAAAACCAGACGCTGGGCGGCCGCGTGTTCTGGGATACGGACGCCAACGGCGTCTTCGACGAGGCGTGGGACGACCCCATCGCGGGTGCGGCCGTAGCCATCACCACACCCGGCGGCCAGGCGGTCGCCAGCCTCAACACCGGCCCCAACGGCGGCTACAGCCGGTCACCCATCACCAGCGGTGAGTACCGCGTCACGCTGACCCACGCCGGGCAAACATGGGTACGGGAGGTTTCCGTGCCGCTAAACGGCGGCGTGCCGCTGATCGACTTCCCCGTGCCGCCGGAGGACAACCGGCCGCGGGTGTGGGTCTTTATTGACGGCAACCACAACGGCGCGGCTGACGACGGCGAACAGCGCCTGGCCGGCGTGTCCGTGCGGCTGCGCGATGCAGCCTGCGGCGGGAGTGGGACCGAGTTGCAAACGGCCGTTACCGACAGCGGCGGCGTAGCCGTCTTCAACCCGCCGCCCACCGGCTTCTTCCCCGTTTGCGCCCAGATCACTGGGGGGCTGCCGGCCGATCTCTTGCCAGCCGGCCCGTCCGGCGTCAACGTGCCGCGCAGCGGCGGCGCGCCGGTCGCGCTGGCTGTCCAGCCGGCCAACACCCTGCTGGTGCGCGCCTTCCTGGACGGCAACAGCAATGGCAGCCGCGAGGCCGGCGAAGCGTACCTGAGCGGCGGCAGCGCGACCGTCAACGGCGTGACGCAGAGCATTCCCAGCAACGGGGTGACCTTCTACCTGCCGATCGGCAGCTATCCGGTGCAGTTCACGCCGCCGGCGGGCTACGCGTCGCTGTGGTCGCTGCCCATCGGCCCGATCGTCGCCAACAACGCCCCGCAGACGCTGCTCCTTCCCCTGCGCGACGCCGGCAGCATCAGCGGCAAGGTCTGGCCGCCCAACCCAAATTCCTTCAGTCTGGGCGGCGGCTCCCTGGCCGCCGGGCTGACCGTGCAACTGCACGACATCGCCAGCAACGCCACGGTCGAGACAACCAGCAGCACCAACGGCAACTTCAGCTTCAGCAATCTGCCCCCTGCTACCTATCGCCTGCGCCTGCCCAACCCGCCGCCCGGCACCATCGCCAACAGCGAGCCGCTGATCACCTACCAAGCCGGGCAAATCCTGAGCAACAACAACCTGAACCTGGTCCCCGTCGGCCACATCGTCGGCGCGGTCTACAGCGACGGCAACAGCAACCAGCAGTGGGACAATAACGAGCCGGGCCTGAGCACCTATGCCGTACGCCTGGTCGGCGCGGGTGGGCAGCAGGTGGCGGTGGCGACGCCGGACGCGGCGGGCTACTTCCGCTTCGAAGGGCTGACGGCCAACACCCCCTACGCCCTGCAACTGGTCAACGCGCCCAATGCCCTGTTCATCACCGCTTCGCCCGGCGTCTTCACCGTCGGCGCGGCGCACACCGTCGTCCAGCTAGGCGTCGGTATCGAAGGGACTGCTCCCGGGAACGGCTTCCAGGTGGCCGGCACAGTGAAATACCAACAAGGCGACGCCCTGATCCCCATCGCCGGGGCGCGGGTGGTGCGCTATGCCTGGCAGTCTGGGGGAACTGGCTGCAATGCGACCAATCCCGTCATCCTGGCCGACACTTTCACCGGCATTGACAGCTGGTATCTGATGCAAGGCCCCGGCGGGTGTCTCAAGGTGGTGGATGTGCCCGGGTTCGTTGACACGCCACACTTCATGGGTGTCTGCACAACTGACAGCGCATATACGTACAGTTGCGCTATGATCGACGGCGTGTGGACCTCCATGGCCTACATCACCCTCAGCCCGGCCACGCTGCTGCGGGCGAACGGCGATTCTGCGGCGCAAGTCGCGTGGAGCGCCTTCCGCGACGACAACGGCAACGGCTACCGCGACGCCGGCGAGCCGGGGCTGGCGGGCGTAACGCTGGCAGGTGGCGCCGGCAGCGGCGTGTCCAGTCAAACCGGCCGGGGCGAACCGCTGACGCTGGCCGACGGGCAGCACACACTGACCGTCACGCCGCCGGCGGGCTACCTGGTCAACGGGCCGGCGAAGCGCGCCGTGGCCGTGCAGGGCGCGGACCTGACCCTGGCCGCCATCCCCCTGCGGCCGGCCGGGCTGACCATCGTCCAGGCCTTCGTCGACCTGGACGGCGATGGCCGGCAGGACGCAGGCGAGGCCGGCGTGGGCGGCGTCGCCGTGACCCTGAGCGGGCCGGCCGTTGCCAACGCCACGACTGCGCCCAATGGTCGGGCCATGCTAGCCGGGCTGCAAAACGGCGCGTACGCGGTGACAGCCACACCGCCGGCCGGCTACGCGGCTGTACCGTCCAGCAGCGCCACCTTGACCCAAGGCGGCGTGGTGCAGATCGCCTTGCAGACGCCGGGCATGGTCAGCGGCGTACTGTACGAGGACTGGGACGGCGACGGCCGGCAGCAGCCCGACGAGGCGGTCTTCAGGACGCCGTTCACGCTGACGTTGAGCGACGGGATCGGCGCACAGCAGACAGAGAGCGCGGGCGGCCGCGGCATCTTCCTGGGGCAGCCGGCCGGCGCTTACACCCTGGCAGCCACCACCGCAGCCGTCGCGCCGCAGCCCATCACGCTGGCAGCCGGCGCGGGGCGGGGCGTCGGACTGACGGTGGCCGGGCCAGGCGTCGTGCGCGGCGTCGCCTGGTGGGACAGCAACCGCGACGGCCTGCGCCAGCCGTGGGAGACGCCGCTGGTCGGCGTGGCGGTGACGCTAGGCGGCGCGACGGCGGCCACCGACGAGCATGGCCGCTATACCTTCAGCGACGTCGCGCCGGGGACCTACCCGCTGAGCGCGGCTCTGCCGACCGGGCTGGTCGCCACACTAGGGCCGTTGACGTTGGGCAGCGAGCACGGCGCCGTCGTAGGCATTCCCGCCGCCGCGTGCCTGGACTTCAACGGCACCGGCCGCACCGACGTGCAGGACATCATGCAGGTCGCGACGCGCTGGAACAACCCGGCCGCCTACGACCCCACCTACGACATCGCGCCGCCCTTTGGCAGCCCGATCGATGTCCAGGACATCATCGCCATTGCGGGCCAGTGGGACAGCGTCTGCCAGTAAGCGGGCAATCCCAGCCAACAAGAACGGCGCAGGGTGTGACAACCCTGCGTTGTTCGTTTGCGATCCAGGCGTCGGCCCCTGCTGGCCGGGCGCCCGGCGCCTGGGGCTGCCAACTCCGAAAAAACTCCATTTTGGGGCTTGACAGGGGTGCATTTTCGTGTTAGTATAACTAACATGAATTCAGAAACCGCCACCCGCTCCTACCGCATGAGTGCACGGGCCGAAGCGACCGCCGAAACCGGGCGCAAGATCATCGCGGCCGTGACCGAACTATGGCGTGAGAAGTCGCTGGATGACATCACGCTGCAAGAAGTGGCCGATCGCGCCGGGGTAACAGTGCAGACGGTGTTTCGCCGTTTTGGCTCGAAGGAGGGGCTGGTCGAAGCCGCCATAGCGTCCGGCGAGACCGGCGTGCGCGACAGTCAGCACGACCTGCCTGTGGGCGATATCGAGCAAGCCCTGGACTACATCCTGGCGCACTACGAGCGCGATGGCGCGGCCGTGCTGAGAACGCTGGCGCTGGAGGACAAGCTGCCTGCCGCCAAGCGACTGGCCGAGCACGGCCGCCAGGTGCATCGCGACTGGTGCGCCCGCACCTTTGCGCCATATCTGCCCGCCGTTGACGGCGACACGTATCCTGTCCGGCTGGATGCCTTTGTGGCCGCCACCGATCTTTACCTTTGGAAACTCATCCGCCGCGATCTCGGTCGCACCACCGAACAAACCCGCCAGGCGATCAGCACGCTGCTCCGTGCCCTGGCCGATCACAATACTGTGAAGGATCATGAAGGAGACTGACCATGAAGCGTTCGTACCTGTTTGTAACCTGGGAAGGCGGCGGCAACGTGCCGCCTGTGCTCGGCGTCGCCCGTCGCCTGGCGGCACGCGGTCACTCGGTGCGCGTTCTGACGGAACCCTGCCTGGAGCCGGCTGTCCGTGAGGCAGGCGCGGACTTCGTCCCCTTCACGCGCTATTTCACGCGCGCCAAGTTGGGGGAGGACCTCATGGGCGACTGGCAGGCCAAGTCACCCATGGGCGCGCTGCAGCACACCATGCAGTACGTCCTGCTGGGTCCTGCCCGGATCGTGGCCGAGGAGACGCAGCATGCCCTCACGCAGGCCCGGACCGACGTGCTGGTGGCCGACTTGATGATGCTGGGGTCGTTGGCGGCTGCTGAAGCGGCCAGGATTCCACGGGTCGTGCTCTTTCACATGCCAGAGTACCTGCCCGGCCCCGGCCGGCCGGCGGCCGGCTCTGGCTTCTTGCCGCGCAACGACCTGATAGGCCGCCTGCGCGATGGCCTGTTGACGGGGTTGCTTCACCGCACCGTCGGCGACTTCCTGCCTGCTTTCAACGATGCCCGGCAAGCCTGTGGACTGCCGCCGCTCAAGACCGCACAGGAGCTGCTGGGCGAGTATCACCGGGCCGATCTGCGGCTGATCCAGACGCTGGAGGCGTTCGACTTTCCCATCACCCCGGCGCCGGCCAACGTGCGCTACGTCGGCCCAACGCTGGACGACCCCAGTTGGACGGAGCCATGGCTGAACCCCTGGCCGGCCGAGGATCAGCGCCCGCTGGTCGTGGCCAGCCTGTCCTCGACGTTTCAGAACCAGCAGGACATCCTCCAGCGCATCATGGCTGCGCTGGGCAGCCTCGACGTGCGCGGCCTGGTGACGCTGGGGCCGGCCATGGCCGATGTCGTCTTCGACCTGCCACCCAACGTCATCGCCCTGCCGGCGGTGTCCCACGCCCAGGTTTTCCCCCACGCCGCCGCGGTCGTCAGCCACGCCGGCCACGGCACGGTGATGCGCGGCCTGGCGCACGGGCTGCCGCTGCTCTGCCTGCCCATGGGGCGCGACCAGGACGACAACGCCGCGCGGGTGATGGCCCATGGCGCAGGACTGCGCCTGAAGCGTTCAGCGAAACCACAACAGATCGCCCAGGCCGTCCAGCAGCTACTGGATCGGCCCGATTACCGCCGGCAAGCACAACGGCTCGGCCAACTCATCGCGCAGGACGTTGCCAGCGACCGAGCCGTACTTGAGATGGAGCGCGTCGGTGTCATTCCCGAATCCAGGCCCGTGCAGGCTCGCGAACTGCCCGGTACTGCCAGCCCCCAGCCAGCGTTTCAGCCGTAGATGTGCCAAAACGGGTCGGATGTGGTATACTGGCCGTGGAGAATCGAGCCATGACCGAGTACCCATCCGACCCGCAAGGAAAGCAAGCCCTACCAAGTCTGCGCGAGATGCTAGAGGGATATGCCGTCTTCAACGCGTGGGAGGCGCAGGAGCAGGCACAGACTCTCTCCCAGCTTGGTACAGAGGAGAGCCTGCGCCAGTACTTCGAGTTGTGCAACCTGACCTCGGGACTGAGCGACGCTAATGACCCCGTCTTTCTCGAACAGAACGCTAAGCATTGGTCTCAACTCCATAAACGGCTGGAACGGCTTCGGAGCATAACACCGCATGGACAAACCACTCCAGGCGCTGGATGAGATCCAGCAGTTCCTTGCCTTGCACAGCATCCAACACGTGGTCATCGGCGGCATTGCTAACGCCATCTGGGGACGGCCGCGCGTGACCCTTGACGCGGATTTGAAGGTGCTGGCTGGCCAGCGGTCAATCAGCGAATTCGTCGAACTGCTGAGCACGCAGTTCCGCTTTCGCGTGCCAGATGCTGTGAGCTTCGTGCGACGGACCTACGTGGTTCCCCTATATGCCAGTAATGGCTCAGGTCTCGACTTGGGATTGGCGTTCCTGCCATATGAGTTTGAAGCCATCGAACGCGCGGTCATGACCACTTACGAGGGAGTGACCTTCCCAGTTTGTACAGCCGAGGATCTGATCATCCATAAGGCGATATCGGAGCGCGAGAAGGACTGGCTGGACATCGATGGCGTCCTCGACAAAGGGGGTAAAGGCTTGGACCAGGGCTACATCATGCTGTGGCTTGAGCAGTTTGCCGAGGCGTTGGAGCGTCCGCAGATTCTTCAGCGGTATCGTTCTCTGATGCGAGCAAAAAAGCTCGCCTGACAGCGCGCAATTGGGCAACTTGTCCCTTTCATGTATAATCTAAGCCGCCCGGCAGCCGTCCGGGCGGCTTTGTCATTTCGCGGGTACGAACCCCGCCTCGTCAGACAAAGTTGCCAACTCTTCGGAAAAGTTGGCAACTTTGTCCGACGGGACCAACGAGTAGGAGCCACCATGAACCCTCACATGACGCCCGCTGAGATCAGCGGGTTCTTGGAGCGCACGTTATTGCGCGTGCAGAAGCCGGCCCGCTACACCGGCGGCGAGTGGAACTCGGTCGTCAAGGACTGGGACGCCACGCCGCAGCGGGTCGCCCTGGCTTTTCCCGACATCTACGACCTGGGGATGAGCAACCTGGGGCTGGCTATCCTCTACGACCAGATCAACCAGCGGCCGGAGATGCTGGCCGAGCGGGTCTACGCGCCCTGGCTGGACATGGAAGCCGAGCTGCGCAGCGCCGGCGTCCCCCTGCACAGCCTGGAGACGCGCCACGCCCTGGCCAATTTCGACATCGTCGGCTTCAGCCTGCCCTACGAGCAGCTCTACAGCAACGTGCTCAACATGCTGGACCTGGCCGGCCTGCCCCTGCGCGCCGAGCAGCGCACCGCCGAACATCCCCTCGTCCTGGCCGGCGGCAGCGGCTGCTACAACCCGGAGCCCATGTCCGCCTTCTTCGACGCCATGGTCATCGGCGAGGGGGAGGAGGTGATTTTTGAGATCATCGAAGCGTTTGCGGCGTGGAAGAGGGTAAACAGGGAGACAAGTAGACAAGGAAACAAGGGGGAACTCTCCGATCACCGTTCACCGTTTACCGATCACCGAGAACCGATCACCGATCACCCACGTCTCGACCTGTGGCGGCGCCTGGCGCGCATTCGGGGGGTATATGTGCCGCACCTGTATGCCGTGAGCTACCACGACGACGGCACGGTGGCGCAGGTGGAGCCGATCGACGACGCCGCGCCGCCTACGGTGGTCAAGCGCATCCTGGCTGCCATGCCGCCGCCAACCACCAGGTTCATCGTGCCTTTCATCGACACCGTCCACAACCGCGCCGCCATCGAGATCCAGCGCGGCTGCACGCGCGGCTGCCGCTTCTGCCAGGCCGGCATGATCTTCCGGCCAGTGCGCGAGCGGCCGGTGCAGGAAGTGCTGGACGCAGTCGACGAAATCATCGCGGCCACGGGCTTCGAGGAGATCGGCCTGCTCAGCCTGAGTTCCAGCGACTACAGCGGCGTGGCCGAGCTGGTCGAGGCGATCATGACCAAGCACGGCGACAAGAAACTGAGCGTTGGCCTGCCCAGCCTGCGCATCGAAAGCTTCTCCGTCGACCTGATGGAGCAACTGGCGCGCGGCCGGCGGCGCAGCGGCTTCACCTTCGCGCCCGAGGCCGCCACCGACCGCCTGCGCGACGTGATCAACAAGCCCATCGCCACCGAGGACCTGCTGCGTACGGCCGAGGAGGTCTTCAGCCGCGGCTGGACCACCATCAAGCTCTACTTCATGATCGGCCACCCGACGCAGACTATGGAGGACGTGGACGCCATCGCCGACCTGGCCCACGCCGTGCTGAGGATCGGCAAGAAGCACATCGGCGGCAAAGCCAAGGTGCGGGTCGGCGTCAGCACGCTGGTGCCCAAGCCGCACACGCCCTTCCAGTGGGTGCCGGTGGAGGAGCTGGCCATGCTGGAGGCGCAGATCAAGCGCCTACAGGCGCGCATCCGCGGCAAAGGCTTCGACTTCAGTTGGAACGACCCCAAGGACACGTTGGTGGAGGCCTTTCTGACCCGCGGCGACCGCCGCTTGAGCGACGTGATCGAGCGCGCCTGGCAGTTGGGGGCCAAGTTCGACGCCTGGCAGGAAGAGCGCAAGTTCCGAGCCTGGATGCAAGCCTTCGCCGAGCTGGGCCTCGATCCCGAATGGTACGCCCGCCGCGAGCGCACCATCGACGAGGTACTGCCCTGGGAGCACATCAATGCCGGCGTCAGCAAGGAGTTCCTGACCCTGGATTACATGAACTCGCTCAAGGGCGCGGTGGTGGACGACTGCCGCGAGCACTGCTACTCGTGCGGCATCCTGGGCCTGTTCAAGCACGACCGGCGCAACGTGCCCGACGGCGCCTGGGGCTGCCCGGCGCTGGGCCGCGGCAAGCAGCGCCAGCCGGTGGATATCACACCGGTGCCGCTCTACGTCAATCCCGACATGGCCCCGGAGCTGGCCGCTCAGTACGGGCCGCGCGTGCCGCAGCGGGCAGGGGCCAGGCAATAGGACCGACAGCTAACCGTTGCGCACAACGCGAACTTGGAGTACAATCACGCAGAAGTTCATGCTGTTGGCACAAGGAGTTGAAGATGAACGCTGCAACCCAGGACGGAGCACGAACTTGCAGCACACAGAGCGTTGTCGAAACCGTGAACCTTCGAGACACGCGGAAGTTCAAACTGACTGAAGCTGCGATGTAGCTGTCGAAATCGGAGGCATCGATGAACTGGTCGCAAATCCGTCAGGCGTATCCTGACCAATGGCTGGTGATTGAAGCAATGGAAGCGCATAGCGTGAACAACCAGCGCCAACTGGACCGTATCGCCGTGATCGAGACATGCCCGGATGGCAAAGGAGCGTTCCAGAGTTATCAACGCTTGCACGAGGCGCATCCATTCCGCGAGCTCTACTTCGTGCATACAGCGCGAGATACCCTCGACATTCGCGAGCGGCATTGGGTCGGGATACGAGGACACCATGCAACTTATGCTTGAGGAAGGCCTGCCCTTCATCTCGATGCTCGTCGCCAGCCCCGGCAGCGTCGCAACCATCGACCGCGTGCTGGTTGACAGTGGCTCAGCCAGCACGATCCTGGCCGCCCAAGCGGTTGAAGCGGTTGGGATCGAGCCGCAACTGGACGATACGCTCTATTCTGTGCGCGGTGTGGGCGGCGTCGAGACCGTCTACGCCAGACGCATCCCGCGGCTTGCCATCGGGCAGTTGACCCTGCACGATGTAGAGGTGGAGATCGGCGCCATGTCCTATGGCTTTCCGATCGACGGCATCCTCGGTATGGACATCCTCACTCAAACCGGAGCGATCATCGATCTGCATCGCTTGACCCTCGAATTCGCCGGCCCTTGACCTGACCGATCACTGTTCACCGTTTACCGTTCACACCGAGGAACCATGCGCCCCATTCACTATCTCCTCATCTTTCTGCCCATCGCCATCGTAGCCGAGTTGCTGCACTGGCCGCCGTTGGTGATCTTCGGCGCATCAGCGCTGGCAGTGGTGCCGCTGGCCGGCCTGCTGGGTGAGGCTACCGAGGTGCTGGCCGAGAAGGTCGGGCCGCGCTTCGGCGGCCTGCTCAACGCCACCCTGGGCAACGCGGCCGAGCTGATCATCACCATCATCGCCATCCGCGCCGGCCAGCTCGAGTTGGTCAAAGCCTCCCTGATCGGCTCTGTGCTGGGCAACATCCTGCTGGTGCTGGGCTTCAGCATCTTGCTGGGCGGCCTGAAGAACGGCGTGCAGCGCTTCAACCGCGACCACGCGGGCATGGACGCCACGCTGCTGATCCTGGCCGTGATCGCCATCAGCGTGCCGTCGATCTTCAACGCAGCCATCGAGCCGGACACGTTGCGGGTCGAGGAGCTCAGCCTGACCACGGCCGCCGTGATGCTGGGCATCTACGTGCTTTCCATCGTCTACATGCTGCGCTCCAAAGCGCCAGAAAAGGAAGACGGTCCGGGCGTCCAACCGACGCATACGGCCCATCGCTGGAGTCCGTCGGTGGCGCTGGGGGTGCTGGCGGCTTCCGTGGTCGGCATCGCCGTCATGAGCGAGTTCCTGGTGGGTTCCATCGAGCCGGTCACCGAGAGCCTGGGGCTGACCCCCTTCTTCGTGGGCATCATTATCATCCCGCTGATCGGCAACGTGGCCGAGCACCTGGTGGCGGTGCAGGTTGCGCTGAAAAACCAGATGGACCTCAGCCTGAGCATCGCCAACGGCTCCAGCCTGCAGATCGCCCTTTTCGTAGCGCCGGTGCTGGTCTTTCTGTCGCTGCCCCTGGGCAACCCGTTGACGCTGGAGTTCAACAACTTCGAGCTAATTGCGCTGACGGCATCGGGCGTCATCGCCGCGTTCATCTCTATGGATGGCCGGTCGAACTGGCTGGAGGGCGCGATGCTGCTGGCGGTGTACCTGATCCTGGGGTTGGCGTTCTTCTTCCTGCCGGTGATGGGGTAGAAGGGGGATACCACAGCGGATGATGACAACGGATGGTCGGAATGCATGGAGATACCACAGCGAATGATATCAACGGATGGTCGGAATGCATGGAGATACCACAGCGGATGATGACAACGGATGGTCGGAATGCATGGAGATACCACACTGGATGATGACAACGGATGGTCGAATCCCATTGAGGCGTCATCGCTGATGACAACAACGAATGCGGAGGCGGTGCAGCGGCTGAGAGTAACGTTCAGCCAGACCGGCGCGCTGCGCTATGTGGGGCACCTGGACATGGTGCGCACCTGGGAGCGCGCGCTGCGGCGCGCGGGCGTGCCGCTGGCCTATTCGGGCGGCTTCCACCCTGGACCGCGCTTCTATTTCGCGTCTGGACTGCCGCTGGGAACTACCGGCCGCGCGGAGATTGTCGACGTGCTGCTGACCGAGCCCTTGCCGCCGGAGGATTTCCTGGCTGCGGTCGGTCCGCATCTGCCGGCCGGGCTGACCTTGCTCCAGGCTGAAGAAGCGGCGTTGAAGACGCCGGCCTTGCAGGGTCTGCTGCGAGCCAGCGTCTGGCAGGTGGAGGTGCAAAGCGACGAGCCGCCGGCCGCGCTGGCCGGCCGCGTCGCGGCGCTGCTGGCGGGCGAGGCGGTGCAGGCCAGCAAACGGCGCAAGGGCAAACAGGTTGACTACGACCTGCGGCCGCTGGTGCTGGCCATCAGCTATCAAGGACCTGGCGAGCCAGGCTGGCATCGCCTGCGCATGACGCTGCGCAGCGAACCCAGCGCCACCGGCCGCGCCGACGCTGTGCTGGCTGCGCTCGGCCTGGGCGAGGCCGTGGCGCGCATCGAGCGGCTGCAACTGATCTTTGCCGAAGAGCGTAAGCTTGAGGAAACAGCCGCGTTGGCTTAGCACCCGCCCCAAAACAACGGCAGGCTGGCTCGGTCGGGAGACCGGCCAGAGCGACCTCTTTTGAACGGTAACGCGGGCTGGCTCGGTCGGGAGACCGGCCAGAGCACTCGCGTCAGGAGCTTATCTCACCCCTCGTAGCGCCGCACCACGGCCAGGTCCTGTCCCACCAGCGCCAGCGCGCGGCGCTCAGCCTCCCACAGAATACGCTCCACGTCCAACGTCAGGAAACGGCGATCCTGCATCAGCCAGCGACCGGCCACCATAACGTGGCTGACGTCGCCCGCCTGCGCGCTGTGCAGCAGGCTGGCCGCCAGGTCGTGGCGCGGCCGCCAGTGCGGCTGATCGCAGTCCAGCAAGATTAGGTCGGCCAGGTTGCCGGGGACGATGGCGCCGCTGTCGGGCCAGCCCAGCGCGCGCGCGCCGTTCTGGGTGGCCATGCGCAGCGGAATGTCGCCCGGCATCAGCTCTGGGTCGGCGTGGTGCAGCTTCTGGATCAGCGCGGCCAAGCGGGCCTCTTTGAGCATGTTCAGGTCGTTGCTGCTAGCTGTGCCGTCGGTGCCCAGCGCGACGTTGACGCCTTGAGCCAGCAGCGCCGGCACAGGGGTGACGCCCATCCCCAATTTCATGTGGCAGTTGGGGCACTGCACCACCGTAACGCCGCGTCGGGCCAGGATGGCCTGGTCGACGGCGTTGACGTAGATGCCGTGCGCGGCGATGGTGGGCACGTCGAAGACGCCGTTGGCCTCCAGCAGCTCCACCGGGCTACGGTCATACTTGGCCAGCGAGTTGTCCACCTGCTCTTGCGACTCGGCCAGGTGGATGTGGATGCCGACGCCCAGCCGGGCGGCCACGGCTGCGGTGCGGGCCAGAAATTGTGGCTCACACATATAGGGCGAGTGGGGGCCGAGCAGCGTGCGAATGCGCCCGTCAGCCGCGCCCTGCCAGCGCTGCACGAAGTCCACCGTGCCGGGCAGGTCCGTGCCGATGTTGTGCTCCTCGCCGAAGACGCACCAGGCCAGCAGCGCCCGCAGGCCAGCCTGCTCGGCCGCCTCGGCCACGCGATCCATGTAGAAGTAGTGGTCGGCGAACGCCACTGTGCCGCCGCGGATCATCTCGGCCGCGGCCAGCATGGCGCCCCAGTAGACATCCTCGTCGCTCAGTTGCGACTCCACCACCCATACCCGCTCGTTGAACCAGCGGTCCAGCGGCAGATCCTCGGCCCAGCCGCGCTCAAAGGTCATAGAGGCGTGCGTGTGCGCGTTGACGAAGCCGGGCATCAGCACATAATTGGTCGCATCCACCACCTGATCCGGTTGGAAGCCGGCCGGCGCCTGGCCCACGGCCACGATGCGCGCGCCGTCGATGGCAACGTCGGCGTTGCGCAGGATCGTTCCTGCTTCATTCAGGGTGATGATGTCAGCGTGGGTGATGAGGGTGCGAGTCATGGGCTAGTCTCCAGGGCGACCTGTTAACCGGCAGAGCGACAACCAATCCGCTCAATACGTTCGCAAAATCCGTTCACACCTTCTCTACCGCTGGCTCATGTCCATTAACGCTGGCAGCAACCGGCGCCGGGTTCAGCGCTGCGTTCAGCACATCCTCCACCTGCTCGGCGAAGATGAAGGTCATCTCATTGCGGATGCGCTCGGTCAGGTCGTCCAAGTCCTTCTCGTTGCGATAGGGCATGATGACCGTGTCCAGCCCGGCCCGCCGCGCGGCCAGCACCTTTTCCTTGATGCCGCCGATGGGCAGCACCTTGCCGCGCAGCGTCAGCTCGCCGGTCATGCCCACGTTGGGCTTGACGGTGCGGCCGGTCAGCAGCGACACCAGCGCCACGGCCATGGTCACGCCTGCGCTGGGGCCGTCCTTGGGCACCGCGCCGGCCGGGATGTGCAGGTGGATGTCGGAGTTCTCGAAGAACTCAGGATCGATCCCCAGGCGAGCGGCGTTGGCCCGCACCCAGCTCAGGGCGGCCTGCGCGCTCTCCTTCATCACGTCGCCCAGCTGGCCGGTGATGGTGAAGCCCTTCTTGCCGGCCATGCGCGTCGCTTCCAGGAAGAGGATATCGCCGCCGGTCATGGTCCAGGCCAGTCCTGTGGCCACGCCGGGGATCTCTGTACGCTCGGCCACCTCGTCGAAAAACTTGGGCTTCTTCAGATAGTCCACCAGGTTGTCGGGCGTGATGACGTGGACGCCGTTGCTGCCGTTCTCGGCCACCTGAGTCGCGACCTTGCGACAAATCGCGCCAATGGTGCGCTCCATGTTGCGCACGCCGGCCTCGCGGGTGTAATCGCGCACCAGCCGTAGCAGCGCAGCCTCCTCGAAGACGATCTCGTCGGGCCGCAGACCGTTCTCGCGAATCTGGCGCGGCACCAGGTAGCCCTGGGCGATCTTGACCTTCTCCTCGGTGGTGTAGCTATGCAGCTCGATGATCTCCATGCGGTCCAGCAGCGGCTCAGGAATCGTATCCAGCATATTGGCCGTGGTGATGAACATCACCTGGCTCAGGTCGAAAGGCACGTCCAGGTAGTGATCGCGGAACTCACGGTTCTGCTCCGGGTCCAGCACCTCCAACAGGGCCGAGCTGGGGTCGCCGCGGAAGTCGCGGCCCAGCTTGTCCACCTCGTCCAGCATGAAGACCGGGTTGCGCGTCTCGACGCGGCGCAGGCTCTGGATCACACGGCCGGGCATGGAGCCGATGTAGGTGCGCCGGAAGCCGCGGATCTCGGCCTCGTCGCGGATGCCGCCCAGGGCCAGCCGCACGAACTTGCGGCCCATCGCGCGCGCGATGCTCAGCCCCAGTGAAGTCTTGCCGACGCCGGGCGGGCCGACGAAGCACAAAATGACCCCTTCACGATCGCGCCGAATCTGATCGGCCTCGGGGATTTCGTCCTGGGGCTCATCCTTGCGCTCCAGCTTGAGCTTGCGCACGGCCAGATACTCCAGGATGCGGTCCTTGATGTCGTCCAGGCCGTAGTGGTCTTCATCCAGCACCTGGCGCGCGTGGCCGATCTCCAGGTTGTCGTCGCTGCGCTGCTGCCACGGCAGGCTGACCATCCAATCCAGGTAGGTCTTGATCACGCTATACTCGGCCGCCTGGATCGGCATCTTACGCATGCGGTCCAGCTCGCGCATGGACTCCTTCTGCGCCTCTTCCGGCATGCCGGCCGCGTTGATACGCTCCTCCATCTCCGTGATCTCGGCCTCTTGCTCGTCCCCCTCGCCCAGTTCCTTCTGAATCGCCTTGAGCTGCTCGCGCAGGTAGAAATCGCGCTGCATCTTCTCCATCTCGCCCACGGCCTCGGACTGGATCTTGCGGCCCAGCTCCAGAACCTCCAGCTCCTTGGCCAGCAGCGCGCTCAGCTTGCGCAACTTCTCGCTGACGCTGTCGATCTCCAGCAATTCCTGCGCGGCGTCGATCTCCAGCCGCAGGCTGGAAGCGATCAGATAGACCAACTGGCGCGCGTCCTCGACGTTGATCGCGGCCATCTCCAGCTCTTCGGGCAGGTGCGGCACCAGGTTGATGAGCTGACGGAACTGCTCCTGCGCATTGCGCGTCAGTGCTTGCAGCTCCACCGTGTCCTCCAACAGGTCCGGCACCTCGATCACATCGGCCCGCAGGTAGGGCTGCATCTGGGTATAATCTTCAATCCTGATGCGCTCCAGACCCTGGATGATCAAGCGCACAGTGCCATCCGGCGCGCGCAACATGCGATGGACTACAGCCAAGGTGCCGATGTTGAAGATCTCGTCGGGATCAGGCTCGTCGCTTTCTGGATTCTTGCTGGTAAACAGGCCGATGATGCGCGGCTCAGCCTCGGCCAGCGCCTCATCGATCAAGCGCACCGAACGCGGCTGGCCCACAGTCAATGGCAGCCACATCATCGGATAGACCACCACACCCCGCAGCGGAAGAATGGGCAGGTCCTCCGTGCGCGAGTCCAGGTCTCTCATCTCATCTGCCTGGTCCTCGTTGAACCTTGCTCGCGCAGCCGCCTCTTCCTTGTTCCGACTTTTGCCAAATAGTGACACGTTCTATCTCCGTTCTGCTTGGATCGCTCACCGAAAGACCTAAGAACTGCAACACGGCTCCGATCCGGAAACGGATAAGGACTCGTGTTGGCGCCATTATACCACAAGCGCTGCCAGTCAAGCGCACCCAACGCCCCGTTGCAGCAACTCTAACGCAAGTCTAACGCTAGCAGCCCAATTTCCATGCGTCCGGCATCCTGGCGGCATGAACTTGATAATGACGGCTGGATGGCGTACAATGGATGCCATGAGCCAACCATTCAACCTCTCTACCTTTCTCGATGATCTGGCCTCGGGCGAGCCAACCCCCGGCGGCGGCAGCGCCGCTGCGCTGGCCGGCGCGCTGGGCGCAGCCCTGGCCGCCATGGTCGCCAACTTGACCGTGGGTCGCAAACGTTATGTCGATGTAGATGCTCAGATGCGGGCCGTGCTGGGCGAGGCTGAAATGCTGCGCAGCCGGCTGACCGCGTTGGTCGCCGAGGATGCGCAGGCCTACGAACAGGTGCGCGCCGCCTATCGCCTGCCCAAGGAGAACGCGGACGACCTGGCCGCGCGCGCTGCCGCCATCGAGGCCGCCATGCAAGGCGCCAGCCTGACGCCGCTGGAGACTATGCGCGCCTGCACCGCCGTGCTGCGCCTGGCTGAGCAAGCTGCCACGCTGGGTAATATCAACGCTGCCACCGACGGCGCTGTCGGCGCGCTGCTGGCGCGGGCCGGCCTGGCGGGCGCCGCACTCAACGTGCGCGTCAACCTGGGCGGCATCGCAGACCGGGCGTTCGCTGCTGCCAGCGAGCAGGAAGTCGCCGGCCTGCTGGCCGAAGCTGACGCCATCACCAACCGCATTCTGGCCGCCGTCGAGGCGCGCCTGGCCCAGCCGTAACGCAATCCGCTGGATTGCGCTACACAATCAGCGCAGGCAACCCCATGACCGTCTCCACCATCGAATTCCGTCAATTCGCTGCCGCGGCCATCGCCGATCCGCGCCTGCAAGGCGCGCTGGAAGGGGCAACCGGCAAGTTCCGCAGCGCGCGCAGCAGCGCGCTGGCCGAGCTGCCCGACGCCGACGCGCTGCGCGACCACTTCAAGGC
>JBAQCH010000073.1:0-17304 GCA_049294015.1 Anaerolineae bacterium
TGGCGCCGAACTCGCCCAGCGCGCGCGCCGCAGCCAGCACCAGGCCGGCCAGGATGCCGCGGCGGGCCAGCGGCAGCGTCACCCGCCACAGGACCTCGATCTCAGACGAGCCCAGCGTGCGCGCGGCGTTCTCCAGCGAGCGGTCCACACCGGCGAAGGCGGCGCGGGCCGCCAGCACCAGCAGCGGCAGGCCGACGATGGCCGATGCCAGCGCGGCCGCGCCCCAGGTGAAGAGCAATTGCACGTCCAGCCAGCGCGCGACCGGGCCGTTGCGTCCCAGGAACAGCAGTAAGTAGTAGCCTACGACGGTCGGCGGCAGCACCAGCGGCAGGCTGATCAGCGTCTCCAGCAGAGTTTGGCCCCGGAAGCGCCGCCGCGCCAGCAGCAGCGCCAAGGGCAGGCCGGCCAGCACGATCAGCAGGGTGGCCACGGCCGTTACCTGCAAGGAGAGGCGCAGGGCGTCCCAGTTCACGGCGTAACCTCCTCGCCCGGCAGGACGAAGCCGTAGTGGCGCATGATGGGCCGGCCGCTGGGACCGTTGATGAACTCGGCGAAGGCGCGGGCAGCGCTTTCGTTGCGTGTGCCAGTGACCACCGCCAGCGCCTGGTCGATGGGCGCGTGCAGCTCCTCCGGCACCAGCACCCAACGGCCCTCCTCTTGCAGGCTCAGCGACAGGGCCGCGATGGCCACGTCCACGTCACCGCTCTCGGCGTATTGCAACGTCTGGCGCACGTTCTCGCCCAGGATCAGCTTGGGCTGCACGGTTTCCCAAAGGCCCGCGCTCTGCAGCGCCTCGCGCGCGGCGATGCCGTAGGGCGCGTGGTCGGGGTTGGCGATGGCGATGCGCCGCACGGCCGGCTGAGCCAGGTCCTCGATGCGCTCGATGCGCAGGGGGCTGTCTGCGCGCGTCCAGAGGGTGATGCGGCCGCGGGCATACAGCGCCACTGTGTCCGGCAGCACCCGCCCTTGCCGGGCCAATTCATCCACAAAACTGATGTTGGCGGCCGCGAACAGGTCCACCGGCGCGCCCTGCTCGATCTGTTGGGCAAGCTGGCCGGTGGAGCCGAAGTTGAAGACTACCGGGATGCCCGTCTCCTGCTCGAAGGCCTGGCCAAGGTCGGTGAAGGCGTAGACCAGGTCGGCCGCGGCTGAAACGGTAAGGGGCGGCGGCGGGGTGGGGGACGCAGTCGCGACCTGGCAGGCGGCGAGCAGCATCGCCAGGGTCAGCACCAGTATGGCGTTGCCGAAGGTTCTCATTGGATCGGTGCTCCGTTGGGCGGCGATTTGGCCAGTCGAGAAGACGGCTCAGCGGATTATACGACCGATGCCTTGATTGGGGCAACTGCGGCCTCGGGAAACTCAGCCCCCAAAGAAATCCCCTGGGCTGCACCAGCCAAGGGGATTTCTTTGATTCAGCGCCAAGTTTTGTTGAGTGACGTCTTGCCGAGAGGTGCTGGTCGGGCCCGGCGCCTCACACGTCCTGGCTGCGGCTGTTTGCCTTTCCGGGCACCCCGGCGTCCAACAACTCCTTGGTTGGACATCCCTTGAGTAGAAAGGCGTCTGCCCCTGCCGCCAGAACAGACGCGCGGTCGGTGGCGTACATGGTCAGCACCACCACCCTCGTGGCCGGCCAGCGGCTCTTGATCGTCTGGATCGTCGCCATGCCATCCAGCCGTGGCTCAGCGGCGGCCAGCGAGAGCGGTTGCAGGTCCATGACTACGACATCCGGCAGGAGCGTCGTCACCTGGGCAATCGCCTGCGGACCATCGATCGCTTCGCCGACGACCTCTATCGGGAAGAAGTTGGCCGATAGCGGCTGCTCGGCGCGTTCCGGAGTGCTCCAACGCAGCGCCGTGAGCAGGGCCTTCAGGCTGCGCCGCGCACGCGGCTGGTCGTCGACGATGAGCACTCGTGTCAGCACGTGGATCAATCCTCTACACGTCGGCTACGGGATCCACCTGGTGATCGCGCATCCAGCGGTTGCTCTGTGACTCGGCATGCCAGCGGGTATAGCCGTAGCGCTGTTGCAACGCATCGGCCAGCCGCGCGCCGTTGCCCCCGATCTTCGCCAGATCGTCGTCGGTCAGCTTGCCCCAATACTTCCTCGTCTGTCCACAGACCTCTTGCCAGCGGGCTTCCGGCATGTCATTGGTCACCGAGTAGTCGCCTGTTTTCAACATGAACCATCTCCTTGCAGCGCGTGATTATCTTGCTGCTGCGTTTAACGTCTCGCAGCTTTACCTGTGTGTGGCGTCAACAGCACCATCGCGGCCGCGCCGGAGAGAACGCCGATTGACAGGCCGGCCAGCAGGCCAGCCAGCAGGCCACTCCAATAGCCCCGCTTCTGCCGGGCGCCGTTCTTGTGTTCATTCTTATGGTTGGTGGTGACCATGTTGCAGTCTCCTTGCCTTAGCATATCTGGAATACGGAAGATCCTGTTACTGCCATCTTATAGCATAGCAGAAGGACGTTGCCCTGTCGTCAGCGCAAACAACCGGTTTCATGTGGCAAAGAGCCGGAGCTTGCGGCGACTTCTGCACCTTTCGTTGTATGACATTTGGTGTAGCTACAGCCTGGCGCTGGCCGCAGCCTGTCGCTGTTGCTTCAGGCGGTGATAGGCAACGCTGACGAAGGCGCCGAAGAGCGAGCAGTACGAGATAGACAAGAATCACCCCCGCGCTGCGCGGCAGCCCGCGCCGGTGCAGCCAGGTGACGGCGGGCCGGATCACTGTGCCGATGACGATGGCGATGAAGAGGATGAAAAGGACCTGATTGAAGCGGTAGAGCAGCCAGAAGCCTAGCGCGACAAAGACGAGGATCAGAGTCGCCCACATCACTCGTCGGAAGGTCCAGGTATACGGCTGGGAAGATAGATTGAACGCCATGCGTTGCTTAACTCTCTTGTTCGCCCGTCTTGCTCGTCGTTCCAGCAGCGCTCAGTTGCCTGACTATCTTCCAGATGGCATCGTAGGCTTGCGACCTGGGAATAGCATCGACCAGAGCCGCTTCGATGCTCAGGCGCTCGCAGGCCTTGCGCAGCCAGGTTGACTCGCTGGCGCTCAGCGCCCGTCCGCGACCATGCACCGCCATGTCACGAACCGCAGCAACCAAGGCGGTCGGCTCGCTCATCTGGCTGCGCCTTATCAGCTCAGCCATCCGTTCGCGTCCATCCGTGGGCAGGCTGCGCGGCGGCGAGTGCAGATAATCCTGGATCACGTCGAGCCCATTGGTCAGCAAACGCAGGCCGATGCGTTCGGCGCGGTTCACCGGCACATACATCGTCCCCCCGTCCAAGAGTCGAATGTCGTAGTAGTCCTGCGCCTGGTCGAGCGCTGCCTCGCTGGCTGCACCATCCTGTTCGGGGCGGTATGGTCGCGCTGGGCATCCTTGACGTCGTTCTTCATGTCGTGCGCGGCGTCTTTGGCTTCGTTCTTCACGTCGTGAGCGACGTCCTTAACTTTGTTCTTGGCGTCGTGAGCGGCGTCCTTCAGGTCGTTGGTCGCGTCCTGAACGGCATCTGTGACCGTCTTTGTGAGATCAGACATGCGTACCTCCAGAGGGTGAAATGTTGAACTGTACAGAGGGCAAACTGCCAGCTCAGGTTGGACTAACGCCTTCGGCCGGAAATCAACCGCAGGAGCGCGATTAGGATGACTGCGCCGACGAAGGCCACGAGGATAGCAGCTCTTGCTACTATTGATGTACGATTTTTGTTGGCCTTCACGCAGCCGAAACCCCGCCACCGCCCTTCTGGTCTTTCTTATCTTTTTTCGCCTGTTTCTTTTCCTTCATCGTCTTGGCTGGTTTCTTCTTGTCGCTTTTCTTGTTGTCCTGAACCTTACTCATGCTATAGCTCCTTGATGATGATCGGTCGTTATGCCGCGGCCTTCACCGCAGAGGGCGATCAAGTGCAACTGACACTCAATAGCCCATCCACAGCATAGCGTAAGCTGGCCGCCCTGTCATCCGCGCCAAGGCCAGGTTTTGGGCAGCAAAAAGGCCGCCCCACAGGGCGGCCCTCCATACTTTTGATGTACGATGTTTGTCGGTCCAAGACTTCCGAAGTCTGCGCCTACTCCTCCTGCGCGCTGGCCGCGTCCGCGTCCGCTAGCCCTTCCCGCACGGCGTAGAGCGCGGCCTGGGTGCGGCTGGCCAGGTGCAGCTTGCCCAGGATACGGCTGACGTGGGCGCGCACCGTCGATTCGCTGACCGAGATCCGGTCGGCGATCTCCTGGTTGCTCAACCCTTGGGCGATTAGTTGCACAACCTCCAGCTCGCGTGTGGTGAGCGCTTCGGGGGCCGGCTCCCGCTCGGCTGGCCGCGCGATCTCCTGCAGCAGCTTGCGGGCAATGGTCGGATGCAGCGACGGCTCGCCGCGCTGCACCTGACGGATGGCCCGCACCAGCTCGTCCGGCGAGGAGTCCTTGAGCAGGTAGCCCAACGCGCCCGCTTTGATGGCAGGGAATACTTTGTTGTCGGCGGCGAAGCTGGTCAGCACCAGGATACGTGCTTTCGGCTGGCGGCTGGTGATCTGGCGCGTCGCCTCGATGCCGTCCACACCAGGCATCAGCAGGTCCATCAGGATCACGTCAGGCTGGGTCTCCTGGGCCAGCAGCACGGCGGTTTGCCCGTTGTCCGCTTCGCCCACCACCTCGAAGCCGCCGGCTTCCGACAGCAGGGCGCGGATGCCCTTGCGCACGATGGCATGGTCGTCGACAATCAAGACGCGCACGCTCGTCCTTGCGGATGGAGTGTCTCTTTCGGTCACAGCGTCACCTCAACCTGCACCCGCGTGCCCTTGCCCGGCGTGCTGTCGTAGGTCAGCACCCCGCCCATGCGCGCCGTGCGTTCGGCGATGGTGCGCAGCCCGCCCAGCTCTTCATCCGGCACCACCTGCCGATCAAAGCCGGCGCCGTCGTCCACCACCTGGAGGATAATGGAGCTATCAGTAAAGTGGAGATGCACAGCCACATGCCGGGCCGCCGCATGTTTGCGCACATTGTTCAACGCCTCCTGGGCGATCCAATACAGGTCGCTCTCGATGGTGATGGGCAAGCGCCGTTCCCCCTCGACGCGAAACTCGGTTTACAGGCCGGCGCGACCTTCGACGGCTGCCAGGCGGGCCTGCAAGGCAGCCACCAGCCCTTCCGTCTCCAGCACCGGCGGGTGCAACTGGAAGATCAGCAGCCGCATGTCGCGCATCCCCTCCAGCGCGGTCTCCTGCAACTCCTGTAGGTAGCCGGCCGTGACATCGACCTTGCCAGCCGCCAGCGCCAGGGCCGCGGCGTTGGCGTAGAGGGTGACGCTGTAGAGCGATTGGGTGACCGAATCGTGCAGCTCGCGAGCCAGGCGCTGCCGCTCGGCCAGCACCGCCAGTTGCTCGGCCTGCTCTTGCAGACTGACTAGCACGCGGTTGACGCTTTCGCTCTCGGCCAGCCGGCGTTGCAGCTCGCCTTGCAGCTCGGCGTTCTTGTTCGCCAGCGCCGTTGCGATCTGCTCGCGCTGGGCAAGCTCGGCCTCCAGCGCCTCTAGGACTTGCTGGATGCTGGCGGTGTCTGGGGGCTCACGAAACCGGTAGGCCATGGTATCTCTCCTGCACAGATTGTACCCGATCTTGGCCGTTTCTTCATCTGCCGGTTGCCGCGCGTCTCGTCACGGTTCGTTGCAGTCCACCAGTTTGACAAGGGATCAACTGCTGTGATATAAACTGGCCAATTTATCGTATAGCTAATGTTGTACTATTGCGGTACATGGATTGAGTAAATTTGCGTGTATCAACATGATTTACAAACACGCTGTGCATGTCGTTTCAATAGAATGCTCCGATCGGCGAAGAACCCATGAAGACGGCCTTGGCGGGCAGGTCGCCAAGGCATGACCTGACTCAATCCCTGTAGATCGTTCGACATCAAGCTGGATTCCAGGGGGACCGGGCTACTCACTCAGCCATTCGATGCGCCGACTCTGCATTGAGATAGCGCCCGGACAACGACAAATAAGTCGTGCATCAAGTACGGCAATGGTTCCCGAATTGCACAGTTGAGAATCCTGAGCGAACAAGCGTCCCTGCGGGTGCGCAGGCTGCCTGCTGCTCCCGTGTTTTTGTTTACCTCTGTTCATTCGCACCAAGTTTCGTGGCTGGAAGGAGTTGCATCATGAGCAACAAGTCGATCTCCCGCATTGCGTGGACGAGTTTGGTCGGTGTTTTTCTGCTGCTGCTGGGCCTGCTGGCCTATCGGCAGGCATCGGGACAATCGGCAAGCGCCGCAGGCCAGGTGGAGCAAGCCTGGAAGGCCATGCGCCTCAGCGACAGCTACGCCTTCTCCGGCGACACGGTGATCACGACGATCCCCCTACCCACCGTGGGCAACATCGGCCGCTTCAGCCGGACGGACAGCCTCTACCTGGAGGGGAGCAACGACCTGCGCCGCGACACGACGCAGCTCGCCCTGTGGGGCGGCGCGGTCAGCGCGGCCGACCCCAGCGCGGCCTACCAAATACGCATCAAGGACGGCAAAACCGAGACGCGCGCTGGCGATGGCGACTGGCAGGCCAGCGACTCGGCCGACCTGGCCTTCGCGCCCGAGGGGGATTTCCTGGCCTTCCTCGACTTTGCCAGGGACATCGCCTACGCCGGCGAGGAGACGGTCGGCGAACAGCAGGTCGCCAAGTACAGCTTTGCCATCGACGGCCCGGCCTACGCTGACCGCCTGCGCCAGCTCACGCAGGAGCGGCTGGTGGCCGAGGGGACGCTGCCGCGCGGCGTGGCCATGGAGGCGCCCGAACACATCGCGCAGATGACCGGCCAGGGCGAGCTGTGGATCGACGCCCGCGGCCTGCCGCTGCGCGAGGTGGTTCGCCTGCAGATTCCGGCCGCGCCTGGCGCAGACTACCGCACCGAAGCAGAGTTGAGCATTCATTTCACCAACGTGGCGGGCGGCCAGCTCGCGCGCGGTTGGTCGCAGACCCTGGCCTCGGCCAGCCTGGCGCTGCGGCGCATGGACCTGCCGTCGCCGGGAGAGGCCGCTGCCTACGCTGGGCTGCTGGCGCTCACCCTGACGCTGGCGCTGCTGGTGGCCCGGCCCAACCGGCGCATCGTGCGGGCGGTGCACATCGCAATCGTGGCGATCATGATCGCAGGCCCCATTGCCCAGACCGGCGTCGTCAAGGCCGAGGGCGAACAGATCGCCGCCTACCAGGCGCAGGTCGAGCAGGCCGCGGCCGAGACGGCCAGCGCCGGGTCGAATCTCAGCCCCAGCGCAGCACCTGTGCAGCCCCTGACGCCGCTGGAGTCGCTGGACTTGCAGCGCGACGCTCCTGACTCCAGCGTCGACTCGGACGACGATGGGTTGACAGATGTCCAGGAAGATCTGATCGGCACCAATCCCTATAGCCCCGACAGCGACTTCGACGGCGTCTCCGACTACGTCGAAGTGACCGGCTTCCTCTACAACGGAAGTCGCTGGTATGGCAACCCCCTTTGGGCCGACAGCAACACCGACGGCGTGATCGACAGCCAGGAGTGGAACCCGGCTGCGCCTGACAGCGATGGCGATGGCGTCCCCGACCTCCATGATTTGGACGACGACGGCGACGGCGTGCCGGACAACCTGGACGTCTCGCGCCTGGTCGCCAGCAAGGACAACGCCGGCAATCTGATCACCTTTAGCCAGGCCAATCCCCTGCAACTGGCGATCGACGGCCTGCAAGCCAACCGCTACACCTACGTCAACGTGCAACTGCGCCCTACCAACCCTGACCATCTGTGGTACGCCTTCAACGTCATGAACTGGCCCCGGGATGAGAAGGGCAACATGCAGGATCGGGACAACAAGACGTTCTTCGACTACTGCGTTATCACCGGCGGCAGCAACTGCAACATGACGCCCGACGCCAACGGCGATATCAAGCTGGTGCCGATGTTGGAAGTGCAACTCAACGACCTGAGCAGCCTGCCGCGCACCAGCGGCGGCGCGCTGGACACACAACTGCTGGCCAAGTACGGCATCAACGTCCAGCCGGCCGGCAACGGCGGCTACTATCTCTACGTGCCGCTCAACCTGGTGGAAGACAAGGCGAGCGGCGCCAAAGTGGCGTTCAATGCCCAGTTGCTCTACCAGGCCGGCGCCGCCTGGCAGCCGCAGCAGGTGCGCTTGAGCTGGGCGGTTCAGGTGCTCAGGGAGCAGGAGCTCGTCCCTGGAACCACCACCACGGTCACCGCCGGCCTGTATCCCAGCGAGATCACGATTCTGCACGCCTATTATAGCGATTTCTACCTGACCGGCCTCAACGTGCGCGAAGATCGCGGCGTGCAGATGGCGATCGTTTACGAGGACCCGGCCACCGACACCGACGTCAGCGAACACGATGCGTTGACCCACATGATGAACGGGCTGGGCAACAGCTACCTGATCAACCGCGACTGCGACCTGACCAACAACGATGGCGACTGCATCGGCAACGGCCAGCGCGACATCACCATCCCCGTCATCAAGCAGCGCTGGGACCGGCTGAGCAACGGCGGGACGACCGCGGGGCAGCGCTGGGGCATCGCGCAGGACCGGCTGCGCGTCGAAACGTACAACTTTGCCCACGAGGACGAGGCGACGATGATCGGCGGCGGCACGTACGCGCCGGCCATTCTAAACAGCCACTTTTCCGGCCACGCGACGAAGACTGCGCTGCTATTCGTGCGCGAAGCGCGCTTCCGCGCCAGCAACATGGACGCGCGCGTCGCTGGCGACGGCGGCATTGCCTGGTCCGGCCCCAACGTACGGATCAACTTCGCCGGCAACAACGAACTGATCACCGGGGGCTTCAATCTTGCCCCGTACAAGTATGTCAGCGCCAGCGCGGGCTGGACGCGCCAGACACCTCAGGAATTTGTGCAGGCGATTGAAGAGCGCTATCCGCTGACCAACGCTGGCCGCAACACGACGCCAATTGTGACGACCGGCCAACAAACGGCAGTGGTGATTTCGCAGATTACCGGTGTTCAGGGCGAGAACACTGTCCTCTCGCAAAACGGCCAGGCGGGGCTCGCAGCAGCCCTGACCAGCGGCGGCGCGATTCGCCTGAAGGCCGCCGACATCCGTGACGAGGACTTGCGGCGCATCTACGCCCAGGCGCTGGCATCGGGCATCAGCCCAGTGCCCTACCTGGCCAAGAATGCCATGGTGAAGGGTCTGGGATTGTCCAACGACGCGTGGGAAACCCTGGTCGAACAGATTTTCGAGCGCGGGGCCAAACTGTATGCTGGCAAAGAAGCCAGATTCGCTTGGGATGCGAAGGGGCTGGACGACTTCAAAAGCTGGTTGAGAAACGCGGATTCGCTGGGCGGTCTTGGTCGGGCCGATAACATCGCGGACGTCAACAAAATCGGCCGATTTCGGCAAGCGCTGGTTGGCCCGATGCTGGCGGGAATGGCGGTTGGCTTTCTGTTGACCAATGTCAAGGGGGGCGAAACCGCCGGCCAGGTGATGCTGTCAACGCTCACCGCCCTCAACGATACCATCGATGCGATTTCAACCTACCGCGTGATCACCTCCAACATGCGCGGGCTGGGTGTCGTCAACCCAGGTGTGATCATGGAGGCGGCGCTGCGCCATAGCTTCTCGTTCACTTCCACTGTGGCCAAAGCAGCGGCCGTTGGGGCGGTCATCGGCGTCGTCGCCACCTGGGCCTTCTTCTTTGCTGCCTGGGGCAAGGGCGGCCTCTCGACTGACAGCATCGCCTTCAACTCCCTGCTGGCCGGCGCCATCGCCGCTACGCTGATGATCGTCGTCACTTTCTTACTCTCGCTGTCGGTGGTCGGCGCGATCATCCTGGCCGTCTTCGCGGTCTTCGACCTGATCGCGTTGATCATCTGTAAGGCGGGCGTCAAGTTGGCGTGCAGCCTGGGCATCACCGAGGCCATCACCAAGGTGATCACCGAATGGATCTACACCGGCGGGCTGATGATCGACACCCAGGCCGATCCCTCGCTCACCAACATCGAGGACGCCAAGATGCGCCTCACCTACCCGGAG
This sequence comes from Anaerolineae bacterium, assembly GCA_049294015.1. GTDB lineage: Bacteria > Chloroflexota > Anaerolineae > JAAEKA01 > JAAEKA01 > JAAEKA01. The sequence continues at coordinate 10,029 of JBAQCH010000073.1, forward strand.
CGCGGGCTGGTCGTCGGCAACAGCGTGCGCTTCGACATCGAGCTATTCACCCTGGCGCGCCACCTTGCGCCGGAGCCCGGGGTCGTCTACCACTACGCCGACTTCTTCACCCCTGCTGACCTGCGTTCGACCACGGTGAAGTACTCGCTGGATACCATCGAACGCAAGCTGCCGGCCGAGCTGAACCAGACCTACTGGCCGTACGTGGAGAGCTACGGCTGGGTCGAGGCCGAGGTGCCGTCGCCGGTGGTCGGCTGGCTGGTGCCGACTACCCAGAGCAAGACCCTGTACCAGGGCGCGCGCACCGACCGGCTGGTCTCCGGCGTCTATCAGTTCAGCAGCGCCCAGATCAACCAGACCTTCCCGCTCTATCTCAACACCGGCATGGCCCTGCCGCGCTACGACTGCTGGTTCCAGGTCTGCAAGCACAAGTCGGCCAAGTCGACCGTCAGCACAGACCTGGGCAAGCAGTTCGTCCTCGACATCCTGCCCGCCACGCTGACCGAGTTCGTCAACTGGAGCCAGCTTGGCGTGCAGATCGACCGCGATGGCGACGGTGTGCTGCGGACGCTCGATCCCAACGACACCAAGGCGGACAGCGACGGCGACGGCCTGCCGGACGGCGCTGAGCTGAAGCGCGGCTCAGACCCGCTCGTCGCCGACGCCGACGGCGACGGCCTGAACGACGCGCTGGAGCTACGCTGCGGAACCAATCCCGCCAAAGCCGACAGCGACGGCGACGGCATCAGCGACTACGACGAAGTCAAGGGCTACGTGTTGACCTATGGCGGCGTCACCGTAAACGTCGTCAGCGACCCCACCTTGCGCGATACCGACAGCGACGGGATCAGTGACGGCGCCGAGCGCCGTCTCAACCTGCTCAACCCGGCGCTCTACCCCTTCAACCCGGGGACCGTCAACGTCCCGCCCGTGGTCATTTCCAGTGAGCTCGCCGACATCGACCGCGTGCTGGCCGTGGGCGCGACGACCACCCTCACCGCCACCGTGATCAACGGCACGGCCGTGGCCGATGCGCTGGTGGCTGCCGGCTCCTTCAACGCGACCTTGCCTGCCCAGTTGGGCGGCGCGACCCAGAGCCGCAACTTCACCCTGCTGCCCACCGCCAGCGCCGCCATCGTGCTCAACGGCGTCGCCGCGATGGCCAATGGCACGTTCAACGCCACTTCCAGCGTGGCGGCCGACCTGGTCGCCGTCCCTGGCGTCCCGAGCGCGCCGTTTGACGACATCATCTACGACGATGCATTGCCGGTAGCCATCGACAACGACCCGCCCAACGCGCCGGCGTTGACGCTGGGCCAGTTCGTCCAGCCGGGCAACACCGTGATCATCGGCGGCGTGGCCAGCGATCCGACCTCCTACATCGCCCAGGTCGACGTCAGCGTCGCCGGCGGGCCGTTCAGCGCCGTCGCCGGGACCTCGCTGTGGGCCTTCCCCGTGGACATTCCCAACCAGCCCAGCGGCGCAGTGCCCATCGTGGTACGCGCGACGGACGCAGTCGGCTACACCAACTCGGCCAACTTCAACCTGACCATCGACAGCGTCTCCCCCAACGTGGCGGTGGACCTGGCGGCCGGGGCGCTGCGCCGGGTGCGGCGCAACGCCGACGGGGCCTGGAGCCTGCGGCTGAGCGGCACGGCCACGGACGCGCTGGCCGGCATGGAGTCGCTGAGCATCCAGGTCGGAACCAGCGCCAACGTGGTCATCACGCCGACCGGCAGCCTGGCCACCGGCATTGCCCTCGACGGCAGTTGGCTGCTGGACTACCCCTTCGACGACCCGGCCTTCAACCTCGATCCGCGGCCCACCGGCCCCATCACCCTGACCATCACGGCGCGCGACAACGCCCTGCCCGACGGCAACCCCACGACCCAGATCATCCCCTTCGTCCTGGACATGACGCCGCCGGTGGTGGCGCTGCTCTCCCACGAGGATGAGCGCCTGCTGACCGACGGCGCGGTGATCACTGGCACGGTGAGCGACGCGCACGCGGCCGTGGCCAGCGTCGAGTACGCCTTCGTGGACGCCAAGACCGTGCTGGCCGTGGAGAGCACGCTGCTCAACCTGCCGCTCAACGACCTGCCGGAGACGGTGCTCTTCGCCAACCTGGCCAACGACCCGGCGCGCATCTTCTGCCTGGACGAAAGCTGCCCCACCAGCGGCGTCGACGGCGAGGACGGCACGGCCGCGCTGTTCGACGGCGTGGACGACCTGCTGCGCAGCTTCGACCCGCTGGATCTGCCGGAGAGCGGCCTGACCACCTCGCTCTGGTTCCGCACCACCTGCGCCAACTGCGGCCTGTTCAGCGCCACCCAAGGCGTGTATCCTGCCATCGCCGAGCATGACCGCGACCTGTTCCTGGACGCGGGCAAGGTCTGCTCCTCCACCCTGGTGGGCGCGCTGCGCGAGGTGCGCTGCACGGCGGCCGGCGGCTACGCCGACAACCAGTGGCACCAGGTGGTGCACAGCCTGGGGGCCAGCGGCAACGCGCTCTACGTGGACGGCCAGTTGGCGGCCAGCAGCCCGACCAGCGCCTCGACCTTCACGTCTCAGAACGGCGTGTTGATCGGCCGTGCGCCGGCCGCAGCGTCTCCGTTCTTCAACGGCCGGCTGGACAACGTGGTGATCTACGACGGCGCGCTGGCCGCGCCGGCCGTGGCCTCGCTCTACCGCCAGTGGCGGCCGGCGACGCTCACCAACGGCGGCAGCCAGTGGTCGTTCACCGTGCCGCAGGGCATCGAGGGCACCTACCAGATCGACATGCGGGCCGCCGACAGCCTGGGCAACCGGGTCGAGAGCCGCGGCGACTGGCCCCAGTTCCGCGGCCCCGTGGACACCCAATTCCCCGCCTTCGATCTGGCGGCCAGCTACCGCGGCAGCGGCAGCGCGGCGCAGACCATCTACAGCGCCGACGTGCGCGACTACAACCTGACAACGGAGAATTACGAATTCGTCTGTCCCCTGGCCCTCGACCAGTTGCGCTACAACACCGACGCCATGGACCTGGGCCTGAGCAACCAGCCCAGCGACAAGCTGGCCGGCATCGTGACGCAGTGTCTTGCGGCCGGCTTCCAGACCAGCCTGGTGGCCGCCAGCGCCTGCGACACGGTCGGCCACTGCGGAGCGGCCACGCCGCCCCAGACCGTGGCCTACCTCGGCACCACCGACAACCGCGTCCAGCCGTGGGGCAGCCTGCCCAACGCGATCGAGCGGGCCAACCTGAGCGACCCCGCCAAGCGTGAGCGCTTGATCGAGCGGCCCGGCCGGGTCATCCTCGATATCGCCGTGGACGAGAGCCACGGCAAGGTCTACTGGGCTGAGATGCTGCAGGGCGACTACGCCCAGCCTGCCGGCGTCTGGCGGGCCAACCTGGACGGCAGCGGCGTGCAGCAGGTGGTCAGCGGCCTGACGGCCTACGGCGCCGAGGCCTTGCAGATCGCCATCGACCCGGCCGGTAACAAGCTCTACTACACCAAGGGCCACGAGCTGTGGTGGGCCAACCTGGACGGCACGCTGCCGCAACTCATCTACAGCATCGACGGCGCGGTGGTGGGCGTCAGCCAGATCGGCGACGTGGTGGTGGACCGGCCGGCCGGCCGCCTCTACTTCAGCGAGCGCCGTCGCCACGGCACGCTGGCCGATTTCAACGCGGCCCAGGCGGCCAACGTCGCCTACATCCCGTTCCACGGCCGCAAGCACACGCTGATCGTCACGACCAACCTCAACGGCGCGAGCCCCGAGATCTTTGCCGGCGTCGGGCCGGGCTGCACCTACGCCAACTTCTACGCCAACCAGGGAACCGGCGTCGGCGCGGGCACGCAACCGACGACCTGCCTGATCTCCGGCGCGAACGGCTTCGACGTGGAAGCGCTGGCGGTCAGCGGCGGCACGGTCTATTGGAGCGCGATCGACAACGACGGCGTCAGCAGCGGCGTCTACGGCCGCACGCCCGGCCAGCCCGTCTTCAGCGTCGCGCCGCTGGACATGCCGGGCAACTCCAACGGCCTGCGCAGCACCCCGCTGCCGCAACTGCACGTGGACGGCGACTCGCTGGGCGTCTTCGTCATGCACGGGACCGACATCGTGCGCGGCGAGCGCGGCGGCGAGTTCACCGTTTTCACCAGTTTCGTGGACAACACGCCGGCCGCGCCCGGCAACGTGCGCCGCAGCCGCAGCACGCTCTCGGCCATGGCCGTCACCAAGGCGCCGCAGGAGACGCAGACCGACACCGATCTGGCGGTGGGCATCACCTCACCGAACCTGGTGATTATCGACGGCCAGACCGCGCGCTACGACATCAGCCTGCGCAACGACGCGGCGCTGGCCGCCGCGGATACCGTGCTGACCCTCACCATGCCGAACGGCGCCAGCTTTGCCGGGGCCAGCCGCACCTGTACGCCCGGCGGCTTGACCGTGACCTGCGACCTGGGCCGCTTCCCCGCCCTGTCGCGGCAGAGCGTCGCGATCAGCGTGACCGTCAGCACCGCCACGGTGCGCGACCTGGCCGCAACTGTGGTTGTCGCGTCCAGCACGGCCGAGCGCACCCCGGCCAACAACGTCGCCACCCACGGACGCATCACGGCCGCGCCGACGCTGGCCGCGCTGCCCGGCATCCCCTACATCTACTACGGCGACCTCTCCCGCCTGAACCGCGTGCCGCTGTTCGGCGACTACACGGCCGAGCCGCTCTTCCTGGATCCGGCCGTCAGCGGCAACGTCATCGCGGCCGACGCGGCCCGCAACCGCCTCTTTATCATCACAGGGCAGGACCGGCTGATCGCCGTCAACCCGGACGGCTCCGGCCGGCTGGAGTTGGCCGACACCAACGCAGTCGGGCTGTCCACCGACGGCCGCAACCGGGTCGCGGTCGACGAGGCCACCGGCCGCATCTACTGGTCGGAGATCAAGACGCTCTACCTGACCGACATCAAGAGCGCCAACCCGAACGGCAGCGACGTGCAGACCGTGGTCAGCAATGTGCGCAACCAGCGCGGCCTGCTGGTGGACCCGGTGCGCCGCAAGCTGCTGTGGGTGGGCGCCGACACCTGGCTGCGCCAGGAGCTGATCTTCAGCAGCAACCTGGACGGCAGCGGCCTGGAGGTGGTCTACGCCGCGCCCGAGGGCACGCCGATCCGCGAGCTGTCGCTGGACCCGTACAGCCAGAAGCTCTACTGGCTCGACCCGACCTTCGACGACGGCGCGTTGTTCTGGGCCGACTCGGACGGCGGCCGCCTGGCGGCGCTGGCCACTGATCTGGGCCGGGAGGCACGCGGCCTGGTCGTGCGGCCCTACGAGAACGCGCTGTACTATGTCAGCTACAGCAGCCTGATCCGCAGCGGGCTGGACGGCAGCAACGCCAATACGCTGGCCGACCTGAGCCAGCGGGCCTACACCGGGCTGATGCTGCCGGTCAACCCGGTCAGCTTCTCGCCGACCTGGATCAACCGGCCGCAGGGCAACCTGGCCTTCGTGATCGCCGCGCCTTTCGGCGCGCCGCCCTGCGTGGTCAACGACGGCTTCGAGCCGAACAACAGCGCGGCCGCGGCGCAGGCCGTCGCCGTGGGCAACACTAACGGCGCGCTTTGCATCACCGACGCCGCCCTGCCGCAGGACATCGACTTCTTCAAGATCACCGTGCCGGACGGCAAGCAGCTCGACCTGAACCTGGGCAACCTGCCAGCCGACTACGGGCTGTACGTCCAGCGCGCCGGCCTGACCCTGGCCACCAGCCTGAACGCCGGCCTGGCCAACGAGACGATCAGCCTGCCCAACTACGACGGCAACGGCGAGTACATCATCGCCGTCTTCAGCAGCACGCCAGTCAACAACCCGTCGCCTTACACCCTCTCCGTGGCCTTGAACGACGCGCCGCCGCACATCACCAACGCGCAGTGTTTGGCCGTCGATCCGAACGACTTGGTCGGCGCGGCCGGCAACCAGACCCAGGCCAACGCCACGCCGCTGACGGTCGGGACGCCGGCCACCGGCGCGCTCTGCTTCCAGGACGACGTCGACTTCTACGCCTTCAGCGCCACGGCCGGCCAGCGGCTGACCCTGGACCTGCCGGTGCGCCCGGCCGACTACGAGTTGCACCTCTACCGGCCCAACGGCACGTTCTTCAACGCCTACGGCGCGGGCGGCGTCTGGAGCTACCCGGCGCAGGTGACCATCGACGCGACCGGACTCTGGGCCGTAGCCGTGCGCATGCCCAACCTGGCGCGCACGACCGACACCTACCAACTGCTGGTCAGCGACGGCACGTGCAGCGCCAACGACCCGTGGGAGCCGAACAACGCCACCGCGCAGGCAGCCGCGCTGGGCGCGCCGGGCCGGGTCCGTGCCACCCTGTGCGCGGCCAACGAGGTGGACGCCTACAGCTTCAGCGCAGCAGCCGGCCAGCGGTTGACGATCAACTACCCTGCCAACGCGGCCGGCGCGACGCTGCGCCTGCTGGACGCCAACGCTACCGAGCTGGGCCGCGTCCAGCCCGGCGCGCAGGGCAACTTTACCCTGGCCGCCGGCGGCAGCTACACCCTGGTCGCCGCCAACAGCAGCCTGGCCGGCAGCAACGTGGCCTATATGTTCCAGTGGCTGCTGGACGGGCCGCAGCCGGCCGCCGACAGCTACGTCTACTACAGCGACGGGCTGGCGGGCCAGCTCTACCGCGTCGCGCTCAGCCCCGACCACACCGTCGAGCCGATCTTCCTTTCGCCGTCGCTCACCCTCAGCGGCGAGGCGGTGACGGCCGATCGCGTGCGTGGGCGGCTGTTCAGCTACAACAGCTACCATGGCGGCGACGGCTTCATCGCCCGCAACGGCGTTGATCCGTTCAACGGAGGCGACTACATGGTCGTCGTCAGCAGCCCCAACCCGGACGGCGTCGCCGCGCCGCCCATCGCCCTCGCCGTGGACGAGCTGACCGGCCGCATCTACTGGGTGCAGCCGCAGGGCGGCAGCGCCAGCCTGGGCAGCACCATCCGCAGCGCGGCCGGCGACGGCTCGAACAACGTGGAGATTGTCGGCGCGGGCCTCAGCCGCAGCAGCCTGGTGGTAGACTCGGTCCAGGGCCATCTCTACTGGACAGAAGACGGCGCGATCAAGCGCAGCAACCTGGACGGCAGCAACGTGCAGACCATCCGGGCCGCTGTGCCGGGCCAGCAGGTGCGCGACCTGGCGCTGGACCCGTTGGCTGCGCGGCTCTACTGGATCGACCCGACGCAGAACGCGCTTCTGCGCGCCAACGCCGACGGCAGCGGCG
>JBAQCH010000074.1:0-7167 GCA_049294015.1 Anaerolineae bacterium
CTGCCGGCCGAGCCGGACGCCGCGGCCGTGGAGGCGTTGGTGGTGGACTTGCAGCGGCGGGCGCTGGGGGAGGCGCGGTTCGATTGGGTCGCTGAATGATAGGTACTGGTTGCGTTTGCAGATCACGCGCGCAACCACCGGCGCCCTGTTTACTGCGCACAGCCCAAAAGCCAGGAAGCCGCCGGTTGCCAGTGCAGCGGTTGCGGCAGTTCCGTCTGCGGCGGGATCGCGTCCAGCGAGATCAGCAGGGGTGTTGCATGGGGATAGTCTGCCGCCGCTGACAGGAGCGCGCGCATCTCTCGTACACGGGTTGCGGCGTCGCTCAGGTCGGCGCAAACCTGAAGCAACAACCACTCGCCTTCTGGGGAGTGCGCCAGAAAATCGACCTCGTAGCCCTCGCGCGTGCGTACGTAGGCGACCTCGCAGCCGCGCCGTTCCAACTCTAACAGCACCGCCGTCTCCAATGCAGCTCCCAGATTAGCCCGCCCCACGCGGTCGTAGACCGGTATCAAGCCCGGATCGACAGGATAGACCTTGCGGGGGTTGACCATCCGCTGGCGTTCCGAGGCGCTGTGCAGCGAGATGATGCGGACCAGAAAGCTGTCTTCCAGATAGCCCAGGAAGGTGTGAAGCGTATCCTTACCGACGCCGATGCCCTGAGAGCGCAGCGCGTCGTAGAACTTCTGCACGCTAAACAGCGTTGCAGGGCTGGCCAGCAGGTGCCGTTGCAGCCAGCGCAGCGGCAGCGGGTTGGAGACCGCGTGGCGTTCGATCACGTCACGCAGGATGGCGACATCTACGTACGAGCGCAACAGGTCGCGACGGTCGCGCAGCGGCACGCCCTGCGCCTCGGGAAATCCACCTGCGTTCAGATAGGCGCGCAGGCGTTCGTCGATCTCCGTGCGCAGGGCCTTCGACCAGGAAGCGCAGGATTCGTCCGGTTCAACTCCGGCGTGGCGCAGCGCTTCGCGAAAGCTGAAGGGATGGATCAACACCTCCAGCGCCCGCCCGCGCATGCTGGTGGCCACCTCGCGGCTCAGCAGGCGCGCCGAGGAACCGGTCAGAAACAGGTCCGCCTGTTCGCTGTCCATGAGCCGCCGGGCGAAGCTCTCCCAGCCCTGCACGACCTGGATCTCGTCGAAGAAGAATGTCACGCGCTGTCGATCGCGCAGGTCCGGCGCCAGCCGGTAGTAGTCCTCCACCACCCACTGCAGGTCGGTGGCCTGCATGCCGACCAGGCGCTCATCCTCGAAGTTCAGATAGAGCAGCGCCGCGCGCGGCGCGCCGGCTTGCAGGCGGTCAGACAGGCATTGCCACAGGAAGGTGGTCTTGCCGCTGCGTCGCATGCCCACCACCGCGATGGCTTTGCCAGGAATCACAGGCAGGTAAGCGTCGCGGCGGGTGAGCGACGGCGGGGGCGCCGCCAGCGAGTCGGCGATCAACTGCTGAAGGAGATCTCGCATTGTCCTTCTCTCAAGGAGAATTCTACGTAGATTTATCACTCTCAGAAGGATAAATCTTGCAGTAGATTATACCTGTTTCTGGCTGGCTGCAAACTTTGCCATCGGCTGAATGCAGGCAATGCGCCGCTGGCCGAGCCGGATATGACCCCTGTGGAGGCATTGGTGGTGGACTTGCAGCGGCGGGCGTTGGGGGAGGCGCGGTTTAGCCCCACACGAGTCCCTTGTGTTCAGCTTGACAAACAGAATCACACCTGATATAACCGGGCAAACAGTCGGCTATCGCGCATCGGTGGTCTTTGTTGGTCGCCAAAAGGAGCACTTCCATGACCCACGATTCCTTTCTCACCACCACACACGGCCTGCGCCGCGGCCTGCCGCCCATGCGGCTGTTCGAGAAGGCCAAACGCTTCGGGGTCTGGAACCCCAGCGACATCGACCTGAGCCAGGACCAGCGCGATTGGCGAAGCCTCACCGCCGACGAGCAGGACATCCTGCTGCGCCTGTCGGCCCTGTTCCAGGCCGGCGAGGAGGCGGTGACGCTCGACCTGCTGCCGCTGATCATAGTCATCGCCCAGGAGGGCCGGCTGGAGGAGGAGATGTACCTGACCAGCTTCCTGTGGGAGGAGGCCAAGCACGTCGAGTTCTTCAGCCGCGGCCGTGATCGAGCGGGACGACGGGTAAAGCTTCCCACCGGCGCCCTTGCCCAGACCTTCCCTAGAGGTGCTTTCATGCCCATCTACGAATACACCTGCACCGCTTGCGGCCAGCATTTCGACCACTACTGGCGCTCGATTCGAGCGGCCGAAGAGGGCCAGGCGCCTCCCTGCCCGGCCTGCGCCAGCAGCGAGACTCAGCGCATCATGTCCCAGGTAGCGGTGCTGGGCGGTATCGGCGGGCTGACGCCGGGCGAGCAGGCCGCGTCCGCCGCGCAGCAGGAGCGTCTGGCCAGCATCACCCCCAAGGAACAGATCGACAAGCTGCGGGCGGGGAAAAAGAAGGATGCCTAGGGAGCGGCACAAGCCATCATCACAACGCTCGAATTGATCATCGTGGCTGGCGTCAGGCCGGGCATCGTGGACAAGCGCGCGCCCGGCAGCGCGGCGGCGGGATGGGCGGGACAATTCTAGCCTCACGCCCCAATCTACCTTCTTCCTTGATACGACCTGGTCGACATAGCGGTAATCTACCCCAATGTGCAGGCCGTTCTGGGCAGCCGCGCGCAGCGGCTGTTCACCAGGCGGCGGGCCGAACGTTGCTTTCGGTACGGCGCAGACGGGTTTCGATACGGCGCGGACGGCTACTCAACCCACGCTACTCAGCCAACGTTCGGCGCGCCGCCGAAGTAGTGACAACCAAGGGTTTTTCACAGAACAAACTCTTGACAAATTGGCACAAATGTTCTATAATGGCTCCACGTTGATTGCATCGGAAGGATGAACATCGTGAGAAAACTGAAGCTACAAGTGCAGATTTCGGTGGACGGTTTTGTTGCCGGCCCCCAGGGCGAGATGGACTGGCTGACCTTCGACTGGGATGAAGAGATTGGCCAGTACGTCGAGGCAATCACTGATCCGGTGGACTGCATCGTGTTGGGCCGCAAGCTAGCCGAGGGCTTTATCCCTCACTGGGCCAGCGTCGCCGCTGACGAGGAGCACCCGGAATTTGCCGCCGGCCAGAAGTTCAGCGAGACGCCCAAAGTGGTCTTCACCGGCACGCTCGACCGGTCACAGTGGCCCAACACCGTGCTGGCTAAGGGCGACCTGATGGACGAAATCACCCGCCTGAAAGACCAGGCCGGCGGCGACATCGTCGCCTGCGGCGGCGCTTCGTTCGTCTCCGGTTTGGTCCAGCACGACCTGATCGACGAGTACCATCTCTTTGTCAATCCTGCCGCGCTGGCGTCGGGGATGCCGATCTTCAAGACGTTGGCAAGTCCGCGCCGCTTGGTGCTCGAAACGGTAAGAGCCTTTCCCTGTGGGATTGTTCTTGTCCGCTACGGTCGTTAGTGAACGTGCTAGAAACCTGGAGAAACCCCATGTCATCATCACAGAAAATCGTCCCTCATCTTTGGTTCGATAAAGAGGCCGTGGAAGCGGCGGAACTTTACGTGTCGGTCTTCCCGGATTCGCAGATCACCGGCACGACGATGCTGCGCGACACACCGTCGGGCGACACCGACATTGTGTCGTTTGTGCTGGCAGGCTATGCCTTTCAAGCCATCAGCGCGGGGCCCTTCTTCAAGCTGAATCCGTCCATTTCGTTCACAGTCAACTGCGCGACGGCTGACGAAGTAGATGCGCTCTGGGCCAAGCTGGCCGATGGCGGGCAGGCGCTGATGCCGCTGGGCGCCTATCCCTTCAACCCGTGCTTCGGCTGGGTGCAGGACCGGTTCGGGCTGTCGTGGCAACTGGCGCTGTCGGAAACAAATGTGCCCGGGCAACCGTCTATCACGCCGTCCCTGCTGTTCGTCGGCGCCAACTGCGGCAAGGCTGAAGAAGCCATCGGCTTCTACACCGCGGTCTTCAGCAACTCGGCCGTGGGCCACGTGCTGCGCTACGGGTCGGGCCAGGCGCCTGACCAGGAAGGGACGGTGATGCACGCTGATTTCTTGCTGGATGGCCAACGTTTTACCATCGGCGACAGCGCGTGGCCCCACGAGTTCGCCTTCAACGAGGCCATCTCCTTCATCGTTACCTGCGACAACCAGGCCGAGATCGACGCCTATTGGGAGCGCCTTTCGGCCGTGCCGGAAGCCGAGCAGTGCGGCTGGCTCAAGGATCGCTACGGCCTCTCGTGGCAGATCGTGCCGACCGCGATGGGGGAAATGATGTCCACCGGGTCGCCGGAGCAGATCGCTCGCGTCACTCAAGCCTTCCTGCCGATGAAGAAGCTCGACCTGGCCGTGTTGATCAACGCATTCAGGCATCCCTAGTGTCTTGCCAGCGAGATGTATACACAAACGGCAAGGATTCTGGCCACGGATTACACAGATTTGACGGAGCTGACCGGAGAAACCAGTGTAATCCGTGCAATCCGTGGCTGTTTGGTTCCGGCTCGTCCGGGTTAGGAGTAGCGCCGTGTACGGACTCATCGGGAAGCTAAAAGCCACACCTGGACAACGCGATGCCTTGATCGCCATCCTGATCGATGGAGCCGCAGGCATGCCCGGCTGCCTGAGCTACGTTGTGGCACAGGATCCCGCTGACGCCGATGCGATCTGGATCAGCGAAGTTTGGGACAGCCAGGCCAGCCATCAGGCTTCGTTGTCGTTGCCAGCGGTGAAAGAGGCCATCACCCGCGGCAGACCACTGATTGCCGCTTTTGACCTGCACGTTGAGACAGTCCCTGTTGGCGGCCACGGTATCGGCGCCGCCTAAACATGTATAAGGAGCAACCCATGACAACTCAGACCACCTCACGCGCCCACGGCGCACTGACCTGGATGGACCTATCTACCCCTGATCTCGAAGGCGCCAAGCGTTTCTACCAGCAGGTGTTCGGCTGGGACTATCTCGACTTCGGCGAGCAGTTTGGCCATTATCACTATGCCCTGGCAAACGACCGCGTTGCGGCGGGAATCGGCCAACCGCCGCCGGACTCGCCCATACCCCCGGTGTGGACGATCTATCTCGCCAGCGTCGAAGACGACGTCGAGCGCGTGCAAGCGCTCGGCGGCCAGGTGGTGCTCGAGCCGATGGCCGTCGGCGACGCCGGCAAGATGGCCGTCTGCGCCGACCCCACCGGCGCGCTGTTCGGCCTCTGGCAGCCAATGGACTTCATCGGCGCCGCAGTGGAGGCTGAACACGGCAGCCTGGCCTGGAGCGAGGTCAACACGCGTGACGCAGCAGCCGCATGCGAGTTCTACGGCCAGCTCTTCGGCCTAACCGCGCACAAGCTGGAGGGCCAGGAGTATTTCATCATGCAGCGCGGCGAAGAGATGTTCTTCGGCGTCATGCAGATGGATGAGCAGTGGGGCGACCTGCCGCCGCATTGGATGGGCTACTTCGCCATCGACAACACCGATGCGGCCCTGGAGCGCGTCCTGGCGGCCGGCGGCTCCATCGGCGCGCCGGCCTTTGACACGCCTTATGGCCGCATGGCGGTGATCGTCGATCCCTACGGCGCGACGATCAGCATCGTTCAGTTGCCAGCGTAAACTGCACAGGTGCCGGGCACTTGCGGCCGATTTGAGAATCCAAGTGCCCGGCACCTGAGTAAAGGAGCATCCCATGAGCACAGTACGCGTATTGGTCGGCACGCGCAAAGGCGCGTTTATTTTGACTTCGGACGAGCGGCGCGCTGACTGGCAGGTCAGCGGCCCCCACTTCGCCGGCTGGGAGATCTACCACATGAAGGGGTCGTCGCTGGATCCGAACCGCGTCTACGCCTCGCAGACCAGCGGCTGGTTCGGCCAGATCATCCAGCGTTCGGACGACGGCGGCCAGACCTGGACGCCGGTGGGCAAGGACTTCGTCTACGAGGGCGACCCCGGCACGCACCAGTGGTACGACGGCACGCAGCATCCTTGGGAATTCAAGCGCGTCTGGCTGCTGGAGCCGTCGCTGAGCGACCCCGATACGGTCTACACCGGCGTGGAGGACGCGGCCATCTTCCGCTCCAGCGACGGTGGGCAAAGCTGGCGGGAGCTGCCGGGCCTGCGCGGCGCCAGCGGCCATCTGTGGCAGCCGGGCGCAGGCGGCATGTGCCTGCACTCCATCGTGCAAGACCCCGGCGACCCGCAGCGCCTCTATGTGGCCATCTCGGCGGCCGGCGCGTTCCGCACCGACGATGGCGGCGCGACCTGGCGGCCCATCACGCGCGGCCTCAAGTCGGAGTGGGAGCTGCCCGACCCCAACGCCGAGGTGGGCCACTGCGTGCACAGCATCGCCATGCACCCGGCGCGGCCCGGCGTGCTCTTCATGCAGAAACACTGGGACGTGATGCGCAGCGACAACGGCGGCGACGAGTGGTACGAGATCAGCGGCAACCTGCCCAGCGACTTCGGCTTCCCCATCGCCGTCCACGCCCACGAGCCGGAAACCGTCTACGTGGTGCCGATCAAGAGCGACTCCGAGCACTACCCGCCCGAGGGCAAACTGCGCGTCTATCGCAGCCGCACGGGCGGCAACGCCTGGGAGGCGCTGACGGCCGGCCTGCCGCAGAGCGACTGCTACGTCAACGTGTTGCGCAGCGCCCTGGCCGTGGACACGCTGCCGTCGTGCGGCGTCTACTTCGGCACCACCGGCGGGCAGGTCTACGCCTCGGCCGACAGCGGCGACACCTGGGCGCCCATCGTGCGCGACTTGCCGGCCGTGTTGTCGGTCGAGGTGCAGGTCGTGCCATGATCCGCGTCGTGCTGCCCCATCACCTGCGCACGCTGGCCGGCGTGCGCAAGGAGGTCGAGCTGGAGGTGGCGGAGCCGGTGACGCCGGCCGCGATCCTCGACGCGTTAGAGGCTCGCTACCCCACGCTGCGCGGGACGATTCGTGACACAGCGACCGGCCAGCGCCGCTCGCTGGTGCGCTTTTTCGCCTGCGGCCAAGACTGGTCGCACGAGCCGCCCGACACGCCGCTGCCCGCAGCCGTGGCCAGCGGCACCGAACCCTTCATGGTGGTGGGGGCGATGGCGGGCGGTTAGTACAAATCGGCGGCAATCTGTCTATAGTGAGGAGTCGAGGCTTCAGCCGGGTTTGGCGTTGAGACC
>JBAQCH010000075.1:0-2141 GCA_049294015.1 Anaerolineae bacterium
GTGGACGACAACGGCTGGCGCACCAAGCCGGAGAGCTTCCTGCGCATCTATCGCACCATGTCTCCTGGGAACATTCCCTACGGCTACTCTGACTTCCGGGTTCGTTGCGGCGATGGCTCGATCAACATCCCGCTGCACACGCGTGACGCCGCGCCGTGGATCGTGCAGACGCCCGACGGCGCCCGCTACCAGTTCGGCGCTTACGATGGCGGCGACATCGACGACCAATCCGACGCTACCGGCTACTTTCGCGCCGGGCAGGGGCCGTGCAGCGGCGATGGCAAGTGGATGAAGGTGGCCAACCAGTGGGGGCTGGTGCGGGCCGAGGACCGCAACGGCAACAGCTACACCGCCCAATGGACGGCAGAGACGCGCACCATCGCCGGCAACGATCCGTCGGTATCCGGCTATCGCTGCGGGAGCAACCCCCAGTTTGCCGTCGATCTCTCCGAAACCCTCTACGCCCGCAGCCTGATCCCGCTGCGGTTGCAATACGGCAACGCGACCGTAGAGTTCGAGTACGAGGCGCGCGGCGACATCCCGCCCTTTGGCGAGCCGATCTGCGAGAACCAGCGCCAATACAGCGTGCGCAAGCTGGGCGCGATCCGGGTGGAACGGGCCGGGCAGGTGGTGCGGCGCTACGACCTGGTCAACGCCGCGCCCTCTGGGCGGCGTCATCTGGAGTTGCAACGCATCGAGCTGCAAGGAACCGGCGCCGCCCACACTCTGCCCGCGGCATACAGCTTCAGCTACTTCAAACTGGGCACGGACAACGAGGTGCTGCTGGAGCGGGTGGAGAACGGCTACGGCGGCAGCGTCACCTTCGGCTATGAGGAGAAGCTGCTGGATAACTCGCCCTATCCCAATTGCCACAACGACAGCCAGCGCTGGGCGGTCAACGCGCGGCACGTGGCTGATGGGCTGGGCAACGTGGTCACCAGCGTGATCGGCTACCCGGCCCACGGCGAAGTGACCGGTGAGTGCTCGGACGAGACCTTCGAGTTCCTGGGCTTCAGCCCGGTGAGCGAGACCCTCTACCCGGTTGGGCAGAGCAGCGGCGCGGCGGCCCGGCTGACCAGCAGCCACTTCCACCAGTTGGCCGACGGCAGTTGGAACCAGGCCGACATCCGCAAGGGCAAGCTGCACCGGCAGACCATCGGCGATGGTTCGACCACCGTGCAGACCACTGATTGGCTGTGGACGGCAGCCGGCAACTGGCCGCGGCTGGACGAGGTGAGCACAACGTTGGACGGGGTGACGCAGCGGACGAGCTACGGCTACGACGCTTACGGCAACACCACTCACATCCGTGAGTACGCCCCGACGGCCAGCGGCCTGAGCCTGTACCGCACCACTGTCACCGCCTACGGCTATCTGCTCAGCGGCGGGCGCTACATCGTCGACCGGCCCAAGGTGCAGCGGGTGTACCAAGGCGACGAGACAGGCGCCTGCGTGCGGCAGACCGAGTACGACTACGGCGGCGGCTACGGAGCCGATCCGGTAGCGCCGGCCAACCTGCTGGGACAGCGGACGCCGATTGCCAGTTGCAACGACGCCAGCTATACGGAGACACGCTACGGCTATGCCAACGGGAACGGCAGCGGCGGGGTCAACGGCAACGTGACCAGCGTGGTGGTGGAGAACGGCAGCCTGGACGTGGAGACGCGCACGAGCTACTACCCACCCGGCATCGACGTGCAGAGCGTGACCCGTGAGAACGGCGCCAACGACCTCGTCACCAGCTACAGCTACGACGCCTACGGCCGGCTGCAGGAGACGACCCAGCCCAACAGCCTGCGCCAGCGGATCAGCTACGACCCCTTTGGCCGGCCGTGCCAGGTGGAGCGTCGCTTCATCGGCAGCAGCGCCTGGACGGCGCAGACGCGCTGGGCCTACAGCGACAGCGTCGGCGGGGCCGCGGCCTGTCCTGACTTGGACTTTCCCGCCGGCGCAGGCGGCGGGCAGTTTGGGGCCCTGCGGCTGGAGGTCAACGACAGCCCGATCGCGGGCTACGATCCCCCCAGCGGCGAGACCAACAGCGATCCGCTGGCCGGCGGGCTGGCCAGCCTCACCTTCTACGACGGGCTGGGGCGGCCCGTCGCCGAGCAGCAGGAGCGCAACCACGCCAGCAACCCCTGGAC
>JBAQCH010000076.1:0-19207 GCA_049294015.1 Anaerolineae bacterium
CATCGTGACGGCGCTGCCAGGCCGCGGCCAGCCGCGCCAGCAGCCACTGCGCGCCGAAGGCCACCAGCGGCGCAACCGAGATCAACAACATGACGCTGAAGCGGCTGGAGTAGCGGTTGCCCTTGAAGAAGGGCAGCTCTTGCAGGATGCGGAAGGGGCCGGCCAGGCCGGTATCGTGGCCGGCGATGCGCAGCGATGGTCCCAGCGCCAGCAGGAAAAACAGCGCAGCCGACAGCAACCACAGCCAGGCTCCGCGTCGCCGTCCGGCGACGAAGCCGACCAGGGCTAACGCCATGCCAACCCATCCCAATGTCAGGTGCTGGCCTTTGTCCACCTGCCACTGCCTGCCGTCCGGCTGTTGCGCCGAGTTCTGGGACAAGGTGCGCACCACATCGCCCAGCAACGGGTGCAACTGCGTCGGCAGGGCAAAGCCGGCCAGGTCGGCCGAGAAGATGTCAGCAAAGCCGCCGCCCTCGACCAGAAAATCGCCCTCAGCCCGCATGTCGGGCAGCATGTTGGCCAGCACCGGCGTCAACCCGACCACGAATACCAGCGCCATCAGCGCCAGGTTGCGAATCAGACGCACGGCCTCGCTGCTGCTTGCCCGCGTTTCTTTCCTTTCCCTCCATCCCCTGACAACAATCTGCGCCCCTCGATAGCCTGCAAACAGTGCGATGAAAATGACAAGAAACGTCGCGTAGGTCAGCTCAGCATAGGCTTGCAGCAACAGGAACAGCGCGGCCAGCAGCGGCTCCCGCAGCCGCGCCCCCCGCCGCCCGCTGCGCAGCACATACAGCACCGCGAAGGGAATCCACTGCGAGCTGGCGATGTTGAACTGCCCCAGCGCGGCATAGAACAGCTTGCTGGAGGAGTAAGCATAGAGCAGGCCGGCGAGGAAGGCAGACAGGGAAACGATGAATGATGAATGATGAGCGATGAACGTAGAACCGTCCCTCCTCCATTCGCTGTTCTTCATCCGCTGTGGTATGTCCGATCCTCCCCATCCGTTGTCCTTCATCCGCTGTGGTATGTCCGATCCTCCCCATCCGTTGTCCTCCATCCGCTGTGGTATGTTTCGCCCTCCCCATCCGCTGTTCTTCATCCGCTGTGGTATGTCCGATCCTCCCCATCCGCTGTTCTCCATCCGCTGTGGTATCCTCCACCCCCCCACCACCTGCAACGCCAGCAGGTACGCGCCATACCCACTCAGCACGAACGACGACAGCAGCGCCAGGTTCGACGCAGGCACGAGGTCGAACGCCACCTGCACGGGCACCGACAGTAGGCCGTTCAGCACCGTCAGCGTGTAAAAGGCCAGGTTGATCCCGATGGGATAGAACATCCACCCGCTGAGGAAAGGATTGATCTGCTGGTCCACCAGGCTGTGCTTGATCCACCACAGGTTCCAGGCCAGCGCGGGGTCGTCGATGCCGTCGCCAGGGACATGGCTGGCGAACTGGGTGATCAGCGGCCAGGTCAGCGCCAGGCTGAGCAGGCTGTAGAGCAGCAACACCGGCAGGTGGCGGCGCAGGCGGGAACGACGGGTGGACATGGGGTCTTTATACCACTGACAGCGGGCTTTTGCCAAGCAGACTGGGGCGATGCTGTCGTAGCACGATTTTCCAAATCGTGCGCAGCGATTTGGAAAATCGCTGTACGCTGGCCACGGGATTCACGCTTTACGTTTTTCCTATCCTGTAGTAAAATTGAGTTGCCTTTGCACACCGCTCTCAAGGAGACCCCGCTTTGACCCTGCCGCCCGACTACCAGGCCGCTCTGGACTATATCTTCAACTACGTGGACTATGAGCGACGTCGCTCGGTGCCGTACACTGAGACGGCCTGGGATTTGGAGCGTATGCGGCGGGCTCTGCACGCGCTGGGCGATCCACACCTGGGGCTGCGCTACGTCCACATCGCTGGCAGCAAGGGCAAGGGCTCGACCGCGGCCAACGTCGATTCGATCCTGCGCGCATCTGGCCTGCGCACTGGCTTCTACACCTCGCCTCACCTGCACACCTTCCGCGAGCGTATCCGCATCGACGGCCAGTTGATCGCCCAGGCCGACGTGGTGCGGCTGCTGGCGCAGTGCCGGCCGGCCATCGAGGCCGTGCCCGGCATCACCACCTTCGAGATCATGACCCTGCTGGCTCTGCTGCACTTCGCCCAGCAGGCAGTGGATTGGGTGGTGCTGGAGGTGGGGCTGGGCGGCCGGCTGGACGCTACCAACGTTGTCACACCAGCCGTCAGCGTCATCACCCCCATTAGCTACGAGCATACGGCATTGCTGGGCGATACCCTGGACCTGATCGCGCGCGAGAAAGCGGGCATCATCAAGCCGGGCGTGCCGGTGGTGGTAGCTCCGCAGCATGCCGAGGCGCTGGTCGCCATCGAGGAGATTGCTGCCCGCCAGCAAGCGCCCCTGGTGTTAGCCGGCCGCGACTGGACCTGGCGCTCCATCGTCGACAGCGTCGCCGGCCAGACCTTTGCCGTCCAGTCTGCTTCTAGCCCGTGGGATGAGGCGCACCTGGCCGCCTTGCATACCCCGTTGCTGGGCGCACATCAACTGGCCAACGCGACCACAGCCATCGCCGCCTGCGCGCAGCTGGCCCGGCAGGGCGCGCCGATCACGGACGCCAGCCTGCAAACCGGCCTGGCCCAAGTGCTGTGGCCCGGCCGGCTGGAGCTGTTGACGCCTCCGCCGCTGACGCGACCGACGGTGGTGCTGGATTCGGCGCACAATGACGCCTCAGCCCGGCTGCTGCGCGCCGCTTTGGCGCACTATTTCCCCGGCCGGCCCCTGCGCCTGGTCCTTGGCGTCTCCAACGACAAGGACGCGGCCGGCATTCTGGCCGAGCTGCTGCCAGGCGCTGAACGGTTGCTGCTGACCCGCTCGCGCCACCCGCGCGCGGCCGATCCAGGGGAGCTGGCCGCGGTGGCGGCGCGCTATCTGCCGGCCGGCCGCATCGAAGTCGTTGCTACGACGCCGGCGGCGCTGGCCCGCGCGCTGGAGCAGGCCGAGCCCGACGCGGTCATCTGCCTGACCGGATCGTTGTTCATCGCCGGCGAGGGCCGTGAGGCCTGGCTGGCGCTGCACCCTGGTTCGTTGCCGCCCGGTGACTGGGCCTACGAGGCTGAGCCGCCCGCGCCCGACTGGCACGTGTCCCAAACCCCATCCACGGCGCCAACCGGTAAGGAGGCGACGCTATGACAGAGATCCGGGAGTCTTCGCTGCGATCCGCGGCTGGCCGTTGGCTGCTGCTGGCGCTGCTGGCGCTGCTGTTGGCTGCCTGCAACCGTAACCAGGACGGCACGCCCACCTCCGAGCTGTTGAGCAGCTATCTGCCGGCCGACTGGAAGCCGCTCACTGAGGGGACCAACGTCAAGGGCTTCCAGAAGGTCAATATCGACGGCGACGAGGCAGACGAGTGGCTCTACTTCTTTCACTACGATGGCCAGGGCGACGCCAACGGCCCCGTCGGCGGCATCATCTACGACGCGCAGCAAAACGTCGATCCCAACCAGCCGGCGGCTTTTTTTGTGCCCTACCGGCTGCTGCCCGATTGGCGTGAGGGCAAGGGGCAGGGCTACCTGGGTGAGACCACGGTCTCGTGGTCGAAGCTGTGGACCGACCCGCGCGACGCCGCCGGTTCGGCCGACGAGCTGATGGTCATCGGCCTGAGCACGGGCGGTGTGCCTACCCGCCTGTCGCTGTTTCGCTGGCAGGGCGAGGGCGCCGGCTATGGTGTGGCCCATTTCGTCGGCAACGGAGGCGTGCTGACCCTGCCAGAAGACCGGGCTGAGAACGCGCTGGTGGAAAAGGTAATCACCTTCAACCGGCTCAACGACCGCAGCCGGCTGTGCGAACAGGTCGAGTACACGCGCCAAGACGCCGACCTGAGTTTTGCCGCCACGCCGCCCAGCATACTTTTCTGTCCTCTGACCGCCGACGGCAAGGCAGGAGTGCCTGATGTCCCCACCTATCCTGAGGCTGTGGTGATGGCCTGGCTGTTGGGCGAGCGCAGCCCCGACTTGGCCTTGGACAACGCCGCTTTGAACGCCGCGCTGCCGGAGCAGGTCCAGCGGGTAATGCACGTGCAGTATCCCGGCGTGGTCAGCCCAGTCGGCCGCGGTGAGTTCGTGGCGCAGATCGTGGTGCAGACGGTGCTGGCAACCTCGGCTGGCGAGCGAACCCTGCAGTGGACTGTGGTCGAGCTGCGGCCCAACGCGACCGAGAAGACCAGCCGCTGGCGCATCGCCTCGGTGGAATGAAAGGATCGAGCGAGCCATGGACTTCCTCACGTCCTCGCCTTACCGCACCACGCCAGAGCAGCTTGCTCGCTGGATCGCCGAGGGCAGCAGCGCCGTAGTCGCCCTGCTGCCGGCCGCGGTCAGTCAGCGCAAGGTGGGCGAGACGCTGGTGGCCCTGGCCAATGCCCACGGCGGCGCGCTGGTTCTGGGCGTCAGCGCCACTGGCCAGGTGTCAGGCTTGAGCGCGCCTGCAGCGCTCCGTGACCAGGCGCTGGCTGCCGCATTGCTGGCCGAGCCGCCGCTGGTGCTGCCGCTGCCTGAAATTGTGGCGCTGGATGGCCGCGACCTGGTTGTGGTGCATGTGCCGCCCGGCCTGTCGCAGGTCTACAACGTCAAAGGCCAGTACCTGGTGCGGGCGGGCCGGGAGAACCGCACGATGAGCACGGCCGAGCTGCGCATGCTGTTGGTCGCGCGCGGCGAGGGGCATTTCGAGGCGACCGTTGCGCTGGGCGCCAGCCAGGCTGATCTGGATGACGCCGCGGTGGAACGCTACCTGGAACGCTTGCCCGGGCTGGCGGCTCCATCGCCGTCGGCTGCGCTGCTGACGCGCGGCTGTCTCAAGGCGACGGCTCAGGGGGAATTTGTGCCCACCTACGCGGGCCTCCTGCTGTTTGGCCGCAACCCACAACAATACCTGCCCTCGGCCGAGATCATCGCCGTGCGCTATGCGGGCGCGACCATGGGCGATGAGTTCGTGCGCGAGGACATGCGCGGCCCACTGGGCGATCAGATCCGCCGCGCTGAGGCGTTCCTGGTGGCCAACATGCGGCGTGGCATGCGCATCCGCGGCTTCACGCGCGAGGAGGTCACCGAATATCCCCTGGCTGTGGCGCGCGAGGCCGTGGTCAACGCGGTGGGCCACCGCGATTACGGCCTGCGCGGCGACAGCATCCGCCTGCTGATGTTCAGCGACCGCATGGAGATCTACAGCCCCGGCCGCCTGCCCGGCCATGTCACGCTGGACAACCTCCTTTATGAACGCTTCAGCCGCAACGAGGTGATTGTCCAGGTACTGAGCGACCTGGGCTTCATCGAGCGGCTGGGCTACGGCATCGACCGCATGATCGCGGCCATGCAGGAGGCTGGCCTGCCCGCGCCGCGTTTCGAGGAGACGGCCGCGGGATTTCGTGTAACCTTATTAGGCCACGGCCACGATCTGGTCAGCGCGGCGCCGGCTACCCAGCGCTGGGGCAACGAGCTGCTCAACCCGCGCCAGGAGCAAGCCATGTCTTTCATTGCTCAGCAAGGGCGCATCACCAACAGCGCGTTCCAGACGTTGTGCCCCGACGTTAGCCCTGAAACAATCCGCCGTGATCTGGTCGACCTGGTGGACCGCGGCCTGCTGATGAAGATCGGCGAGAAACGGGCGACCTATTACATCATGAAGTAGGGTGGTAGATTGGTGATTGGTAGATTGGTCAGTTTTCGTGGACGGAGAGATCTCACAGTTTTTCGCATAATCTAGCCTTGCCCGCGCGCCTGACCAATTTTCCAGTCTACCAATCTACCCACCCACATTTCCCACACTATCCCACAACTATCCCACATTATCGTTCGTTATACGCACAAGGAGAGAGTTTTGAGTAATCAACGTATCCGCGCCGTGGCGCTGTGTGCTGTAATGCACGGCGACCGGGTGCTGGTGCGCCGGCATCTGGACGGCAGGATCGACCCCATCTTCTACCGGCCCGTCGGAGGCACAATCGAGTTTGGCGAGCGCAGCAGCGAGGCGGCGCGGCGTGAGGTGAAAGAGGAGATCGGCGCTGAGCTAGCCAATCTGCGCCTGCTGGCCTGTGTCGAGAATCTCTTCGACTACAATGGCGAAGTCGGCCATGAGATCGTCTTCATCTACCGTGCCGACTTCATCGATCCCACCCTCTATCACCGTGAAGTGATCGACGGCCAAGAGGCAGACGGACAAGATTTCGTTGCTGTCTGGCTGCCCCTGGCCGCTTTCACCCCTGATCAGCCGTTGTACCCCGTGGCGCTGCTTGATCTGCTGCGCCAAGAGCTATAGCCTCCTCACCTCCACCAGCTCTGGCCGGTCTCCTGACCGAGCCAGCCTGCTGCACGTGTTACAGCGTCCAAACCCCCGCGGTCTTGCCTGGCAACTGCACCTGTGCGCGCCCGCCAGCCAGCGTCACATCGCCGATGCCCGAAATCTGGCTGGCCAGCGCCTGGCTGCCCATCAACCGCCGTGTGATGCGCGGCGGGATGTTGCCGTTGCCGCCGATTTCGATGGTCGCCGGCGCGGGCATGGGTGCGCGGCCATTGTTGATGGCGACCAGCACCAGGTTGCCCTGGAACTCGCGCAGATAAGCGTAGAAGAACTGATCGACATAAAGCGTAAAGAGATAGCCGTAGCGGATGGCCGGGTTCTGGGCGCGCAGGCGGATCAAGCGGGCCGTGTGGTCGTAGATGTCGCGCTCGAAGGCCCGATCCGGCGTCGGGCGCTGGTCTGGCCCGAATACCTTCCACGGCATGTCGCGCCGGTTGTCCGGGTCCGACCAGCCTTCCAGGCCGATTTCGGTGCCATAATAGAGCTGGGGGATGCCGCGCGTGGTGAAGAGGAGGGTCAGGCAGCTCTTGAGAATGGTGCGCGCCAGGTCGCGATCCCAGTGGCCGACGCGATCCAGAATCTCCGTCGTGATGCGCCGGTCCAGGTCGTGGTTGTCCAGCAGCGTCACCAGCCGGTTGGCGTTGGTGTAGGGCGACTCGCGGTCCAGCATGCCGCGCGGCTCGGATGGATGCAGCCGCGGCCGGGCAATGGTGGTCATCGGCTGGTCCCAGACCAGCGCCCCTTTGATCGCGCTGCACAGCGGGAAGTCGAAGAGCGTGTCGAAGTCGTGTTTCTGCTGGTAGCTGCCGACGACCTCCGGGTCGTAGTGCAACACCTCGCCCAGCAGCGTCACCTGCGGGTGGCGGGTGCGGATCAGCGACTTGAACAGGTACCAGAACATCGGCTCCACGTGCTTGACCGTGTCCATGCGAATCGCGTCGATGCCGGTCTGCTCGATCCAATCCAGGATGTTCTGCACGAAGTAGTCGGCCACCTCTGGCAGGTCGTGGTTCAGGTCAGGCAGGCCAGCCAGCTCGCCCTTGACGTCGTCGCCCGGGCGGTCGACGTTGAAGTGCTCCGGCCCGAAGCGCGTGAAGGGGTAGTCGCGGTAGCCGGGGGTGTGGTAGCCGGTGTGGTTGACCACCATGTCCAGCACCACCTTGAGGCCGTTGTCGTGGAAGGTTTGCACCAGCTCGGCCAGATAGGCGCGGCTGCCCGCGGCCAGCTCGGGCCGGGCGCTGTAGAGGTGCGCATCCACCCGCTCGAAGTCGATGGCCCAGTAGCCGTGGTAGCCGGCGCTGTCGCCCAGGTCGACGATGTTGACGTAAACGGGCGTCAGCCAGACTGCCGTCACGCCCAGGGCCTTGAAGTAGGGGATCTTGGCCGCCAGCCCGGCAAAGTCGCCGCCGTGGAAGTGGCGGGGATTGGCCGGCTCGGCCGGCTGGTCGTTGGCCGGGTCGCCGTTGAAAAAACGGTCGGTCAAAACAAAGTAGATCACATCATCTTGGTTTAGCATGGTTGTCTCCAGAAGTTGGATGGGTACACTCACGTTAAACGGTTACGCCGGGCTTTTCTGCATGATGTGCTACCGTATGTTTTCATCTGCGTCATTGACGGTGTATACTAGGGCCAACGGATGGATCAGAGCTCGGCTGGTAGTAACGACTTCATTTGTTCGGCGCCCTCGGAAACGACTAAAGTCGTTACTACCAGCCGGTGTGCGCCAGAAGGAGCGTCCCTATGCAGCATTGTATCGGCGTACGTCGCGAGGACAAGAGCGATTGGGAGCGTCGCACTCCCATCACACCCGCTGTGGCCGCACCACTGCGCGAGCAGCACGGCATCCAGGTTGTCGTCCAACCGGCGCCGCAGCGCGCGTTCACGGCGGCCGAGTTCGAGGCAGCCGGCGCGCAGGTGCAGGAGGATCTGTCCGGCTGTCCCGTGGTGCTGGGCATCAAGGAAATCCCCAAATCAGCCTTCCTGCCCGGCCAGGCCTATGTCTTCTTCGCGCACGTCATCAAGGGCCAACCCTTCAACATGCCTATGCTGCAGCGCATGCTGGACCTTGGGTGTACGCTGATCGACTATGAAAAGGTAACGGACGATGCGGGCCGGCGGCTGATCTTTTTCGGCTGGCACGCGGGCGTGGCTGGCATGTTGGAAACGCTGTGGACGCTGGGGCAACGGCTGGCCTGGCAGGGCGTCGCCAACCCCTTCAGCGCCCTGCGCCGGGCCTACGAGTACCATGACATCGCCGAGGCCAAGGCCGCGCTGCAGCAGGTGGCCGAGGCCATCCGCCGCGACGGCCTGCCCGCTGAGATCACCCCGCTGACCATCGGCGTTGCCGGCTACGGCAATGTGGCGCGCGGCGTCTGGGAGATACTGGATTTGCTGCCGGTGCAGCGGGTCGAGCCGGGCGAGCTGAAGGGCCTCGATACGCTGCGCTACTCGACCAACGTGATCTACGCCACAACGTTTCGCGAGGAGCATCTGGCTGCGCCGCTGGCGGCTGATGCGGTGTTCGACTTGCAGCATTACTACAGCACGCCGCACGCTTACCGCTCCGATTTCGAGCAGTATTTGCCGCACCTGGGCGTGCTGGTCAACGCCATCTACTGGGACCCGCGCTATCCGCGGCTGGTGACCAAGGCGTACCTGCGTCAGGCCTGGGGCGCGGGCCAGCCAAAGCTGCGCGTGATTGGCGACATCAGTTGCGACATCGACGGCGCAATCGAGTGTACTGTGAAGGCCACCGAGCCGGGCGATCCCAACTTCGTCTTCAACCCACTGACGGGCGAAGTGCATGACGGCGTCGAAGGCGCTGGCCTGGTGGTGATGGCCGTGGACATCCTGCCCAGCGAGCTGCCGCGCGACGCCTCCGATTACTTCAGCCAGGTGCTGCTGCCCTACGTGCCGGCCCTGGCCCACGCTGACTACAGCGCGTCCTTCGACCACCTGACCCTGCCGCCTGAGATCAAGCGCGCCGTTATCGCCCATCGCGGCGAGTTGACGCCGGGTTACCGTTACTTGCAACAACACCTGCCTTCCGCGCAGGACTGACAGTGCTGGTATCGTCAGGAGCGAGACGCGCCGCGGCAGTTCGCCCAGGCGTCGACTCAGCACTGTCAGTCCTAGACCTTTCGACGCGCAGGACTGACAGTGCTGGTATCGTCAGGAGCGAGACGCGCCGCGGCAGCTTGTCCAGGCGTCGACTCAGCACTGTCAGTCCTCAACCGATCAAGGAGATCCCCCATGAAACACATCGTCGTCTTCGGCGCCGGCATGGTGGCTGGCGCGCATGTGGATTATCTGTTGAAAGTGCCTGACTTTCGCGTCACTGTGGCCAGCCGCACACTGAGCAAGGCCCAGGCGCTGGTGGGCGATCACCCGCGCGGACAGGCGGTGCAGGTCAACTCCGACGACGAGAGAGCGCTAGAGGCGTTGATCGCCGAGGCCGACCTGGCTGTCAGCCTGCTGCCCTACGCCTACCACCCGGTCGTGGCGCGGCTGTGCATCAAACATCGCACTCACATGGTTACAACCTCCTACGTTAAGGAGGCCATGGCCGCGCTGGACGGCGCGGCGCGCGCGGCTGGTGTGATCCTGCTCAACGAGATCGGCGTGGATCCCGGCATCGACCACATGACCGCCATGCGCATCATCCACGGCGTGCAGGCGAGGGGCGGCAGGGTGACCAAGTTCGTCTCCTGGTGTGGCGGCCTGCCTGCGCCCGAGGCCAACGACAACCCCTTCGGCTACAAGTTCTCCTGGAGCCCACGCGGCGTGCTGCTGGCCGGCAAGAACCCGGCCCATTTCCTGTGGGACGGCCAGGATGTGGTCATCCCCGGCGGCGAGCTGTTCGACCACTACTGGACCGTGCCCGTGGAGGTAGAGGGCCAGGTGATGGACTTTGACGGCTACCCTAACCGCGACAGCCTGCCCTACATGCAGACCTACGGCATCGACAATCCGCAGACCTTCTTCCGCGGCACCCTGCGCTATCCCGGTTGGTGCCAGACGTTGCGCAAGATCGCCGAGCTGGGCCTGATGGAAGAGACACAGTTGCACGGGCTGGACGGGGCAACCTTCGCCCAGTTCACCGCCCGCCTGATAGGCAGCGACCAGCATAACCTGCGCGCAGCGCTGGCGGCCTATCTCGACCTGTCGCTGGACTCGCCGGTGATCGACAACCTGGCCTGGCTTGGCTTCCTGAGCGATGAGCCGCTGCCGGCCGGCCTGCTCAGCCCGATCGATATTCTCACGGCTCGTATGCTGGACAAGATGCAGTACGCGCCCGGCGAGCGCGACATGCTGATCCTGCAACACCAGTTCGAGGCTGCTATGCCCGACGGCAACGAACGCATCATCTCCACCATGGTCGACTTCGGCCTGCCCCGCGGCTACACCAGCATGGCCCGCACCGTCGGTCTGCCCGCCGCCATTGCCGTCAAGCTGATCCTGCATGGCCAGATCGACCTGACCGGCGTGCAGACGCCGGTAACGCCGGAGATCTACGAGCCGGTGTTGGCGGAGTTGGAGGAACTTGGGATCCGGTTTGTGGAGACCTTTGAGGGCGCCGCATGATGCGTCGAATTCTTCGTATCAGTTAAACGTAGGCCACGGTAGCTATTTGTCTTGACCCTAAACCGATTTCGACGATAATGGCTGAAGAAACTGCCAGCCTGCCGTTGGTTGGCCGATGGAGAACCTAATGGTTGTAGAGTTGAAAGAGCCCCTGCTGGTGCAGCAAATCACCCAACTTGCCAGAACGCAAGAGCGGCCGCCCGAGGATGTCGTAGAGACTGCGGTGCGTAGTTATCTAGAATCCTTGGAGGAGCATGCAATTCATCGCGAAACTGAGGCCTTCTGGAAACAGCATGATCAGTTACTGGTGTTGTATCCGAATCAGTACGTGGCGCTGCGCAACGGTGTCGTGGTCGATCACGACAGCGACGTGTCCTGCCTCGAACGGCGCGTGCGCGATCGCTACGGCATGGCGCCAGTGTTGATTGCACCAGTGACCTCTGTCGGGCGACGTGGCTTTCGGTGGCGAGGTGGTCGCATTGATCGGACAGGGGAGATCGCATGATGACCTTTCCGTACGATGAGACTTATGATCCGGCGGCTCCGGTCTGCCAGATCAACCTTAGTGTTGCATCCACGGGCTTAAGCGTCAGCTTGCCAGCGATCATTGATACTGGCGCGGATGCAACCATTGTGCCACTCGGTTATCTGCGTCAGATCGGAGCCAGGCGAGTGTTCGAGGCAGGTCTGCGCAGTCAGTGGGGTGAGCGCCGGCGCGTCTATCTCTACTTGATCGACCTGCGTTTGGGAGAATTTACCCTGCCTGGCGTGTACGTGGTTGGTGATGATCGAGGTGACGAAGTGGTCTTGGGGCGAGATGTGCTCAACCGTCTACGTCTGTTGCTGGATGGACCAAAACGCGTCTCGCAGGTGTCCGAGTAGCTCTCTCTGGAATTGCCTCCATGACTGACCCCCTGTCCCTTTTCGATCTCCTCCTCATCGCCCTCGCTGCTATGGCCGCCGGCGCCGTCAACGCGATCGCCGGCGGCGGTACGCTGATCTCATTTCCGGCCCTTATCTTCGTCGGCATTCCGCCCGTGGCGGCCAGCATTACCAACACAGTGGCGTTGACCCCCGGCTACCTGGGCGCGACCATGGCGCAGGCGCGTGACCTGGTGGGCCAGCGCCGTCGCCTGTGGCTGCTGGTGCCCACCGGCGCGATCGGCGGCGTCGTGGGCGGACTGTTGCTGGTCAACACCAGCGAGAAGCTGTTCGAGTCTCTGATCCCCTTTCTGATCCTGCTGGCCTCGGCGCTGTTGGGCTTCCAGAACCGGCTGCGCGGCTGGGTGATGGCCCGCGCCGAGCGGGCCGGCCACACGACGCTGCCCGAGTTCTGGGTGGTCTTCCCCGTCTTCCTGGCCGCGATCTACGGCGGTTATTTCGGCGCCGGGCTGAGCGTGATCGTGCTGGCAGTGCTGGCGCTGGTGATCGACGACACGTTGACCCGGCTCAACGGCCTCAAGCAGGCCATCGCCTTTAGCGTCAACGTGGCTGCGGCCATCTTCTTTCTCTTTTCCGGTCGCGTCGTCTGGTCAGTCGCGCTGGTCATGGCCGTGGGCGCGCTGCTGGGCGGCGTGATCGGCGGCCGGTTGGCCAGCCGCATCAAGCCGGAGACGCTGCGCCGGGTGGTAGTGACCATCGGCGTCGCCGTCTCGATCATTTACTTGGTGCGCTGAGATGCTGCCCCCGGTGATCGTGATGCCGCTACACGACCCAGCCGAGCTCATGCTGCCGTTGCTGGCGTCGGTCACGCCGCCTCTGAAGGAGCTCTTTGTTCGAGCCATCGTCAGCGTGACGGCCATCACCTGGCAAACGCAGCCCGAGCGGGTGGCTGCGCTCCATGCTGATCCCTTCTTTCACGTCATCCAGCACCAGCGGGCGCTGCCGGTCGGCGAGGATTTCGCGCTGCTGTACAGCACGGCGGCTGCTGCATGTCCGCCCCACCAGGTGCTGCACCTGTGCTACATCGACCGGGTGGCCTATGCTCTGGGCAGCGAGCATAGAGACCAGTTTATGGCCGACGTCCGGTCTGTGCGGCCGGAGCAGACGCCGCTGGTCTTTCAGCGTTCCCAGGCCGCCTGGCAAACCCACCCACGCAACTATCAGGAGATCGAACCGATGGCAACGCTGGCTGGCCAGTGGCTGTTCGGCGTGACGCTGGACTTCGCCTGGTGTCATCTGGCCCTGCAAGCCCAGCAGTTGGCCGCGGTGATGCCGCATGTCAGCCGTCAGGACATCAGCATAGTGGCAGAGATGCTCTTGCCGCTGCGTCACCAAGCGCGGACCAAAGAAGTCGACTGGCTGGCTTGGGAGGATCCGTTTGTCTTTGGCCGCGACCCCGCGGTGCTTAAGCGTGAGCGGGAGGGCAGCATGGACGAGACGCACAAACGGCTGGCCTACGTCATCCCCATGCTGGAGTTGCTCTATCAGGCTAGTCTATGCGAGACTGGCAGGGCGGGCTAGCAGCCTGTGCGTGCGATCAGGCTCGTGATGCCAGCACACCGCCAGCGACGATGAGCACGGCCGCCGCCAGCAGCTTCCATGGGTCCACGTGGCGCCATTCGGAGAAGATCACCAGGCCGAGGATCACTGCCACCAACGTGTTCATGTTGTAGAGGGGTACCAGTTGGCTGATCTGCGCGCCGTAGCGGCTGAGGGAGATGGCGACGAACCCGGTGGAAATAGCCCAGAACAGGCCAAAGAGTACCGTGAAGCCCCCGCTTTGCAGGCTGACAGCCGTCTGTTTCTCGACCAACAAGAAGACGCCGCCGACGATCACTGTGGTGACACCCACGCCGATCAGAAACGGCCCCGTTCCGATTCCTCCGTTGGTGCTGAACTTCTGAAAGATGCCGGCCATCCCGAGCAAGATCGCCGGCAGCACACCGCCCAGCACGATGGCAAGCGCTTTTTGGTCCATAGCTACTGCTCGATCGACGCGCCGGCGCTGGCAGTGGACACATAGAGCGCAGGGACGAGGTTGGCGCGGACTGCGTAGCGGACGGCGACGTTGGCGGCAAAGGTCGTGACCCTGTCGGCCTGCACCAGCGCAACGGCGCAGCCGGCGAAGCCGCCGCCGGTCATACGCGCGCCGTAGCAGCCCGGCTCCTCCTGCGCGCACGCCACCATCACGTTTAGCGCCGGGCCGGAGATCTCGAAGTCGTCGCGCATGCTGACGTGGCTGGCGTCCATCAGCCGGCCCAGTTCGACCGCGTCGCCAGCCTGCATGGCCGCGGCCGCCGCCACGGTGCGCGCGTTCTCGCTGATCACGTGGCGCGCCCGGCGCATGGTCACGTCGTCTAAGCCGTCAGTCTCAGCCTCAAAGCGCTCCATCGTCACGTCGCGCAGCGCAGGCACGCCGAAGTAGCGCGCGGCCGCCTCGCACTGCGCGCGGCGCTCGTTGTAGGCCGAGTCCACCAGGCCGCGGCGAGTGGCCGTGTCCAGGATCACTACCACCGTGCCGGACGGCAGGGGCACGGAGGTGGTCTCCAGGCTGCGGCAGTCGATCAGCAGCGCGTGGTCAGCCTCGCCCGCGGCTGAGATCATCTGGTCCATGATGCCGCAGTTCATGCCCACCCATTGGTTCTCGGCTTTCTGGCCCAGCAGCGCCATGGCCGGGGGATTCCAGGCGAAGCCCGAGATAACCTGAAACGCGCGCGCCGTGGCCAACTCCACCGCGGCCGACGACGACAGCCCCGCGCCGCGCGGTACGTCACCCGCCAACACCCCCTCCCAGCCAGCCAACGAATAGCCCCCCTCCTGCAAAGCCCAGGCGACCCCCTTGACGTACTCGGCCCAGCCGGCATCCTCGCGGCGCAGCGCAGCCAGGTCGAACGTCGCCGACTGCTCCAGGTCCAGCGAATGGACGTGAACCTGCCCGTCCGGCCGCGGCCGCAGCGCGATCCAAACCGCGCGGTCGATGGCCATGGGCAGCACGAAGCCATCGTTGTAGTCGGTGTGCTCGCCGATCAGGTTGACGCGGCCAGGCGCACGCACGACGAAGGCCGGCGGCTGGCCGAAGCGGCGCTCGAAGGACTGGGTGACGTGGGTTTGTAGAGACATGGAAGTTCCTTGCTGAGGTAGATTGATACGCCGCTGCGGCGGGTCAGAGTCTGCGTTGATGGTTAGGTTCGTCCATGACGGCACAACCCGATTGAATTCCCAATCACCAATCTACCAATCTACCGATATTCCGGCAACCGCGCCCCATGCGCCTCGATCAGGGCGTCCACCAGCGCCACGATCTGGTCCAGGTCCAGCTCGGCGGCCGTGTGGGGGTCGAGCATGGCCGCGTGGTAGATGTGCTCGCGTTTTCTGGTCAGCGCTGCCTCGACGGTCAGCGCCTGGACGTTGATGTTGGTCTGCATCAGCGCGGCCAGTTGCGGCGGCAGCGATCCGATGCGAGTCGGCTGGATGCCGTTCTTGCGCTCGGCGACCAGGCAGGGCACCTCCACACAGCAGCCGGCCGGCAGGTTGTCGATCAGGCCGTGGTTGGCTACGTTGCCGTAGATCACGCGCGGCTGGCCGGTCTCCAGGCTGTGGACGATCTGGCTGCCGTACTCGTGCGAACGCTCGAACGCGTCGAAGTTGGTGAGAAGGTTGATGGCCCAGGCCACATCCCCGTCGCTGGCGCCGGCCGCGCGCAGCGTCGCCTCCAGAGCAGCCGAGTCGACCACGAAGCCCGGACCAGCCTCGAAGGCGTCCTTGGCCAACTCCCAGCCGGCCAGTTGCACCTCGCAGCGGCGGATGTACTCGTCCAGTGGGATGTTGAAGCGCTCGACGAGGTCAGGCCGGTCGCGCTTGATGAACCAGGGCACGTATTCGCTGAAGTGCTCGCTGGACTCGGTGACGAAGTAGCCCAGGTGCTTGAATGCTTCATAGCGCACCCGGTTCCAGTCCGGCACGCGGCCCTCGTCCAGCACCTGACGGATCAGAGGGTACAGGTCCACGCCGTCGCGCTCGAAGCGCAGATAGAAGGCCATGTGGTTGATGCCGGCGCAGAGATAGTTGATCTCGTCGATGGGCACGCCGATATCGTCGGCCAGTTGGTGGGCCGTGCCCTGCACGCTGTGGCAGAGGCCTACGGTCTTGATGCTGCTGGTCCGGCTGATGGCCCAGGTGTTGATAGCCATGGGATTGACGTATTGCAGCAGCGTGGCGTCGGGGCACAGCGCCTCCATCTCGCGGCACATGTCCAGGAAGACGGGGACCGTGCGCAGGCCGCGTAGGATGCCGCCGATGCCCAGCGTGTCGGCGATGGTTTGGCGCAGGCCGTAGCGCTTGGGGATCTCGAAGTCGATCACCGTGCTGGGGCGATAGCCGCCGATCTGGAACATGGAGATGGCGTAGTCAGCGCCGGCCAGCGCCGCGCGGCGGTCCAGGGTGGCCTCGATGGTGGGGTGGGCGCCCAGGCCGGCCGCCAGCCGCTCGGCCGCCGCCTGAGTGGTGCGCAGCCGGTCGAAGTCGATGTCGTGCAGGCTGATGGTGGCGTCAGCCAGTTCTGGATAGCTCAGGATGTCGCCGAGGAGGTTGCGGGCAAAGACCGTGCTGCCCGCGCCGATGAAGGTGATTTTGGGCATGGTCAAGAAGTGGCTCCTTGAGAATGAGGTTTGTGAATAGCGTGAATTGTGACACGGACGGCTGTGCGGTGGCAAAATCATAACCGCTTTGCTGCTTCCTGTCAACAGAGGGCGGCTACTACCGCGTTTGGCCGATTTGTGCTAGACTGCGGGTGCTATGGACACCAACCAGCCCGCCTGGGTTACCGGCCAGCCGCCGCGCCCTGCCGGCATTCGGCGCAGCCTGCGCGTGCGCAGCCGGCTGCCTTTTGTTGTGCTGGGACTGCTGCTGATCAACCAGATCTTCAATCCCGCCCGCATCTGGGTTGGGATCATGCTGGGCCTGGCCGCGCTGCTGCTGCTGTGCTACGTGTGGGCGCGGGCGCTGCGTGACGGGCTGGACGCGCAGCGCACCGTGCGCGGCTCCTGGGTCCTGGCTGGCGACACGCTGAGCGAACTCTTTACCGTCGAAAACTATGCGGGCATGCCTGCGCTGTGGGTGGAGGTGCTGGACCACTCCAATCTGCCCGGCTACCGCCCCGATTGGGTGGCCTACGTCGAAGTCAACGGCCGCCAGAGCTACCGCACCGAAGGGCGCTGCCAGCGTCGCGGCGTCTTCACCCTGGGCCCCTGGGAGCTGCGCAGCGGCGATCCGCTGGGCATCTTCGAGACGCGGGTGGAATACCCCGATGTCCGTTCGATCCTGGTCTACCCGCGCGCCATGCTGCTGCCTGATCTGCGCCTGCCGCGCGGCAGCGCGCCTGGCCCCGCCCGCACCCAGCGGCGCAGCAACCAGACCACTACCACGGTCGCCGCGGTGCGCCCCTACGCGCCTGGCGACCCGCTGCGCGCCATCCACTGGCGCCAGACCGCACGCCAGGGCGAGTTCATGGTCAAGCAGTTCGACATCGAGCCCTCCGGCGACCTGTGGATCGTGCTCGACCTGGAAGCGGCTGTGCAGGCGGGCGAGGGCGCAGACAGCACACTGGAATACGCCATCACGCTGGTTGCCTCGCTGGCCACGCAGATGCTGGCCGAAAACCGCCGCGTGGGTCTGGCTGCCGCCGGCCACCAGGTGTCGCCCCAGAGCGGCCAGCTTCAGTTGTGGCGCATCCTGGAAGTGCTGGCCGAGGCAGAGGCTACGCCCGGCTACAGCCTGGCCCGCCTATTGAGCGATCTGCGCCCGGTCAGCGGCCGCGGCCGCACCATCGTGGCCGTTACGCCGTCCACCGATCCGGCTTGGAGCGGCGAGTTGCTGCAACTGGCCCGACAGGGTAACGCGCCGGCCGCGCTGCTGCTGGACGCTGCCAGCTTCCTGGCCCCGGACGACCCGCAGCGGGAGCAAAGGGCTGGTACGTTGGCCGGTCTGCGCAGCCTGCTGGCCCAGCACAGCGTCGCCAGCCATTTGATCGACCGCAGCTTCGTCTTCCGGCCAGTGGTTGAGATTACCCGCACCCGCAGCGAGCTGCGGACCCTGTCGGCTTTTGGCCGCGTCATCTCCGTCGACGTGCAGGAGGTGCTCTAGCCATGGAAACGCTCGCGCGCCTGCTGGTTCGCGGACGGCCGGCCGAAGGTTGGCTGCTCTGGCTGCTGGCTTTGCTGACCGTGCTGTTGGTCGCGATCGGCGCCGGCGCGGCCGGCTGGGTGCCGCACCTGGGATTGCTGCTCAGCGCCGTGATGATCGCCGGCTACAGCGCCGGCTTCGGGCTGAGCCGAGCCGCGCGGCCGGCGCTGTCCGGCAGCGGGGATGTGCGCCGCCGCGCACTCTCTGGCCTGACAGCCGCTGTGCTGTTGGCGCTGCTGGGCGTGTTGGTCGTGTCGCTGTTGGTGGGCTGGCGCGAGGCGCCGCAGCCGCCGGCCGACACGTCTGTCTGGCTGCTTCCCCTGGCGCGGGCCGGGCTGGGGCTGGCCGAGATGGCGCAGCGGCTGGCGCAGTGGGTCAACGACGTGCGCACCACCGGCCAGGCCAATCAAGATGATGCTGTGTTTCGCTGGCTGCTGGGCATGGTCGCCTGGGCCGCGGCGGCTTGGGCGGCCTGGTGGCTTTTCGCCCGCCAGCGGACGCTGGCGGCGCTGCTGCCGGCCGGTGTGCTGTTGGCCAGCAACGCCTTTTTCTTTTGGGATGGCCGGTTGTGGCTGCCTTTTTACCTGGCTGGGTTGACGATAGTGGGGGTGCTGATGCAGCGCTGGACGTTGGAACAGCGCTGGAACCGGCTGGGCATGGACTATTCGGTCGACGTGCGGCTGGATGTCCTGCTGGCCGCGGCTGGTATGGCGCTGGTCGTGCTGGCGGCCGGCGCAGCCATGCCGCGCGTGACGCTTCAGCCAGCGGCCGATTGGTTTGCCGGCCTGGCTGAGGCGCCGGTCAACCGCATCGAGCGCGCCGGACAGCAGATCTTTCCAGGGTTGCGGCGCGCGCCGGGTTCCCTGCTGGCCACCGGTGGCCGTTCTGGCGCCATGCCGCGCGCCCATCTGTTGACCGACGGGCCGGAGCTGAGCCAGGCGGTGGTGATGCGGGTCAGCAGCGACGAGCTGGCCGGGCTGGCCTTTGGCCAGCAGCCCGGCGCGGCCGCGCAGCACCACTGGCGCGGCCTGACCTTCGACAGCTACGACGGCCGCGGCTGGCGCAACAGCCCGTTGACGGCGGAGGACTTTGGCGCGGGCGAGGCCTGGGGCGAGGAAGCGCTGCCCTGGCG